>NZ_JAWOTA010000142.1:0-1429 GCF_033338635.1 Vibrio sp. Vb1755 | reverse complement strand
CTGACTTTGATGGTTGATAACGTTAAGCAGTTGCCGCTGACCATGGATAGCATGATGGCCGCGTTGATGCACTTTAACCGTGACACCGCGAAAGATACCCAATGGGTTGATGGCCTGAACAACTTGTTCCGCTCTATGGCAGGTCACGCGGCGAACGATGCGTTCTACCGCTACATGGCAAACAACACTCACCATATTGATACGTTAGCGCGATTCGCTTCTGACAATGCATGGGCGTTAGATACAGATGCAAACTTTATCGTTTTCAATGCATTACGTGAAACTGGCCGCTTACTTGCGAGCCCAGATCAAGAAACCAAACGCAAAGCATTGGCTGTTATGCAGCAGGTGATGCAGCGTTACCCATTGGGCAGTGAGCACGACAAACTGTGGCTTGCCGCCGTTGAGATGATGAGTTATTACGCGCCTGAGGGTTTGAATGGTCTAAACCTAGAGCAAGCGAAGCAAGATCTAGCAGCACGCGTGATGCCAAATCGTTTCGAATGTCAGGGACCTGCCATCATTCGCTCTGAAGATCTCACCGATGCTCAAGCTGCGAAAGCGTGTGAAGTGCTTGCTGCGAAAGAAGCAGACTTCCATCAAGTTGCGAATACTGGCAATCAACCAGTGGCGGATGACTTGAACGATCGTGTTGAAGTCGCGGTGTTTGCAAGCAACGACAGTTACGTTGATTACTCTTCATTCCTGTTTGGCAATACAACGGATAACGGTGGTCAGTACTTAGAGGGGACTCCGTCAAGAGCCGATAATACGGCGCGTTTCGTGGCTTATCGCTACGCGAATGGCGAAGATCTATCTATTTTGAACCTTGAGCACGAGTACACTCACTACTTGGATGCACGTTTCAACCAATACGGTTCATTCAGCGACAACTTAGCTCATGGTCATATCGTTTGGTGGCTGGAAGGCTTTGCGGAATACATGCATTACAAACAAGGTTACAAGGCCGCGATCGATCTGATCCCAAGTGGCAAACTGAGCCTTTCAACCGTGTTTGACACCACATACTCGCACGATAGCAACCGCATTTACCGTTGGGGTTACTTGGCGGTTCGCTTCATGCTAGAAAACCACCCTCAAGATGTAGAGAGCTTGTTGGCGTTGTCACGCTCAGGACAGTTTGCACAATGGGCGCAGCAGGTTACTGTGCTTGGTCAACAATACGATGCGGAATTTGAGCGTTGGTTGGATACGTTAGAAGTGGTAGTTGAACCGGAGCAACCAGGAACGGACCCAGAAGAGCCAAGCGAACCAACCGATCCTGAAGTGCAAGTGACGGAGCTGGCGGCGAACCAAAGCCTTCAACTGAGTGGCGAAGCATATAGCGAAAAACTGTTCTACGTTGACGTGCCTGCTAACACCGTTCGCTTTAGTGTCTCTATTGAAGGGGCGGGTGATGCCGACCTTT
>NZ_JAWOTA010000141.1:0-1441 GCF_033338635.1 Vibrio sp. Vb1755 | reverse complement strand
ACATCATGGCCACAAACCCGATGTGGCGAATGACTCGCTCCGAATGGGAAGAATGTTTCGCTGACTGGATTGACGATCCCAACCCGAAAGCGTTACTGAATGCATCAATATTTTTCGATTTAGATGGCGTGTATGGCCGCTTAAAATGGGCAGAACAGCTCACCAGCTTCATTGTGCGTCGAGCGCGTAAAAATAATCGCTTCTTAGCATGTTTGGCTCGAAATGCGCTAAACCGCACGCCGCCATTAGGCTTCTTCAAAGATTTTGTGATGGAAAAAGACGGCCAGCACAAAAACTCGATCAACCTAAAACGTCGTGGCACCGCGCCGCTGGTTGATCTGATTCGTGTGCATGCCTTGGCAGTTGGCTCTCGTGCACAAAACTCGTTTGAACGTCTCGACGACATTATTGACGCAGGCATCTTGCCAAAAGGTCGAGCTCAGGACTTAAAAGACGCGTTAGAATTCATCTCTATGGTACGAATTCGCCATCAAGCGACCGATGTTGAACTCGGAATTGAGCCAGATAACAACATCGAGCCAGAAAACCTCTCCGATTTTGAACGCCGTAATTTGAAAGATGCCTTCCAAATTCTCAGCAATGGGCAGAACTTCCTTAAGTTCCGTTATCAAGCAAATAAGAGCTTTAAGTGAGGTTTGGCATGATCCAAAAGCTATTTCAAAAGCCTGCGATTCAATGGCCAACCAAGTTTCAGCAAAAGTTGGAGCTCGTCAGTGATGAAAATCTTGTCGCCTTTTACGGCAGCGAATTACCAGCGCCCAATACCCCCATTTCAGAGGTTGAATTTGTCGCGTTGGATTTCGAAACGACAGGGCTCAATCCCGAAAAACACGACATTATTACTATCGGTTTAGTACCTTTCAATCTGAGACGTATTTTTCTGCGCGATGCTCGACATTGGAAAGTAAGGCCTCAGAAAAAGTTGGATGAAGATTCCGTTATCATCCACGGTATCACTCACAGCGAATTGATTGATGCGCCAGATCTGAGCGATATTTTGGGTGAGTTGCTGCCTTGCTTAAGCGGCAAAATCATCGTTGTGCATTACCGTCGAATCGAGAGAGAATTCTTGGATCAAGCGCTGAAAGCGCGCATAGGGGAAGGGATTGAATTTCCCGTGTTAGACACGCTACAAATCGAAGAGAACATCCAAAAGAGAAGCGCTGGCGGCATTTGGAATCGCCTGAAAGGAAAGAGACCAGAGTCTCTGCGTTTGGCGCAGTCTCGACGCCGCTATGGGTTACCAGACTACTCTCCACATCACGCGTTAACTGATGCGATTGCTACGGCCGAGTTGCTTCAGGCGCAGATGGCGCATCACTACAATGATGACCAACCCATCAGTGATTTTTGGTTGTAGATAGATTTTTTGTTGTAGCTATTTACCAACAATCATTCACCGAAAAACATGCATTAAAAA
>NZ_JAWOTA010000140.1:0-1443 GCF_033338635.1 Vibrio sp. Vb1755 | reverse complement strand
TGCTGTTAAATTACGACTGGGAACTGAAAAAAAGCCCAGCCGGCGCATGGCAATGGGAACCTATCGACATTAAAGAGGAAGACAAACCGGTCGATCCTGAAAACCCTAACGTTCGGCATAACCCAATCATGACAGACGCCGATATGGCGATGAAGATGGATCCGGAGTATCGCAAAATCTCAGAACGCTTCCATAGCGACCCGGCCTATTTCGCCGACACCTTTGCTCGGGCTTGGTTTAAATTAACGCACAGAGACATGGGGCCTAAGGCTCGCTACATCGGCCCTGATGTCCCGCAAGAAGACCTCATCTGGCAAGATCCGGTTCCTCACGGCAATGCAAACTACGATGTAGACGCGGTAAAAGCCAAAATCGCAGCCAGTGGGTTATCGGTCAGTGACATGGTCACAACCGCTTGGGACAGTGCACGCACGTTCCGTCAGTCTGACAAACGTGGTGGTGCAAACGGCGCTCGTATTCGCTTAGCACCACAAAAAGACTGGCAAGGTAACGAGCCAGAGAGGCTAGCCCGAGTATTACCGGTGTTGGAAAGCATCGCGAAAAATACGGGAGCCAGCGTCGCTGATGTGATCGTATTAGCAGGTAACGTCGGTATTGAGCAAGCCGCCAGCGCGGCGGGTGTTAACGTCACTGTGCCGTTCCTTCCAGGACGTGGCGACGCAACACAGGATATGACGGATGTTGAGTCTTTCGAGGTGTTAGAACCGTTGCACGATGGATATCGAAACTGGCTCAAACAAAACTACGTTGTAACACCGGAAGAAATGCTGTTGGATCGCACCCAGTTGATGGGGTTAACTGCCGCTGAAATGACGGTGCTCGTCGGAGGGATGCGCGTTCTTGGCACAAATCATGGCGGTAGCAAACACGGTGTGTTCACAGACCGAGTCGGCCAACTTACCAACGATTTTTTCATTAACCTAACCGACATGAAGTACACGTGGGAACCCGTTGGCGAAAACCTTTACGAAATCCGTAGCCGTCGCTCCAAAGATGTAAAATGGACAGCGACCCGCGTCGATCTTGTCTTCGGCTCAAACTCAATACTCAGAGCCTATGCCGAACTGTATGCACAAGATGACAACGCAGGAAAATTCGTTGAAGACTTTGTCGCCGCGTGGACCAAAGTGATGAACGCCGACCGATTTTGATGTCATCCAAAGCGAAGCCTAATCTAACAATTAGGCATCCTTTCGCTTATATAAAAATGGCAGGTATCACCTACCTGCCATTTTGTTGCTCAGAAACTTTCGAAGCACATTCTTGTTTTGTCTTATCAAGCTTTGCCCAACATTCTCAGCAACGTTCCGTCCTGCTTAATAAAGTGATGTATAAAGCTGGCACCAAGGTGCAAAACCAATAGGAATGGCAACAACGCTTCACCACTAAACTCGTGGATCCCCTCGCCCAACTCTTTCAGCA
>NZ_JAWOTA010000139.1:0-1443 GCF_033338635.1 Vibrio sp. Vb1755 | reverse complement strand
TGATCATTCGCGAACTGGACTACTGGATGGATATGATCCGTCACGGATCGTGGGTATTCCCTGCGTTAACCGTCACTGCTCTGGCTTGCGCAAAAGCTTACCAAGGTGGTAAAGGTACAGTGAACGAAATGGCACGCATTCTACAAGTTCCGCACATGAAGCTCTTGATTGGTGCCGTCGTTCTACTGCTTGTTTTCTCTCGCCTTTACGGCATGGGAAGCTTCTGGCAGCAAGTCATGAATGAAAGCTACATCCGCGATGTTAAGAACATTTCGGAAGAAGGCATGGAGCTGCTTTGCTACTGTCTGATTGCGTTGAGTGCTGTTCGTATGCGACGCGAAATCACTGAATAGACTCGGGATCTAAACGGCGATTGAGCGCAGTTAAAATGGGATGAAACACTTCCAATGCTCGCTCTGCTGTTGCAACCGATTCATCAAAGGCCGTCATTTCGATGGCCTTTTTCATTTCCGCAATTTGCTGCAAAACATCCATTTCTAACGGTAAAGCGCGAAGTTGACTTATTGCTTGTTTAGCCCGCAGCAAAGGCTGTGCTCGAACGCTAGTTAAATCTCGTTGAAATGCCCCACTTTTAACGCCCTCCAGATACACTCGATACGTCGTCAGTTCATCAAGTAAAAGAAACGCTTCTGCCTGTGGCCCTTGATGTGGGTATGGCACGCTAATGTGCTTCTGAATATCTAGAGAAATGTGTAAGTCTAAACCCACAGACGCGCATTGAGATTTGAGCACGCGCAGTAAGCCTTGCTCATCCATTAGCGTTTGAATTTCTAATATGCGCTCAAGATGATAGGCGTTTGATAGCAAAATGACCTCAACCGCCGCTTGAGACGGTAACGGAAATAAACCGCTTTCACACAGAACTTTCGCTGCATTTCGCATGTTTTCAAACGTATTCAAAGAGCGATTTTCAAGCAGAATTTGGCTTGTCGGAAAAGGCTTGGCCAGTGACGTATTCAGGGTCTGAAAATATGCATACATAGCGTCAGCTTCCGAAATGCTTTGTCCTTGCGTTTTTCCACCACAAAATACGAGAGCAGTATTCTCCATTGGCATTTCGCGGGTCTTAGCAGCTAGTGCTTCGACTCTCGAGATGCCTTCGGCACTCAATTGGTTATTAACCAATCGCTTACCTAGTACGATGACCACGTTACCTAACTTCATACTTCTCTCTCAATTTCCCCTGCGACAAAGTCACTGTTGTGTGGTCTTTGGCATAGTTACAAAAATCTTCTTTGCCAACCGCCTTACAGGCATTAACATCTAGTTAACAATATTGTTCTAGAGACCTATGAAAGGTTCATTGCTGAAGGAAGTCAATTATGCTGTCGATTTTCGATATTTTTAAGGTCGGTGTTGGGCCATCCAGCTCCCACACTAACGGTCCTATGCTCGCCGGATTCCATTTCACTCAACTACTTA
>NZ_JAWOTA010000138.1:0-1448 GCF_033338635.1 Vibrio sp. Vb1755 | reverse complement strand
GGCTATGTTCATGGTCATGACCGGTATCAGCATGATGATCATGGTCAGCAAATTCTTCCACCTTGCCGTTCTTATTTCGCAGGTAACTCAAGCCAAATTGCCAACTAGAAGAATCTGAAATGTCGCTACCTAGTTTTAATGTTGAGGTAAATACACCAACGTCAGAACCCTCATCCACTGCCGACATCTTGCTGCCACTTAGCGCCTCAACACCAAATTTCACAAACAGATCTGTCGGAAGAACAAGGCTCGCTCTCACGCCATCATCATAGTAATGCGAACCAAGAAACGTTCGGTACGCTAATGGACGCTCAACAAAACTATCGGTATGCATGTGTTGGTTGTTCAAGTAACCAAAATCGGAAAGAAAACGCCCCGCTCGGACATTAAAGCCGTAAGGCAAAGCCAAGGTTTCGATAAACGCTTCTTCCAACATCAGTTCGGTGTCGTCAGCATGGCTTTCCAGCACTGTCGTCAAAGCGCCATGGAATTTATCGTCAATGTTTGCAGACAAACTAAGCTCGGTATGACCCAAGCCAAACCCTTCTTCTCGCTCTGAGTTATGACGCTGTCCATCTTGGTAATATCCGTCCAAAACAACACCAATTTGTGGATTCGACAACGTATCGGCAAAAACAGGGGATGCAAAAATGCTACCGATGACTAGAGAAACCAATTTTTTATTCACTACCTTTTCCTTATTGTTATGTTATAACATATGATTTTTAAGTTGTTATAATATAACAATTATCATTACACAAGTAATAATTGAAAATAGAACCCATTTGTATTCAGAAAACCGTTGAACATTGCTTAACCAACCATTGCATCAAATTACGTTTTTAAACGTATAATTGGATCAAGCACCGATAAAATAAGTAACGGTATTTCAGTATGTTGAATATGGATTTTTCTCAAAGGGTCGTCATCGAAACAGGCAGTCAAAATTGGGTTGCTAGCCCCTCTCAAGGAGTGTGGCGTAAGCCATTGGAGCGAGAGGCAAAAGAATCTGGTCACGTAACCAGTGTAGTGAAGTACGAAGCAGGATCGCGTTTTTCTCCTCACCTTCACCCTTACGGAGAAGAAATTTTTGTGCTCGATGGTGTCTTCTCTGACGAAAATGGCGACTATCCCGCAGGTTCTTATCTTCGTAACCCACCCGGCAGTCTGCACGCGCCGTTTAGCGAGAAAGGTTGTGTCATTTTGGTCAAGCTCAATCAATTTGATCCGAACGATCTTAAAACTGTTCGAATCAATACTCGAGAAACAGAATGGTTGCCTGGTATTGGCGGACTACAAGTGATGCCGTTACATGATTTTAAGCACGAGCATGTTGCGTTGGTGAAGTGGCCCAAAGGCGAAAAGTTTCAACCTCACAGACACTTTGGTGGAGAAGAAATTTTTGTGTTATCTGGCGAGTTTAGGGATGAGCTAGGTATATACCCAAC
>NZ_JAWOTA010000137.1:0-1450 GCF_033338635.1 Vibrio sp. Vb1755 | reverse complement strand
TTACGGTGGCGGTGTAGCAGGCCTTGGTCTTTTATTTGGTTTGATTCTTCCTCATATCATTCCACGCAGAAAGAAATCACCTGCTGGTTGGGCATAACTGCCCCGCAAACTATCGGTTTGCACATAGCGGATACGAAAAAGGCCACATTCATGTGGCCTTTTGCTTATCTAATGGTTTCACGCGAGAGTACTAACCATCCCATTCGTAAAGCGCAGGGATTCGGATTTGCTCACCTTGGAATTCGACAATGACAGCCTGCGGCTGAATCTCTTTCAGCGTGACTTGCCCATCCACCACATCCCCTTGGTGATACTCCACGTTATTGATTTTCACCCAACGACGATTGGCATCACTGGCATACATGTGCGTTTGCAAATTAAGGGCAGGAAGACGTCCTTGCCACTGCTGCGCATTGCGCTCCAAGTCATTCACCTGTGACGGTGCAGAAGTCGGTGCATCGTTTTGAGACAGCGCATTTTCCACTTTTTTTGCGAGATCTGGAGACAAGGAAGACAAGTCTAGATCATCCAATGACAAACCTAAGTCGTCACGACGATGCGTAGATGCTGTGCTCGTGACGGGAGTAGCCGTTGTCGGATCTGGAGCCTCACTCTCGTTGGCATACTCGGAGGGTTGTAAGAATGTCCCAATGTCGCGCGATAATTCGGCACTCGGCCATTCTCGTGGCAGTTGAGCAAGATCCGTTGATTCTGGATAATCTAAAACTTCAAATGGTTGTACGACTTCCGCCACCACGACCTCTGGCGTAACCGCTTGAGTCTCTGGCGTAAGCAAATCTAAATGCCACGCAACCGCAATCGCTGACACGCTAATAGGCACAAGAAAGAGTCCAACATGTTTGATGACTGACATTACGCCTCCTCCTTGTTAATGCTTGCTAGTGTTGGCGCATTAGGTTGCACACTTTGTTGTAAGCGCTCTAACGTGCGATGACCCGCAATGCCATCCACACCGATGCCCTGCCAACGTTGGAACAGTTCCACTCGCTCTTTTAACGCACCGTCAAAAATGGACGTTTCCAGTGGTGATTCACTGACCGCTTTGGCAAGCAATTGGTCAAGCACTTCGATCGCCGGCCCTTCCATATCTAAACGCAACGTCTCTTTAAGCGGCGCTTGCCACAATTCAATGATGTTGCCCTGCCACATTGGTTTCAGCCACGAAACAGGCAAACGCAGACGCTGTTTGCCATTGAGCACTTCTACTTGGTCGTTGCCAACCGCATACAAAATCACGTAACCAACATCGCCTTGATAATTCAGCTCTAAAATAACCGGTCGATTTTGCTGTATCAGCAAGGGCCAGGTTGCCATTTTTCTTTCACAACGCATGGTGGATTGAGGCTCAGACAAGCAAAGATTATCGCGCACTGATGCTCGATATCCCCAAAGGCGGTAAAGATCATTCACGGCAAGATTGGATTGTTTC
>NZ_JAWOTA010000136.1:0-1453 GCF_033338635.1 Vibrio sp. Vb1755 | reverse complement strand
CAGTAACATTCAAAAATCGATTCGCAATAGCTATCAAAACCTACAAGCTCAACTCGATAACTTTGTACCAAGACGAGCTCAAAATTATCTTGTCGCTGAAATCGCAAAGACGCTTTGTGGTCAATATCATAAGTCCAATCGAATACTGGTAGCAGAAGCAGGCACAGGGATCGGTAAGTCACTTTCTTATTTGATGGCCGCTATACCAGTTGCCGTGCATAACAACCGCAAAGTCGTTATCTCAACGGCAACCGTCGCGCTTCAAGAACAGCTAGTGAATAAAGACCTTCCTCTATTCCGTCGTATTACAGACAGAGAATTCTCTTTCATTCTTGCCAAAGGTAGGCAGCGCTACTGCTGCGCAGAAAAGCTCGCAACAGCCAGTGGTGTGGATGGCGGTCAACTAGCGATGTTTGAGACCAAGCCAAAGAAAAAAGACATTGAATTACTGGAAACCATGTATCGCTCACTCGCTCAAGGGAAATGGGATGGTGACCGCGACGCTTGGCCTAAACCCATAGACGACCGCATCTGGCAATTGATTGTCAGCGACAAACACAGCTGTAATAACAGTTTGCCAGGTCACAGAGGGTGCCCGTTTCAAAAGGCTCGCTCTGAGTTAGATAAAAATGACGTGATCATCGCGAATCACTCTCTCGTTATGGCTGATGCTGACTTAGGTGGTGGCGTAATCTTACCAGAGCCAGAAAATACGATTTATGTCTTTGACGAAGCTCACCACCTGCCTCACGTCGCCCGTGATCACGCTTCAGCATCCGCAAGTTTAAAAGGCGCAGCAGCGTGGCTAGAGAAGCTGAATCAGTCAATCAGTAAATTTTCATCACTGGCTGATGAGAAACGTGTCGCTCGATTCCGCAATGACTTGCAAGACTCGGTGCAAAACTTAATACCAGCGCTCACTCAATTGACTAAACAATTCGATCCAGCTCAGTTTGAAGAAGGCATCTACCGCTTTGAACATGGCGAACTGCCTACTTGGCTAGAAAACCAATCTAAAGAGCTAAAGCAGTTCAGCAAGAAAGCAAACCAAAGCGTCGCGAAAATCGCCGATCTTATTGCAGAAAGAGTCAAAGATGGCGAACTCGCGGCAAGATTGGCCGAGCCTGCGCTCGCTGAACTAGGTTTCTATATTCAACGACTAGAGAACCTCGCTCAAGTTTGGCATTTAATGGCAGAGCCAACACGAGAAAAAGGAGCGCCTTTAGCGAGATGGCTAGAAACTCACCCCGATCGTGAAGGCGATTTTATTGTGAGTGTCTCCCCTCTTGAGATTGGATGGCAGCTAGACCAACAGATTTGGAGTCGTTGTATTGGTGCCGTATTAGTTTCAGCAACAATGCGAGCGTTGAACTCTTTCCACTATTTTTGCCATCAAGTAGGCATTGATGGAAAGCCAGAATCTGGGACTCAGTTTTTGGCACTCGCTTCGCCT
>NZ_JAWOTA010000135.1:0-1454 GCF_033338635.1 Vibrio sp. Vb1755 | reverse complement strand
CCAATCGTGCCTAAATCATCTTCATCAACAGTAATCGCATCAACATCGGTAATAGTTGGCTTATCATCCACGATGGTGACTGGGATCGTTTCTGTGGTGGTATCACCATCAAAATCCGTCGCGATGATTGGGAAGTTCAGTGTCAGCTCATCACTGTCTGTCGCATGGTCGATAGGACCTTGCAGCGTGAAGTTGTATGAACCATCCGTATTAACGGTCAGCGTAAATACGGCTTCAGTTCCTGCTGTCGCTTCATAAGTGTAGCTACCGTCGCCGTTTGCGGTTTCAGTCAGCGTCACTGCCACACCTTGCGATGTTAGACCATCAACTGGCGTTGCAGCAGTATCTAATTGGTAGCTTACTACCCCATCAGAGCCTTGCGTTGTAGTGAAGTTGCCGTCGATTGAAATTGGATCTGCGCCGTCAGAGCCAATTGTTGCTAAGTCATCTTCATCAACCGTGATGGCATCTACGTCAGTGATGGTTGGCTTATCATCAACGATAGTGACAGGTAACGTCTCCGATGAGGTGTCGCCATCAAAGTCTGTTGCGATAATCGGGAAGTCGATTTGCAGGCTGTCGCTGTTCACCGCATGGTCTAGTGGACCTTGCAGTGTAAAGTTGTAGCTGCCATCTGGCTTCACAATCAATTCAAATACGGCATTGCCATCTGCCGTGGCTGTGTAAGTAAAACTACCGTCGCCGTTAGCAGTTTCAGCAAGCACGACAGGCTCACCATGAGAGGTCAACCCAGATACTGGATCTGCCGTTGCATCAAGCTGGTATTTAACAACGCTGTCTGAGCCTTCAGTTGTGCTGAAAGAGCCCGACATAAACGCATCATCGTTTTGGTCTGAGCCAATTGTTGCGAGATCATCTTCGTCTACTGTCAGTGGAACAACGTTATTAATGGTTGGAACGTCATCAGTAATCGTGACTGGAATGGTCGCGGTCGTCGTATCGCCATCAAAGTCTGTTGCAATGATTGGGAAGTTCAGTACTAGCTCATCGCTGTTTAACGCATGATCGATTGGACCTTCTAGACGGAAGCTGTATGTACCGTCTGCATTCACGTTCATGGTGAAAACCGGATTGCCATCCGCGGTAGCCACGTAAGTAAAGCTGCCATCGGCATTCGCAGTCTCTACCAAAGTAACAGGCTCACCTTGAGAAGTTAAACCTGCGACAGGATCAGAAGTTGAATCAAGTTGGTAGCTCACCACACGGTCTGAACCTTGGGTGGTCGTAAACGCGCCTTCAACAAACACAGCGTCGCTTTGGTCTGAACCAATGCCTGATAAATCATCTTCGTCTACAGCCAGAGGCACAACATTATCGATGATTGGTGCATCATCCGTAATCGTGACTGGAATGGTCGCCGAAGTCGTATCACCATCAAAATCGGTGGCAATAATTGGGAAATCAATCGTCAGGCTGTCACTGTTAGCTGCATG
>NZ_JAWOTA010000134.1:0-1459 GCF_033338635.1 Vibrio sp. Vb1755 | reverse complement strand
TGGATGCGGGAATTGGTGCGCCTTCACATGCGGCAAGAGCGATGGAAATGGGCGCGGATGCCGTGTTGGTCAATACGGCCATCGCTGCCGCAAGTAATCCCGTTGCGATGGCGAAAGCGTTCAAGATGGCAGTCGAGTCAGGTCGTATGGCTTATAAAGCTGGGCTTGCAGGGAAAGTTTCTCATGCCGTTGCTTCCAGTCCGCTAACGGCTTTTCTCGATGAACTGTAGAAGTGAGGGTTCAAGATGAGCTTTTATGATCGCTTTCAGCAGCTCGATGGGGATGACATATCCATGTCGATTTATGCCAAAACGGCGCAGGTTGTGGAAAGGGCGCTAGCAAAACCCAAACGAGATTTGGAAGATTTTAAAGCGTTGATTTCTCCTGCAGCTGAACCGTACTTAGAGCAGATGGCAAAGATTTCTTATTCGCTGACGCGTAAGCGTTTTGGCAACACTATGTCGCTGTATATCCCGCTGTACCTCTCTAATCTTTGCGCCAACGCTTGTACCTATTGTGGCTTCTCTATGGAGAACCGCATAAAGCGAAGAACGCTGAATAGGGACGAAGTTGAGGCGGAGATTGATGCGATTAAGCGAATGAAGTTCGACAGCGTGTTACTGGTAACGGGTGAGCATGAGACCAAAGTTGGGATGAAATACTTTCGCGAAATGGTGCCAATTATCAAGCAGCGATTTAACTATTTAGCGATGGAAGTCCAACCGTTGAATCAGGACGAATACGCCGAGCTCAAAACATTGGGCCTTGATGCGGTGATGGTGTATCAAGAAACCTATCATCCCAAAACATATGCTCAGCATCATTTACGTGGCAATAAAATGGATTTCCGATACCGGCTTGAAACGCCTGATAGGTTGGCAAAAGCGGGGATCGACAAAATCGGTCTTGGCGCTTTGATTGGTTTGGAAGAGTGGCGCACCGACTGCTTTTTTGCTGCTGCGCATCTGGATTACCTTGAGCGTACTTATTGGCAATCGCGTTATTCGATTTCTTTTCCTCGTTTACGCCCTTGTGCCGGTAATGTACCAGCGTCGGGATTACAACCGAAATCTGTCATGACGGATAAGCAGTTGGTGCAATTGATTTGCGCCTATCGGCTGTTTAATCCGGAAGTGGAGTTGTCATTGTCGACGCGCGAATCACCGCAGTTTCGCGACAATGTATTACCGTTAGGCATTACGAGTATGTCTGCGGCATCGAAAACACAACCCGGTGGTTATGCGACCGAAGAGGTGGAACTGGAACAGTTCGAAATCAGTGACGAGCGTAGCGCGGCATCGGTAGAAGACATGATCAGAGCGAAAGGTTTCGACCCGGTCTGGCGTGATTGGCACTCAGCTTACTCAGGTTAACCGAGGCGTTTACTGTGTCATTGGCATGTTTCACGTGAAACATTGTGATTGAATGAACGATTAGCTTTGAGTTTCATGGATGTGAT
>NZ_JAWOTA010000133.1:0-1461 GCF_033338635.1 Vibrio sp. Vb1755 | reverse complement strand
TCTAGCTGAAAGCGACGCGTACGAAGCGTTGATCGCTTATGCACTGCCTAATAGCCTAAATCTGAGCATCAACTACGAAATGGTTGAAGGCAAAGAATTGAAAGGCGCGAAGACAGAAACGGCTCGTGAAGAAATGGCGCTGCAAGCAGAATACAACTTCCCACCTAAGTTTGTAGGTTATGCGGGTTACCAGTTTGACTCGACCGACGCTAACGACCGCAAAACTGATGACAAATGGGCACTTGGTGCACGTTACTACCTATAATTGTCGTTACAGTTATCGATTCAAAAGCCAGCATGATGCTGGCTTTTTTCGTTTTTTCGAAGAATCAACATGCGTTTCAAACTGATGACACAAAACATAAAACGGGCTGAATGTCTTATTTTCGATACTTCAGAGCGCGTTCTAGTGTTGTTCCATCAAAAGGTTAGATTATGATGATGTTTTTGTTTTGCAGGGAAGATCAATGAGCGTCATTCAAGTTGAAGAAAAGAAAGTAGAAGTTGGAAAAGTGCTGTGTGTTGGGCGTAATTACGTTGAGCACATCCATGAGTTGGATAATGCTATTCCAGAGCAAATGGTGGTGTTTAATAAACCTTCTACCTCTGTATCGACGATCTTACGCTCATTTCATCAAGAACCTTTGCATTATGAAGCGGAAATCTGCTTTCTAATCAAAGACGGTCAATACGCCGCCGTGGGTTTGGGGCTAGATCTGACGAAACGCGGTCTGCAATCTTCTCTCAAAAAGCAAGGCTTGCCTTGGGAGCGAGCAAAAGCATTTGATGGTTCTGCGGTTTTTAGCCGCTTTGTGCCTCTTGAAGGCATTGATATTCATGACCTTAACTTAGAACTATTGATTAACTGTGTTCGTGTGCAAAAAGGCCACGTACAACAGATGCTGTATCCGCCATTTGCGATTTTGGATGAGCTAAGTAGCTACACAACTTTGCAAGACGGTGATGTGGTGATGACGGGAACGCCGCAAGGGGTTGGCGAAGTCCATCAAGGCGACGTCTTCCTTGGGCGTTTAAAATGTGGCGACGTCACCTTGTTAGAAATTGAGTGGGTGGCTGATTAAAGCCAAATGCGCAAAAGAAGAAACGCCACCATACTGACAACCGTCGTTAAGAGAACATTTTTTGTCAAATAGGCGATCAACGCAGCTAATGTCGCAGCCAATAAAAACGGGTTTTGTACGCTGACACTGAGTTCCCCTTCGGGGATGAAGACAATCGGCGCCCAGATCGCGGTTAAAACGGCCGGGCTTGCGTAGTTGAGAATCTTTTGTGTGCGCGTGCCAAGCTTTAATGGCAACTTCGGTTCGAGAAACAAGTATCGGCTTGTGAACACCAACAGCGTCATGAGTAAAATTGACAGCATAATCATTAGCGTTGTCCTGCACTTGTTCGACAAAAGAGCCTATTAACACGGCTAAAATGCACGAAATCATCACACTG
>NZ_JAWOTA010000132.1:0-1461 GCF_033338635.1 Vibrio sp. Vb1755 | reverse complement strand
CCACTCATCGCTTATCTTGAGTGCGTCACCTTGAATCGTGACACTAGGAACTTCAAACTGGTTTTCGTATCCATCGCTGCCATCAAGAATATCCACCGTTAAAGAGGCATCATCGTTCAAACCTTCAATTGCCTCTAAGGTAATATCCAATGTTACGGAGGTGGTGTCACCGTCTGAATCTGTTGCATTAACTAACAATGGTATATCCAGGATTTGATCTTTTGACAGATCGAAAGAGCGATATAATTCAAAGGAATACTCTATTTCACTACTCGACTCTACAGGTAATGTGGATAATAGTTTCGATTGAAAAATATTTACTTCCACCCCACCTTCTAAGATATAGCCAGTAATTGTCGTACCGTCATCAGACAGACGGTAAAGCAACTCACTTTCACTACTCACTAATGTGGGCTGGTTTAATTCGCTAAATCGAAGAGAGTCAACATAATCACTCCCGATATCGAGTTGAAGGCTCCCAGTCTTAAAGATTGCCCCACTTTCTAGATTAATCTCTTCCATTGCAACAACAGTCAAGTTGCTCAACGTAGGATCAACACCATCTTTCAACACGAAATCAATTTCATTCTCTACAAGCGGTGTGGAGTCTAGATCTGTCCCTCCAATGGTCAGCGGGAAAGTGACCGTATCACTACTATTGAATTGATCGATAGGATGATAAAGAGTAAGCGAGATTGAAGCTAGTACATCGTTACCCGACTCAATGCCACTCAATGTTAACGTAAATACAGTGACACCATTAGCAAATGCTGTGATTTGCTTTCCACTGGAACTTAACGTGTAGCTAAGCTCATTATCAGAGACTGAGCTTGTAAGCCCTAATGCCTCTAACTTAGTAATGGATGCCCCACCAAAATACAAACTAGTCGGATCAGGGTTATCAGAGCCAGCAATCACATTAACACTGCCTTCGGTGGTTAATAATGCCTCTCCCAGAGGTACTTCTGCTGCGTTTATAGTAGCGCTGCCTACATAACCCGCTTGGCCATCTATAATGTCGATAGTTGCGGTTGCTACACCGTAATCTTTTGAATCATCGGCTGCGAGATAATCAAAAACGAGACTTTGCTCAACCGTGTGATCTAAGTTGCGACTGGCATTCAACTGCCAAGAGCCATCTGAAAATACGGTTAATTCACCCTTCTCTAGACTAAAACTTACTGAGCCACCATCAGGGACAGACTGGATCTCTCCTCCGGCTCTGACATATCGAATGTACAAGTCACCATCAATATCAATGTCATTCTCCAGTACATTGCCAGAAATGACTTGGCCTTCGGTTACACTATATGACTCATTTTCGATCACTGGATCGGCATCAAGGATGGCGATTTCTAGGGGAGCCACAACAGCCTCTTGTGTGCCGTCAGCATCACTTTGAATGCTTTCAACCAATACGTTAGTCACCAGCTCATCTTGACCTACACCATGATCAATCGC
>NZ_JAWOTA010000131.1:0-1466 GCF_033338635.1 Vibrio sp. Vb1755 | reverse complement strand
TCAATCCATTGAGCAAGCACTGAAAAGTGCGACGGCAAAACTGACAGAAGGCGGCAAAGAGTCGCCTTCTCTCGATGCCGCTGTCCTTCTTTGCCATGTTCTTGGCAAACCGCGAACCTATTTGCTAACGTGGCCAGAAAAAGCATTGGAACCAGAGCAACAAGCGCAGTTTGATGCTTTACTCGCAAGGCGCTTAGCAGGCGAACCCGTTGCTTACATTATTGGTGAGCGCGAGTTTTGGTCTCTACCTCTCAAAGTTTCTCCTACTACCTTGATCCCAAGACCAGACACCGAGCGTTTGGTGGAAGTTGCTTTGGATAAAACCTATGGGCAGACCGGATCGATTCTAGATCTAGGCACGGGGACAGGAGCAATTGCGTTGGCATTAGCGTCTGAGCTACCGAATCGTCAGGTAATGGGAGTTGACCTCAAACAAGAGGCCAAAGAGCTTGCTGAGTACAATGCCGCGCAGCTAAACATCAAAAATGTGACGTTTGACCAAGGTAGCTGGTTCGAGCCTATTGCAGAGGGAACAAAGTTTGCTTTAATTGTTTCCAATCCGCCGTATATTGACGAGAAAGATCCGCATTTATCCCAAGGTGACGTTCGTTTTGAGCCAAAATCCGCGCTGGTCGCTGATGAAAATGGCTTAGCGGATATTCGCCATATCTCCGATTTGGCTCGTCAGTATCTTGAAGAGGGCGGTTGGCTTGCCTTCGAACACGGTTACGACCAAGGCGAGGCGGTTCGCGAGATCATGCGTGGCTTTGGTTATCAGCAAGTTGTCACCGAAAAAGATTATGGTGGGAATGATCGAGTGACCCTCGGTTGCTACCAGCCTTCATAAGAACGAGCAAGTCAGCAGTAATTTATTAAAAGAGAAGAAAAATGTACGTAGCTCTAAAACATATTCACCTTGTCACCATCGCACTGAGTGCCACATTGTTGTCGATTCGATTCGCGTTAATGATGATGAACTCTCCAAAGCGCAACCATCGTTTTCTGAAAGTTTTTCCACACATTGTTGATACCGCGCTGTTGTTGTCAGGTGTTGCTTTGATCTTTGTTACTGGCTTCATTCCATTTACAGACTCAGCACCTTGGCTAACCAACAAGATCACGTGTGTGTTGGCGTACATTGCTCTGGGCTTCTTCGCTCTGAAATTAGCTAAAAATAAATTGCTGCAAATTTTCGGTTTCTTTGGCGCACTCGGTTGGTTGGTCATGGCGGCTAACATCGCCGTGTCTAAGAGTCCAACTTTATTTGGGTAATCGTCATGCTTGAGTTTTTTGACGAAGATTTTGACAACATGGCGCTGGTGGAAGGAGCGTTAGAGCTCAATAAATCCGTTAATCCAGAAACCAACGTCCATTGGGCTAAGCAAGAGCTAGAGCGTCTGTACCAAGAAGCAGAAGCAACGCTTATCCATGAAACAGATGAAGAGCAGCGTTTCGACTCTTTCCTA
>NZ_JAWOTA010000130.1:0-1471 GCF_033338635.1 Vibrio sp. Vb1755 | reverse complement strand
AATCTACCTCTGCAGAGTAAGAGAGCACCAGAACGTCAGGCCACCACATTAAACAGCACCGATGCAATGGCGATGGTTGAGCACGGTAGTGAAGTCACTCTTAATGTGACCACGCCTGTTGGAACGAAGTTCATCACCACCAGTACGTTTGTCGGCTGCCACTCTAACAATACGGCATTGATCGAAGTTCCGAATATTTCCGATGAAGATTTGAAATTCTATTTTCAAGAAGGCTTTTGGATTAACGTAAAAGCGTATTCTCATCGTGGCGAAGGCGCAGTCATCCCTTTTAGGGCTCAGCTTCAACATCGCTTGGGCGACCCTTATCCCATTTTAGTGCTTAGCCTTCCCAATACAATGCAGGTATTCCAACTTCGTAAAGAAGTGCGTTATGAGGTGAATTTGAAAGCGCGAGTCCGCTTGGATGAATATCGAAGTGAGTGTGAGATCAGAGACCTGTCTCGCAGCGGCTGTCGTTTTGTGACATCGCCAATGAGCCGACCTTTACAAGTTGGCGACCGTATCACTCTAGACCTCACCATGCCGAGTGATGGTCGCATGTTAGCGCCACTGAATGGTCGTATTTGCAACCTTCAAAAATCGACTCACTATGCCCGCTACGGAATGGAGTTTGATGAGGTAGGCAAGACTAACGCCAAGAGTCTGCTGAGCCATCTCAAATTCGACGGCACCAAGCTGAAGTTAAAATAAATTCGAACGGCCTAGAGCCATGAAGTTGCTAGAGCACGTATTCGTTCTTGAAAAACGAGCATTAAAAAGGCACCCGAGGGTGCCTTTTTGCTGAGACCATATTTAAAAACGTAAATCAAAAGCTTACAGCTTAAAAAAGCTCAACTGTTCTTTTTGCTTTTCAGCCAGTAGTGATAGCTCGCTACTTGCGCTTGCGCTTTGGCTGATGCCCGCTACATTTTGGTTCACAAGTTCAGACATGTTAACCACGTTGCGGTTGATGTCTTGAGTGACTTGAGATTGCTCTTCCGCAGCTGTCGCTACTTGCGTGTTTGAATCGTTGATGTTCGCAACAGATTCCGTAATACCGATCAACGCATCGTTCGCTTGCTGAGTCAGCTCGTTGTTACGAGTTAACATTTCTAGGCTAACTTGCATGCTGTCGTTAGCAAGGCCAGATTGCGCTTGTAGCTCTTCAATGATTGTTGAGATTTCTTGCGTTGAATCTTGAGTACGTGCCGCTAGCATACGAACTTCATCCGCTACTACAGCAAAACCACGACCAGATTCACCAGCACGTGCAGCTTCAATCGCTGCGTTCAACGCCAACAAGTTCGTTTGTTCAGATACACCGCGAATCACTTCGATAACATCGTTGATCTGTACTGATTGCTCTTTTAGACGCAGTACAACTTGCGCGGCATCGTTCAATGCCTGAGACATTTGCGCACTTGCTTCTGCACTTTCTTGGAAGATAGCCAAACCAGATTGCGCTAGACCC
>NZ_JAWOTA010000129.1:0-1478 GCF_033338635.1 Vibrio sp. Vb1755 | reverse complement strand
GAGAGGACCGGAGTGGACGAACCTCTGGTGTTCGGGTTGTGTCGCCAGACGCATTGCCCGGTAGCTAAGTTCGGAATCGATAACCGCTGAAAGCATCTAAGCGGGAAGCGAGCCCTGAGATGAGTCTTCCCTGATACTTTAAGTATCCTAAAGGGTTGTCGGAGACTACGACGTTGATAGGTCAGGTGTGTAAGTGCTGTGAGGCATTGAGCTAACTGATACTAATTGCCCGTGAGGCTTAACCATACAACACCCAAGGGGTTTTGATGGACTCAAAGCAAGAACAGAATTGAATGTGTAGAGAACACAAAAACAGCTTTCCGAATTAAAGAATTTGCTTGGCGACCATAGCGTTTTGGACCCACCTGACTCCATTCCGAACTCAGAAGTGAAACGAAATAGCGCCGATGGTAGTGTGGGGTTTCCCCATGTGAGAGTAGGACATCGCCAGGCTTTAAATTTGAAGAAGCCCACTCGAAAGAGTGGGCTTTTTTGCATTTCAGAGTTCTGAAAATTAGGGTTATAAAAAATAACCCAAGTAATTCGAATCCAAATACCCATTATTAAGGTGCAATGTATTTACTCTCCGCTATCTTCCAAAAAGCTTTCACTAATGGGTTTTCTAACTGATTTTTTGTGCAACAGACGCCAAGTTCAAATGGCTTAATTGGCAATACTTTTAAGCGATTAATCTTTTCCCTTACTGGACTGTTGTTGATTACGACATCCGGTGCGATACCCACCCCACATCCCAATGCAACCATGCTTACGATGGCCTCATGTCCAGACGTTTGCGCGTAGATATTCGGTTTTATTTTCATTTTTTTGAGCCAAGTATTAGCCCTGTCCCTTGCTGTGCCTGCTTCCGGAAGAATGAATGGAATGATTGACCAATCTGGCTGCTCCTTTTGCAATTCCTCAGCAAATGAACTGACACCGACAGGAGCGATGACAGACAGAGGGATTTCACTGATCGTTTCAAACGCGATTTTGTTTGGCATCTGCTCCGATTTGGCTGAGATGGCAATATCGGCTTCATCTGCTAGTATTTTGTCGATTGCTTGAGCTGGGTCACCGGTTGATAGCTTAAATTCAATAAAAGGATGCTGAAGACGAAAATCGGAAATTAACTCTGGTAAATGGCTGTAGCTGGCGGTCACCGAACAAAAGAGACGGATTTCCCCCTTTAGCTCGCCTTCGGTTCCTTTTATATGGTTTTGATACTGTTGCCATTCACTAAGAATTTTTAACGCGACAGGCATTAATTTTTTGCCTTGGGTTGTCAGCTCTACACTGCGGTTATCGCGAACAAACAGCTGTTGATTTGTTTCTTCTTCCAACTTTTGTATTTGTCGACTGAGGGCAGAAGGACTGATGTGCATGGCTGCAGCGGTTTTGGCAAAACTTTTACTCTCACAGAGATGAATGAAAAGTTGCAGGCTTTTGATATTCATTAAATTTTCATTTCCATGTTGCAT
>NZ_JAWOTA010000128.1:0-1480 GCF_033338635.1 Vibrio sp. Vb1755 | reverse complement strand
CCCTGTCGGTGCCTTGCCATAGCGTTTTTCAAGCAGACGTAAGTCTTCACGCATACCGAGCTTTTTCGCGGCGTACATCGTGCTTTCAATAACCTGTTTGTTATCTGGCATCACAGCCAAAGCGCGACGGTAATCCACATAAGCGCTGTTAAGATCACGTGACGCTTCGTACAACAAACCAGAAAGATAGAAGAGATAACCGTTTTGCACCGCGCTGAGTTTTTTCCCTGCGTCTGGATAACTCGCGAGCACGCTGCCTAAGTTGGCTGACATACCTTGGTTTTTTAGATCTTTTTCTGCCGACTTCAGCTCTTTTTCACGCGCTTTTCTCGCCGCTTCCTGAACTTGGTTGGCACGACGAACTTCGACGAGTGCGCCTTCTAAATCATTTTTTTGTAGATAGTTCAGACCAAGGTATAAATGCAAAAAGCCGAGTTCGTAGTCTGCAGGTTGGTATTCGTTAAGATTGTCGTTTACAGCAAGTGAACCTACGCTCGTCGCTGTTTCAGAAACAGAAATGGTTGCTCGGTCTTGTTGAACACGTACCGCGCGGTCGCTCTCTTCGAGAGCTTTGAGGCTGGTTGGATAATCTTTCGCAAGGAATGAAATACGACCCTTTTCGAAATTGCCAAGGATCTCGCCACCGACGTCGCTCGATTGGAGTTGCTCAGCGTTGGCATAATTGCCAGCAACAACTGCCTGATAAACTTCTTGATTCTGGTCGCTGTAATGGCTAAACAAATTGCCCGCAGACAAATTAGCGCAGCCAGACGCCATCAAGACCCAGCTAATCAGTCCAAACAGCTTCACACCTAATTTCACATTTATCTCCGCAAATGTGTGCTCAGAAAAGAATATAAATAGGGTGGCATAGGCACCACCCTTTTCAAATTAGCTTAGCTCAATACCATTGGACCTAAAGGACGACCGCCTAGTAGGTGCATGTGAATATGGTAAACCTCTTGGCCACCATGAGGGTTGCAATTAAGGATCAAACGGTAACCGTCTTCAGCAATGCCTTCTTCTTTCGCAAGCTTCTTCGCCACAGTGAATAGGCGTCCCATCATTGCTTCGTCTTCTGCTTCCACATCGTTCGTTGTCGGAATCAACTTGTTCGGGATGATAAGAATGTGGCTTGGCGCGCGAGGGTTAATATCGCGAAACGCGGTCACTAAATCATCTTGGTAAAGAATGTCTGCTGGGATTTCCTTACGAATAATTTTACTAAAGATAGTTTCTTCCGCCATGGGGACTCCATTTTATAAAGGTGTGTAACCCATTTAGTATGCTTCAACCCAAAGCTGAGCTCAATAAAAAACAGTGTTCACTTAACATTATCAATCTAATGCTAATAAACGAAGCTTTTTTTGTCGTATGCGTCATAAAACGTGCGTCACGAACTCAATACAATCCAATGAATTTTGTTACTTTTTTAAGACAATTATTATTTTTATACCCAAGTAAATTCAAAAATACTTGG
>NZ_JAWOTA010000127.1:0-1480 GCF_033338635.1 Vibrio sp. Vb1755 | reverse complement strand
AATGTGAGCAGTTAGAGCTGATTGTTGCGATGTCGGACGATATTGAGCTTGGCGATCATGACTTTGCTATCTCTTGGAAAGACTTTGTCGCAAAAGGCGATACTAGCCATCAAGCTGAACTTGATGAGCGTTTAGCGCAAGCGAAAGAAGATGATTTGCTTACCCTGATCTACACCTCAGGTACAACGGGTCAACCTAAGGGCGTGATGTTGGATTATGGCAACATCGCAGCGCAGCTAGAAGGTCACGACCAACGCTTGAGCTTATCTCAAGATGATGTTTCTTTGTGTTTCCTTCCGCTTTCACACGTATTTGAACGCGCTTGGACATTCTACGTATTATACAAAGGTGCGACGAACTGTTACTTGCAAGACACAATGCAGGTGCGCGATGCCTTGAGTGAAGTGCGTCCAACCGTGATGTGTGCGGTTCCTCGTTTCTACGAAAAGATTTTCTCAGCGATTCACGAGAAAGTGTCTCGAGCACCGATTCATCGCAAGATCATGTTTACTTGGGCGGTGAACATGGGCGCGAAAATGGCACTTTGCCATCAAGAAAAGCGCAAACCTTCGATGATGCTGCGCAAAGCACACGCATTAGCTGACAAGCTGGTGCTCAGTAAGCTGCGTGCACTGCTCGGTGGTCGTATCAACTTTATGCCATGTGGTGGCGCGAAGTTGGATGAAACCATTGGTCGCTTCTTCCATGCTATTGGCATCAACGTGAAGTTGGGCTACGGCATGACAGAAACCACCGCGACGATTTCGTGCTGGGATGACAAGTGCTTTGATCCGGATTCTATCGGTATGTCGATGCCTGGCGCGCAAGTGAAGATTGGCGAAAACAACGAGATTCTGGTTCGTGGCCCGATGGTGATGCGCGGTTACTACAAAATGCCAGAAGAGACCGAAAAGACGTTTGATGAGCACGGTTTCTTAAAGACCGGTGATGCTGGCCATATTGATGAAAATGGCAACCTGTTCATCACCGATCGCATTAAAGAACTGATGAAAACCTCTGGTGGTAAATACATTGCACCGCAAATGATCGAAGGTGCGATTGGTAAAGACCACTTCATTGAGCAGATTGCGGTGATTGCCGATACACGCAAGTTTGTTTCTGCGCTGATTGTGCCGTGTTTTGACTCTCTTGAAGAATATGCGAAAGAACTGAACATCGCATACCACGACCGAGTTGAGCTTATCAAACACCACCAAGTGGTCGAAATGCTTGAGAAGCGAGTGAATGAACTGCAAAAAGAACTGGCGAAATTTGAGCAAGTTAAGAAGTTCAAACTGCTACCAAGAGCTTTCTCGATGGACGATGGAGAGTTAACGCCAACGCAAAAACTGCGTCGTAAAGTGATTAACGACAAATACCAAGTTGAAATCGAAGAAATGTACTACGAAAAGTCAGATAAAAAGTAACAAGCACTGACTTAGATTTCAGATTGATGAAAAGATCCCCAGCCGTACCTTTT
>NZ_JAWOTA010000126.1:0-1481 GCF_033338635.1 Vibrio sp. Vb1755 | reverse complement strand
GGCGGTTACAAAGTAACAGATAATGGTCTGCAAAATGGTAACTTCGTTGCTCCAACCGTATTTATCGACTGTGACGATAGCATGAGCCACGTACAGCAAGAGATCTTTGGTCCTGTAATGTCCGTGCTTAAATTCAGCGACGAAGCTGAAGTTATCGAACGCGCTAATGATACGGATTATGGGCTGGCTGCTGGTGTCTTCACTCAGAATCTCTCTCGCGCTCATCGCGTTATTCACAAAATTCAGGCAGGTATCTGCTGGGTTAATGCTTGGGGTGACTCTCCGGCAGAAATGCCCGTTGGTGGCGACAAGCAATCCGGCATTGGCCGCGAGAACGGCGTCGAAACACTGAAGCATTACACGCAAACTAAGAGCGTACTGGTTCAACTTAGCGATTTCGAAAGCCCTTATCTCTAAACACTCCTAGGAGACCACAAAATGAAACAACACTACGATTATATTATCGTCGGTGCGGGTTCGGCCGGCTGTGTGTTAGCGGATCGCTTGAGTGAGAGTGGTCAGCACTCAGTATTATTGCTGGAAGCGGGTGGTACGGATAAGAGTATTTTCATCCAAATGCCGACAGCACTTTCGTACCCGATGAACACTGAAAAATACGCTTGGCAGTTTGAGACCGTACAAGAAGATGGTCTTGATGGACGCCAGTTGCACTGTCCTCGCGGTAAAGTTCTCGGTGGTAGCTCTTCTATCAACGGTATGGTTTACGTACGAGGGCATGCTTGCGACTTTGACCAGTGGGAAGAAGAGGGAGCAAAAGGCTGGAATTACCAAGCGTGCTTACCGTACTTCCGCAAAGCTGAATCTTGGGTCGGTGGTGCTGATGAGTACCGCGGTGACTGTGGTCCCCTAGGTACATGTAGCGGCAATGACATGAAGCTGAACCCGTTGTATGAAGCCTTTATTGAGGCTGGTAAAGAGGCGGGCTATCCAGAAACTGACGATTACAACGGTTTCCAGCAGGAAGGCTTCGGTCCGATGCACATGACGGTTGATAAAGGCGTACGTGCTTCAACCTCTAATGCATACTTAAGCCGTGCTAAAAAGCGCAAGAACTTCACACTCATAAAGCGAGTGACTGTGCGTCGTGTCTTGCTTGAAGAAGCAGGGAGCGATGAAAAAGGGCTTGAAGAGACAGGGCTACAAGGCAAGAAAGCGGTCGGCGTTGAATTTGAGAAAGCAGGTTCAATTCAGCAGTGTTTCGCGAAAAATGAAGTCATTTCTAGTGCAGGCTCAATCGGCTCGGTACAGCTACTTCAACTTTCCGGTATTGGTCCTAAAGATGTACTGGAAAAAGCGGGCATCGAGTTGAAACACCAGTTGGAAGGGGTAGGTAAAAACCTGCAAGACCATCTGGAAGTGTACTTCCAATACCACTGTAAGCAGCCAATCACACTGAACAGTAAACTAGGCTTGGTGAGCAAAGGGCTAATCGGTACCGAGTGGATTCTGACTCGAAAAGG
>NZ_JAWOTA010000125.1:0-1482 GCF_033338635.1 Vibrio sp. Vb1755 | reverse complement strand
ATGTTGAAAAACAACTGCCTGAGTTTGAGTTCGATATTGAAAAAGTCAGCTACGAAGATGGCGCGAAAGTCTACTTCAAGAACGGCGGTTGGATCATCGCGCGCTTCTCTGGTACTGAGCCATTACTACGTATTTTTGCAGAAATGCAAGATAAGGACACTGCGGAACGTGTTCTTCAACAGTTTAAAGACTTCTTGTCTCTATAACTGACCTTGTGCCCGCTTCGAGCACAATGATGAGAGCCGACGCTGTCTGGAAAAGGCGATCATCAACAGGAGAAGAGCACTTGCCCGGCATCACTGCCGGGCTTTTTTGTATCTATAAATCGAGAATGGATTCGCAATCCCGTATGCAGAGGCATTAAGCGAACGCTAGCACGCCTTGAGTTTCGATCTTCACAGCAACACGCTCACCGATATGAAGCGGCTGTGATGCGATAGCCAGTAGACGATCACCATTAGCATCAATCACATAACGACAATGATCACCCATGAAGTGCTGCTCAAGCACAGTGACCGCACTGTCTTCATCCGATTGAATTTGGACATGTTGTGGTCGCAGTAGTAATGAACAAGCAGATTGCATTTGAATCTCTTGCTGTGCACTCGCCTCAACTACACCAATATGGGTTTCGTATTCCGTATCTGAAATGCGCGTTGCGGCTAGGTAGCTACCACCACCTAAGAAGTCTGCAACAAACTTGCTCGAAGGTTGGTAGTAGAGTTCTGAAGCCGTGCCGTATTGCTCAATAACACCGTGGTTCATCACCGCCATTTTGTCGGCAAACGCAAATGCTTCTTCACGACTGTGAGTCACGAAAATCGCTGTAACGCCTTGTGCCTTAAAAATCTTACGGATCTCGCTGATTAACTCGTGACGAACCTGAGTATCAATATTGGAAAACGGTTCATCCAAAAGCAGTAAATCAGGGCTGTAAGCCAGAGAACGGGCAATCGCAACGCGCTGTTGTTGTCCACCAGAAAGCTGATGTGGATAACGATCGGCGTAACCTTGAAGGTGCACGAGTTCTAGCATTTCATCAACTTTCGCGCGCTTTTCTTGTGCAGATTGATGCTTCAGGCCAAAGGCTATATTTTGCGCAACTGTCAGATGAGGAAATAGTGCATAATCTTGGAAGATCATTCCGATATTGCGCTCTTCTGGCGGCAACCAATTTTCACCATCATCAATCGTCTGACAATTTAAGCTCATTTGACCAGAAGTAAGAGGCAGCAAACCAGCAATCGCTTTCAACAATGTCGTTTTGCCACAACCACTCGCCCCTAAAAGACAAACGATTTGCCCCTGTTCAACTTCAAGCGACAAAGACTCTAAAACGGTTTGAGCATCGTATTGGCAAGTTAGGTTTTTAATTGATAGTGCGCAGCTCATCAGTGATTTTGCTCCAGTGAACGGTTAACAACAACAAGCGGGATCAACCCAACAAGAACCAACAATACAGCAGGCAGAGCTGCCAATTCT
>NZ_JAWOTA010000124.1:0-1483 GCF_033338635.1 Vibrio sp. Vb1755 | reverse complement strand
AGCGAAGGAGACTGAACGAGCGCAAGTGATAGCAGGTCTGAATATCTTTAACTCGCTATTTATGGTGGGCAGCGCGATCCTTGGCATTATATGCCTAAGCGTAGTAGAGATGAGTATTCCACAATTGTTTGCGCTTCTTGCAGTGCTTAACTTCTTAGTCGCGGCATATATCTTTCTACAAATCCCGATTTTTGTGGTTCGCTTTGCAATGTGGATGCTCACGCACACCATCTATCGTGTTAAACACAAAAATCTGCACAACTTACCTGAGCATGGTGGTGCATTGATTGTGTGCAATCATGTGAGCTACATGGATGCCCTGTTACTGAGTGCCGTATGCCCTCGTTTGATTCGCTTTGTGATGGAAGAAGATTACGCCAACCTGCCGCCGCTAAGACGCTTTTTACGCCGTGCTGGCGTGATACCAATTTCTGCTAGCAACCGAAGTTCTATTCGTCGAGCATTTAACGACGTCGAAGAAGCTCTCAATGAAGGCCATATTGTCTGTATCTTCCCTGAAGGGCGATTGACCTCCGATGGCGAAATGAACGACTTCATGCGTGGCATCGACATTATTCTGCGTCGAAGCCCAGTACCTGTGATTCCGATGGCATTGAAAGGATTGTGGGGCAGTTATTTTAGCCGCGCTAAAGGACGAGCATGCAGAGGGTTCCCGACTCGCTTCTGGTCCAAATTGGAAATTGAAGCTGGCGAACCGGTAGATCCTAGCTCAGCCACCGCACAAACTATGTTCGAAAAAGTGCACGCATTGCGCGGAGATTGGCGATAAACAAAACGTTGAGAATTATTTGAGCACACGTTTAGATTATCTGAACGTGTGTTCAAATCATTAAGACAAACTGACCAGATACAGTGCGATATACTCTCGCTTTCACTAACGACAATGAATCATAAATCTTGAACAGAAAGTACATCCCCTTTGGACTGGCACTGCTTTTTTGCTTAACTCCTTTTGTGTCATCCCCTATTGCACTTGTTATTGGCTTCTTACTTGCCAGCTTTGGCTTAGTTCCTACTGAGTTACCCATCGCCTCTTTCACCAAAAAACTGCTTTCTTATTCTATTATCGGTTTAGGGTTTGGTATCAATTTTGAACAGGCATTGTCTGTCACGTCAGATGGTATCGGGCTAATTATCGCTACGATTGTCGGCACACTCGTCATTGGCTCACTCATCGCCAAAGTAATCAAACTCGAAACGACGACTGCGTATCTCATTTCATCCGGAACTGCGATATGTGGTGGCAGCGCAATTGCTGCGGTCGCACCAGCAATCAGAGCCAAAGATGAACAAATAGGTTTGGCACTCGCTACCGTTTTTGTACTCAACTCTCTAGCGTTGTTCATCTTCCCCGTCATTGGTCATGCGTTAAACCTAGACCAACACACCTTTGGGACATGGGCGGCAATTGCGATTCATGATACTTCGTCTGTTGTTGGCGCTGCCTCTGCCTACGGTGAAG
>NZ_JAWOTA010000123.1:0-1491 GCF_033338635.1 Vibrio sp. Vb1755 | reverse complement strand
ATAATTGCTCCAATCATAGTTAGCCCTCGATCGCTTCAATTTGTTTCAAAACGTAGTCAGAACCTTGTTTTTCAACTAGAAATCGGACTTTCTGACCTTCCTTGAAACCGGATAAATCCACTTCATCACCCACAGAGAAGTTCATTTCACCGGCATCCCAGCTCCATTCTGAAACCGGAAGGTGATTGAGCGTGATCATGCCAAAATCCGCCATTAGCATGCTGATGTCTCCCGTTACCCAAACGTCAGTCGCGAGAACGGTGTCATCGGCTTTGTAATCGACGATTTCGTATTGACCCGATGCGGCTTTTTGAATTTCGAACTCAATAGCTTGGCCCTTTTGCAGTGAGCCCATATCGACGCCGTCAGCGAGGGTAAAGTTCATAACCATCCCCGGCCAATCCCACTCTGGTACGGGCTGGTGGTTGATGGTCAACATGCGATGGTCTTTCATCACATCAGTGATCTCGCCCTTCGTCCAAGCCGTTTGTGCAGTGGCTTCGGTCGGTGATGAAATGCGCGATAGATCAGCCGTTTGGCTCGATTCTGAATCCAACATAAAGTGAGCTGAGGTTACGATGCGATCGTCTTGAGTCAGGCCTTGTAGTACCTCGATTTTGTCGTCAGCTTCACGCCCGACTTCGATGCGCGTTGAGCGGTATTTGCCGTCTCCCTCAGACAGCACGACGCGAGTCATACCCCCCGAGCGGATAACGGAAGACTTTGGAATGGTTAACACCGCGTTGTCGCTGACAGGCTGTAAGGCAATATTGGCGAACATGTTCGGTTTCAGCTCGCCATTGGGATTAGAGAATTTAAGACGAACACGAAGCGTGCGCGTTTTAGGATCCAAAATTGGATACACATAATCGACGCTGCCTTGCCACTCTTTACCCGGAATCGCATCCAACGTCATAGTGGCGTCGCTGCCTGCTTTCATCCAGTGAGCTTGGCGCTCAAACACTTCGGCATCCACCCATACGTTTTCAAGTGGGCCCGCGCTGATCACCGCTTGAGCAGGGGATAGGTAACCACCTTCACGAACGTTCAAACTCGCGATGACGCCATCTTCCGGAGCTTTAATTTCAATAGTTTGCGATGCTTTCCCACGTTGAGTGATGGCTTTGATTTGAGAACGATCAACACCCAGTGTCACCAAACGTTCTGTCGCGCCTTTCACCAGGCCACTACGTCCAGTTCGGTAGGCGTTCAGCAGCTCTTCTTGTGCTTTGACTAGCTCAGGCGAATACAGCGTGAACAGCACGTCGCCTTTGTTGACCTTTTCACCCACGGCATTGATGTAAAGCTTTTCAACCCAGCCCGCCACGCGAACGTTGGTTTGCCACAAATGGCTTTCGTCAAACGCGATATAGCCGACAGTTTCAATCCGAGGTGAAAGTTGCTCTAAAGAGACTTGAGCGGTTTTTACACCTAAGTTGTTTTCAACTGATGGGTCAATTTTTACCGTGCCGGGTTTGTCTTGTTCACCTG
>NZ_JAWOTA010000122.1:0-1491 GCF_033338635.1 Vibrio sp. Vb1755 | reverse complement strand
TTCCCGCGTTGCGTCAACCACTTTTTTTAAATAATTTCAAAAAAGTGGTTGTTCGAACGCTTTTTATTCAACTGTCATTACAAAGTGTGCTCAGAGTTAAATTCCTTTTTGAAATTTGTAACTTTTTCTAGGTAACGACGCGCTTCAGCGTTCGGATGTTTCTTAGTTAGCGCCCAATAAACTTGGTTGGGTTGCAAAGAATTGAGATCTCGCATCGCGCGTTTTCGGTCACTGCGATTAAATGTGTTTAAAACACCACCAGTTCCACCGTTGTAAGCGGAAATCATACTGTACTCTAACGAAGTTGGATGCTGAACTTCGCGTAAATAACGGTTTTTGAGGATGTAGAAGTAGGCGGTTCCTGTGTCAATATTGTTTTCTGGGTTGAACAAATACTCTGGGCTAGGTTGTCCTGATTTGTTCTTTACGAGCTTAAATACATCACGACCAGCGGTTTTAGGCACTACTTGCATCAATCCATAAGCATTGGCCCAACTTACTGCGTAAGGGTTAAAACTGCTCTCGGTTTTGATGATGGCGTAAATCAGATCTTCAGGAATGTCGTATTTTTTTGATGCGCGACGCACGATATCCGCATATTGGTAACTACGTTGAGAGAAGTGATCCTCTACCATTGGAATTTCAACGTAATACGCTTTTTTAAAGTCCACATCTTTGGTTTTGATGTTATTGGCAATCAGGTAGTCTGCGAAGCGATTAGCGCGCCACGACCATTGAATGGGCTTTTTATCTTGATCGAGCACCTGTTTGTACAAAAAGGGTTGGCCTTCGAGTTTGATCTCTTTCGATGAGAACAAGTCGACGTTTGCTGGATCATCTGGCGTTAGCAATGTGGTGATGATCGCGTTCTTCAAGTGTTTTTGTGGTTCGGTCGGAGAAACGGTCTCGATAGTGATAAGACCTTTCTGGAAATCCACTTCTGCCCGACTTAAATAATTGTCGATGTACTTAACGTAGTTACTTTTACCTGCGAACTTCACTTCACGTTGTCCCCAACGCTTTTTGATATTGCCTGAGAAGCTATTGATCAACGCATCGAGTGCGGCGGTATCTTTCTCAAACTGGCCTGGTAGCTCTGCTAGATTGTTTGCAAAGCGGTTGGTTGGCTCGTAGTTCACGTCATAAATTTTTTCGACGAATTCACGGCTACAGCCCGCCAATAAGAGAGCGGTGGCAATAAAAGCAATTTTCTTCATAAGTTTTTAGGTGATGAGGACAAGACGCTGGAGGAAAAATGACATCACAGTTTAGGTTGTGATGTCATTGCTTTTGAACAAATTGGCTTTATTCGCTTGGTGGTGTGTAACCTTCAATGTGAACGTCTTTGCCTTCGAATAGGAAGTTCACCATTTCGGTTTCGAGCAGTTTACGATGCTCCGGATCCATCATGTTGAGCTTTTTCTCGTTGATCAACATGGTTTGTTTGTGTTGCCACTGAGCCCACGCTTCTTTCGAGATGTTGTCGAAAAT
>NZ_JAWOTA010000121.1:0-1493 GCF_033338635.1 Vibrio sp. Vb1755 | reverse complement strand
TTCCTGAGAAAGATCATAAGTACGGCTGATTGTTTGAGCTTGCTCAACAATTATGTCCCCTTGCCAACGTCTACTGTTGATACTTACCGCTAAAACATATCTATCGTTTGGTACACCAGCTAATTCAAGTGAGTTTGGGTAATTAGATTCGTAGGTTTTCTTCCACATCTGCTCATACTGGCCATCCACATAGTCGTACAGACCGACTTCCAATTGAGGTAATGGGCAATGAGGATTGCGAAGTGCACTCTTTTCTACTTTCCAGTTCTCTTTTGATGTCCAGCGTACATATTGGGAGGAGTTTGAGTCTCCGAGTATCACCCAAGTTCGGTAAACTTGTTTATCTTTAGATACAACGGACAAGTGATACAAACCGGCTTCCAGTTTACCTGTGAGGTTGTATCGCTTGAGAAAACTGCGTTCGTTTGCTATTTCTGTCCCATCAGCTTGCTCTTCATAACTGAAAGAGCTGTCACCAGATATAGACTCATCAACCCAACGACGAAACGATATGTCCTCAATATCTGTTGTCGCTCTAAGTTTGATCACCAAACGGAAAGTATCGCGCCCCGGACTTTGGATAGTTTGACGAATCACGTTTACGCCACTGATCCAATCAGGCAAGGTAACACCTGTCAGTGATTTGCCACAATTTTTCGAAAGAGATTGACCGAGTAAGTCATTGAGATGAGGAGTTAGATCTTTGCTTGGCTCTGTTTGCCATAACTCAACCAACGAGTTGAACATCCCTGCTAGGTCATCTTCAAGCAGGTGTTGATGAGCTTGTGTCAGTGGCGTATTGGTTTGAAACCAGTCCATCGCTTGGACTGGTTTCACTAACGCTAATGAGAGAACTACAGGGAGTAGCGTTTTCATTATCGACTATGCTTTCATCTTGTAGCCTACGCCACGAAGCGTTTCGATTTCAAGGCCTGGCAATTTCTGACGAAGTTGAAGTACGTGGGTATCTACAGTACGTGTTGTAGGGAAATGGTTGTAACCCCATACATGGTCTAGTAGTTCATCACGAGTAAAAACGCGGCCTAGGTTTGACGCCAAGAACAGAAGCAAATCAAACTCAGTACGAGTTAACGTGATCAAATCACCTTTGAAGATAACTTCACGTGTTGCGCGATCGATCTCCAGATCTTTCGTCATCACTTTATCTGCATTAGCTTGATCAGCAGAGTCAGGCGCACGCAATTGAGCACGAATACGCGCGAACAATTCAGCTTCTGCAAACGGTTTTGTAAGATAGTCATTTGCACCAGAGTCTAAACCAGCTACCTTATCTTTAACGGTAACAAGAGCCGTTAACAAGATAACTGGAACGTCTTTAATTTTCTTCCATTCAGGGAGATGTTGTACGGAGTCACCGTCAGGTAGCTGGCGATCTAGGATGACAAGATCCGCTTTTTTCCACTGAGGTTCGACGTCGGCAATACGCTCCACATGTAAACACTCATATCCTGCTTGTTCCAGGCTTACTAACA
>NZ_JAWOTA010000120.1:994-1495 GCF_033338635.1 Vibrio sp. Vb1755 | reverse complement strand
AAAACTGAAGTGGCTAAAAATGAAGTCATCAACCTACGGATAATGGCAGACTCAGAAGTGGCGTCCGACGCCATCGACTTCAGCGTATTGGAAAAAGATTTCTTCTTAGGACAGCCTCGCTACGGACGTTCGAGTAACAACATCAATGGTCGAAAATATCAGCGCACAGAATGGAGCATTTCTATAGCGCCAATGAAAGAAGGGATAATTACGATCCCGAGTTTTTTGGCCGATGGCATGAAAACCGAGCCAATTCAGCTAAGAGTCATGGCGAACAAATCGGTACCCGATCTGGATGATTTGTTCAGCTTCAATATGAGTGTCGATAACCATACGCTATATCCGCAGCAATCTGCGAATTTACGCATGCAACTGATCATCAAGGCCGACACTCGCCGTTTAGACACCCCACAAGTTGTGCCACCACGTATTGAAGGCATGAAGCTTGAACCTGTTGGTGAAATGCAACAAGGGCAGCGAGTCATTTCTGGGCTTGAAGTG
>NZ_JAWOTA010000120.1:0-984 GCF_033338635.1 Vibrio sp. Vb1755 | reverse complement strand
GGAGCAATCTTTCCGCTTAACCGCAGAACAACCGGGAACATTCACGCTCCTTGGCCCACAACTGACTGGATCTTATATCTATGGCGATAGTCTGACGGGCTCAACCAAGATCATGCCGATCAGCACAAAAGTGGAGCAAATGCCAATAACGGTAAAAGCCATACCTAGTGAGTTTAAAGGCAGTTGGTTACCCGCATCGGCACTGCAAATGACTCAGAGCTGGCAAGACGATCAAGGCAATACGCTATCCGCCAATACGGTAAATAACGTGAAACAAGGTTCGTCTATTACTCGTACCATTCAAATCAAAGCTCGCGGTACACAAGCCGAATACTTACCGCGTATTACTATGGATTACCCAAACTCCTTACGCGTTTACCCTGAACAGCCTCAATTCGACACAGCAAGAGATGGCACGGTAATCATGACGGTAAAACAAGTGCTGATCCCAACAGAAGCAGGCGAATTCACGCTGCCAGGCTACGCACTGAATTGGTGGGACAGTAAAAGCGATGAAGCAAAGCAGGCAAACTTGTCTGAGCTAAAACTGAATGTGGAACAAAGCGATGCAGGCTTGATTACCTTACCTGAAAACGCGCTTCCTATACCAACCGTTTCAAATGCAGCTCCTGCCCAACAAAATGGCGTCGATAAACTTTGGCAAACGCTCACTTTTGTTTTTGCAGGCTTGTGGATTCTTACATCCGCAATTGCATTCGTAATTTGGAAAAAGCGTCCTGTTGCTTCCACAGAACCATTGTCAGCATCAGAAAAACCACTTTGCGTTGAAGCGTTGAAACGCATCATTAATGAAGGCGACGAAGCGAAAATCGAACGCTCAGTAAACGAGTACTTGAGTACCCATCGTGACCGACTAAATCCCGAAGATGTTCAAGCGGTCAAACTCGAACTCGATGCCATGAACAGAGCACGTTTTAGTCCAAATCAACAGCCATGGAGTCACAAAGCCCTGTTGGAGAAAGT
>NZ_JAWOTA010000119.1:0-1501 GCF_033338635.1 Vibrio sp. Vb1755 | reverse complement strand
AAAACAGGAATTTCTTGAGCTAGGGGGATCGTTATGAGCGCATCAGGATTATTAGTTGAAAAGTCAGGGCCTTTGTCATTGATTCAAGACTTTGGCCGTTTTGGTCTTGCTCACATCGGGATAACGCAAGGTGGCCCTGTTGATGATTACGCCTACAGTTGGGCTAATCATCTACTTGGAAATCGTGTAAATTGCTCAGCAATCGAGATTACGCTAGGCAATGCTTGTTTTGTCGCCTTACAAGACTGTCACCTGGCAATTTGTGGCGGCGATCTTAATGCATCAGTAGATGGTCACCCTATTGCTAATTGGTCGGATTTTTCGATAAAAAAAGGTCAAAAGCTTCAGTTCGGAATGGCGAAAAATGGCCTTCGCGCCTATCTCGCTGTAAAAGGTGGCTTCAATGTGCCTGAGCACCTTGGGAGCTCATCGACCGTGCTTCGTGAAGCATTAGGTGGACTAGAAGCCAATGGTAACGCTCTAAAAGCTGGAGATGTTCTCCCTTTTGACGCGCATTCATTACCTAACCATAAACCAAGAATCATGACATTTCGTTTCAAGCCAGATTACAACTTGCCAATTACACTACGCGTTATTGAAGGTTATCAATGTGATGATTTCAGTGTTGAAGCTAAAGAAAAATTCTATTCGGGAAGCTTTGCGATCTCGCCAGACTCTAATCGAATGGGCTATCGCCTTGAAGGAAATACGGTAAAGCCACCTTATGATGGCATCTTATCTGAAGGGATCGCGCTAGGCGCCATTCAAATTCCCCATGATGGTAATCCGATTGTATTACTCAATGACCACCAAACCATTGGTGGGTATCCAAAGCTTGGTTGTGTTGCAAGAATAGATTTGCCTAGATTAGCGCAAGCGAAGCCGGGTCAGAAAGTGCGTTTCATCAAGGGTGATAGGCAAGGTTTGCAGGATGTGTGGTGTCAGTGGGCTCAGTTTTTTGGCTACTGAGCCCTATTCAGTTTTTGGCTGTTTACATCCCGTAGCGTTCAGCTAGAGCATGCGGATAGCCTCGTTCTTCGGTCAGTTTAATCGCGTATTGTTCGATTTCGTCTTCAGACCAATTAACGGTCACTGGATGTTGCGCTTCTACATTATGTTGAGGCGTGATATCAAACCAATACTGAAGCATTTTTTGAGCAGCTAACAACGTAGAAGACGCTTTCACAACTTCAATTCGAGCGTAGTGATTTTGTTCGAATGAAACATCTGCCGCGCGAAGCACAGGATCTGTGCCTGGAATCTGTTGAGCACCAAACAATGCTTTGCCACCTTTTTCCGCTGTTTTGTAATCAGGGATAAATTGGGCCATGTGTTGTATTGCGTTATGCGTTCTTTCACCCAAAATTTCTTCACGCCACCCACTGCGAATTTTAGACAGTAACGGTACAGGTAGCTCAGGTTGAGCAGAGAGTGCCGTGCTTTCAACTAAGCCATCTTCAAACAACGTGATCTCTTTCGTCATGCCGTGCAGCTGGAAATA
>NZ_JAWOTA010000118.1:0-1511 GCF_033338635.1 Vibrio sp. Vb1755 | reverse complement strand
ATGGGCTACAAACGCATTCGAGAAACTCTGGCAGCGCAGTACAACCTATCAAACTTAGAGCCTAACATTCAGGTGTTTAACGTGGATGTTCGTGGTGACCGTTCACTCACGTTGCAGTACGTTCCTCATAACCGCATTCCACTCGATGAAAGTTATGATGAGGTATTGAAACACGTCTATCGCCTATGGGGCTTTGACGTAATCTTAGAAGAAGTTAAAGACACGGGACACAGAGAAACATTAGCCACTTGTCCAAAACGCAATCAGTACGATTCAAACATTTAGCTAAAAATAGACTCATCCCCTTAAAGCCAAAGGCTCCATGAAAGGAGCCTTTTTATTAACTGCAAGAAGTAGAATCGTTACGCTTTTTTCGCCACAATAGCTCTAACGGCTTCAAGATCTTCTGGCGTATCAACGCCTGCTGCTGGCGCTTCTTTAGCGACTGCAACGTGGATTTTCTCGCCGTACCAAAGCACTCGTAACTGCTCTAGGCATTCAATTTGCTCTAGGGCACTTGGCGCTCAGTTTACGTAAGTATTAATGAAACCTGCGCGGTATGCATAGATACCGATGTGACGCATCAATGGATTCACGATAGCTTTGTCTTGCTTAGCGAAGTTATCACGATCCCAAGGAATTGTTGCTCGGCTAAAGTACATGGCATAACCACGCTCATCAGCAACGACTTTTACGGCATTTGGGTTGAAGACTTCATCTTCAGATTCAATTTCAACCGCCAACGTAGCCATAGGCGCATCACTAGCGGCTAAGTTATCTGCGACTTGGCGGATGATAACTGGTGGTACCAAAGGCTCATCACCTTGAACGTTCACAATAATGTGGTCAGCAGGAATGGCCATTTTCTCTACCACTTCCGCTAAACGCTCTGTACCAGATTCGTGGTTTGGCGAAGTCATACAAACTTTGCCACCGAATTGCTCAACCGCCGCAGAAACTCGCTCATCGTCAGTAGCAATGATCACGTCATCAGCGCCAGCTTGCATTGCTTGTTCGTAAACCCATTGCACCATTGGTTTACCACCGATATCAGCCAGTGGTTTACCTGGTAAACGGCTCGAAGAGTAACGAGCCGGTATCACAACCGTAAAAGACATTAACGTCCCTCATCCATACTCATGGTGCGAGCTTCTGGCTCAAGCAGAACAGGAATACCCTCTTTGATAGGGTAAGCAAGGCGATCTAATTTGCAGATCAACTCTTGATTATCTTTATCGTAAGTCAGCTTACCTTTACACACTGGGCAAGCCACAATCTCAAGCAGACGGTGATCCATAAGTCGCTTTAACCTCTTTTATTCGATTTAAAATTCGCTCTGCATCTTTAGGCTCAAATTGAGCAGATACAGGCAGATACCACCAATTGTCTTGTGCGTAGTCGCTACATTTGACAGCATCTTTCTCTGTCATAATCACATTCGCCCCTTGTAGAGCCAATGCTTCAAGTTCTTTTTGGTCAAAGTCTTGATGGTCAGCAAAACCTTTCGTGAC
>NZ_JAWOTA010000117.1:0-1514 GCF_033338635.1 Vibrio sp. Vb1755 | reverse complement strand
ATTAAAACATATAAATGCTTTATTTGTGAATAATTATTTTAAAGTAAAACTAAAAAAGGTTGATGCATTCACATCAACCTTAGTTTTTATTCACTTAATGTAAAAGGTGAATCGGCTATATATCGTCTCGTTCTATTGGACAGCTCATACAGCGAGCACCACCACGACCACGGCCCAATTCGTTACCAGGAACGGTCAGCACTTGGATGCCAGCTTTGTCGTATTTCTCGTTGGTGTAGACGTTGCGCTCGTAACCAATCACAACGCCTGGTTTTACAGTCAGCACGTTGTTCGCGTCATTCCATTGCTCGCGCTCTGCTTCGTAGCTGTCACCGCCTGTGGTGATGATTTTAAGCTGATCAAGACCAAGAGCGGATTCAATCGCGTGTAGGTAGTTGTGTGACGCTTCGACATGCATTTCACCGTCTGTGCCTTTCGGGGTCAGACGCCATGTATCCAGATCCTTGCGCATGATTTCTGGGTAGACTGAGAAAGTATCCACATCCATATGTGTCATGACCGTATCTAAGTGCATACAAGAGCGGTGCTTAGGCAGGTCAATGGCGATCACTTCGCTCGCTTGCCCTGCTTTAAACAGGCTTGCCGCTAAGTTTTCTACCCCTTGTGGCGTGGTGCGCTCAGACATGCCAATCAATACCGCGCCTTTACCGATCACCAGTACGTCTCCGCCTTCAACGTTTGCGTTGTCGTAATGCAGATCATCATCACCAAAATATTTAATGAAGTCTTGGCCTGCAAAGATCGGGTGCCAGCGATAGATAGCGCGTAAATGGTTTGTTTCGCGCTGGCGCGCAGGCATCATCATTGGGTTGAGTGATACACCGCCATATACCCAACATGAGGTGTCGCGGGTAAATAGATGGTTTGGTAGTGGTTCGATCACGAAATCCAGTGGGCGCTTCATCTTCGGTAGCATCGAAGAAGATTGAATAGGTAACTCAGAATAGGCTAAGCCGCCAAGCAAAATAGTCGCGAGGTGTTCGTCGTCCATTTCCAAAAGGTATTGGCGTAAATCGCGAGCGAAGGTTGGCCCGTAGCGGAAGTCAGAAATCTGCGTGTTCAACAGCCACTGTTTTGCCTCTGGAACGGCTAGGGTTTCCACCAGTAAATCGTGGAGCAGAAGTACTTCAACATCTTGCTCTCTTAAGGTTCGAGCAAAAGCATCATGCTCTTCACCCGCGGCTTCTACAGCAAGTACGTCATCAAACAATAGCTCATGACAGTTTGACGGCGTGAGGTGGGTGAGGGCACGCTCTGGGCGGTTTAAAAGTACTCGTCTAAGTTGACCAACTTCTGATCCAACGTACAGCTTACTCATTTTGCATCCTTACAAATTTTCCAGCCATTAGTTATGACAATCTTACGGCAAAGATGCAAATTCGTTAACTTCGGTTAAATGTCGTGATCGGTTGTATTTTTAGTGGTTTTTATTTTGGTTGGCATTTTTGTATTTAATTTTTGGTTTTAAATTCCATATTGCTGGTTTTTAAATG
>NZ_JAWOTA010000116.1:0-1518 GCF_033338635.1 Vibrio sp. Vb1755 | reverse complement strand
TATCAATTAGTGAAATGGTTTCAAACCGCAATTTTATGTGTTGCTATCGCGCTGACCGGTTGTGCAAATACTTCTCAGCATTCAGCACTGAAGTGGCTTTACCCACCAATGGCTGTGCCTTTACAACCGAGCGTTCAACAAGAAGTTCAAATTGCGCGTTTATCACAACTACTGCAGCGCCCTGATCTCAGCGATGAAGTGCGTGCCAAAATGCATTATGAGCGTGGTAATTACTACGACAGTGTTGGCTTGCGTGACCTTGCTCGTTTGGACTTCAACCAATCATTGCAGTTGAACCCAGCTCAGCCAGATATATTTAATCTTCTCGGCGTTTACTTTACTCAGGTTGGAGAGTTTGATGCGGCATACGAAGCATTTGATTCAACACTCGAACTTGCACCAGATAACTCTTACGCAGAGCGCAATCGGGCGATAGCGCTATACTACGGCGGTCGTATTGATTTGGCCTTGGAAGATATGACCAAGCATTATCAAGAGATGCCAAGCGATCCATTTCGCGCATTGTGGTTATACATCATTGAAGCGGATCAAAACCCTGAGCAAGCAAAAGCAAACCTTCAGCAGCGTTACCAACAAGATCGCAGTGAAGAATGGGGTTGGGTGTTAGTCGCTCTTATGCTACGCGATGTTTCTGATGAAGCGGCTCTTGCTGCGATTATGGATGGGACGCGAGAAAACTATCGCCTTGCTCAGCGATTGACGGAAACCTATTTTTATCTCGGTAAACGTCATCAATTGGAAGGTGACATCGCCAGCGCGATTTCGTTGTATAAGCTCGCCATTTCGTTGAATGTGTACGAGTACGTTGAGCATCGTTACTCTTTCTTGGAGTTAGCACAAATTTATGACCAACTTCAGCAAGATAGGTTGGCCAAGCTAAAAGCCGCCGAGCAACAAGAACAGCAATAATGATAAAGCCGCTTCCATAAGCGGCTTTTTTACGCTTGATGATTGAGATAACTCGCTTTAGAATAGTTAGTCTTGCTAACTAATTGGTGAATCTTTATGGCTTTAGAAGAGAGTTTGATCGATTTGGAGCGTTTTTGCGCCAAAGCTTGGCGTGTTTACGCTAAAGAAGATCCATTGTCTCATCTTAGCTTTAACGAATTTGATTACTTACGCGTAATTCAGGTGTTTCCTGAAGGCGTTCGTATTACTGATCTTGCCGACGAGTTACAGGTAACCAAACCTTCTTCCTCCAATATGGTGGTGCGTTTAGAAAAGAAAGGGTTAGTGAAGCGTATTGCTTGCAATGAAGATGCTCGCGCAAAGCGTGTCTTATTGACGGAAGAGGTCGCTGAAAAAATGTCTTTAGAACAAATTGTTTATAAGGATATTTCGGATCAAATGATGCTAAAGCTAAACGAACAAGAAGCCAAACAATTGCAGTCGCTACTCAATAAAGCGCTTGGAAATTAACTCAAAAATTCATTTATTTAACTATTTAGTTAGCTTTGCTAACTATTGGTGAGAATCATGCAAAACTCCATTTATAAA
>NZ_JAWOTA010000115.1:0-1519 GCF_033338635.1 Vibrio sp. Vb1755 | reverse complement strand
ACTAACTCAGTCTTTGCACAACCAACATAAAGACATGAATGATCAGCGCACTGCTGCGCTGACTCATGCAAACAGTCTGATGTCGAACATCGCTCACGTGAACAAGCAAATCGTTGAAATGCAAGGTACAGGCGGTAACCCAGCTCAATTGATGGACACGCGTGAAAAGCTGATCGGTGAGCTGTCACAAGTGATCGAAGTGAAAACAACCGATCAACCGGATGGCAGCATGCAGGTGACGTTGGTTTCTGGTCAGCCGTTAGTCATGGGCTCGGACTTTGGTCAACTGTCTGCGATTCCTGATCCAAGCGATCCGTATCTTGCGGATCTGCACGTGAATTTTGCTAATCAAAGCTTCGCTATTGGCGATTCGGTCGGGGGTAAGTTGGGTGCCATCAACGATTACCAAACCGACGTTCTAAAGCCAAACCAAGTAGCGCTTGATGACATGGCAAAAGCTCTGGCAGATGAGTACAACGCGGTACTTGCTACAGGTAAAGACTTGAAAGGCAATGCTGGCAAACCACTGTTTAACTACGACCCTGATAACCCAGCGGCAAGTTTAACCATTACAGATTTGAGCGCGGAAGAATTGGCGTTTTCAAGCGATGGTACGCCGGGTAATGCGAATGTTCTTAAATCTTTGATTGATTTGAGTAACAAACCGGTTGCGGTAACGGGCTACGGCTCAGTGAGCTTAAACGATGCCTTTACCTCAATGGTTGGCCAAACGGCGATCAAAGCACGTCAGGCCGATGCGGATTACCAAGCAAAACTGGCAATGAGTAAGCAAGCGCATACCGCTCGCGACAACGTAAGTGCCGTGAACAGCGATGAAGAAGCCGCGAACTTGATGACGTTTGCTAACGCGCACAATGCCAACATGAAAGTGATCAGTACGGCGAACCAGCTGTTCGACTCTGTATTGCAGTTATTCTAGAGGAAACCCAGATGCGAATCAGTGATAACCAATTCAGCCAAATGATGCTGCAAAGCCTGCAGAGCAACAGCGCAGGCCTTGGGAAAGTACTTCAACAAATGTCGACACGTGAGCGACTGACTAAGCTGTCTGATGATCCAATGGCGTCTATCAAGCTGCTTAACTTGGAACGCGAAAACAGCGCGATTGCTCAATACCAAAGCAACATCGCAAACCTGAAAACAACGCTTTCAAGCCAAGAGACACACCTAGATTCAGTGAACGAAAGCTTGAAAAGCATGCGTGATATTGTCCTTTGGGGCGCGAACGGTTCGTTAACGGATCAAGACCGTAGCGGCATGATCACCGAACTGAAAAGCTACCGTGACTCCATCGAATCGTCTTTCAATGCGCAAGATGAAGAAGGCCACTTTCTGTTTTCGGGCACAAAAACCGATACCGCGGCTCTCAATAAATCAAGTGGCGCTTATGTGGTCGAAGGCAACAGCGATGTTCGTGTGGTGACGGTGGCGAAAGGCGTGACCATGGATTCGAACATGACCGCACAAGAGATCCTAGATATTGGTGGCGGCAAGAACG
>NZ_JAWOTA010000114.1:0-1529 GCF_033338635.1 Vibrio sp. Vb1755 | reverse complement strand
GCAAAGAAAGTAAAGGTCCTGAGGTTCCACATGGGATTCCTTTGACGGAAGCGCAAATCAAAGAGCTTGGCAGCGCAAACATGAAAACTGTTGGCAAAGCGATAAAACCGAGCAAACAAGAAATTGACATGAACCCTCGTTCGCGCAGTTCTGTGCTAAGAATTGCTGAAAAGCTTTAATTATTATGACGAAACCCACTCCCAACCTTGCTAAGTTGATCGCCACGGATTTAATTACCGTTGGTCGCTGGTCATTACTATTGTTGCTATTGATCATGGCATCAGCAATGGGAGTGGTATTTGCTACCCACCATGCGCGTCAAGCGATCACTGAAAAAGATCACACTCTGGTTGAGCGCGAGCGATTAGATAGCGAATGGCGCAACCTGATGTTGGAAGAAACCGCCTTAGCAGAACACAGTCGAGTGCAAGATCTTGCGAAAAAGGATCTTGAAATGAAACGACCTGACGGCGATAAAGAAGTGGTTATCACGCTAAAATGATAAGAAAGAAAACCAACGCTAAACAAGGAAATAAGCGTAAGTCTTCTGCGAAACCCAAAGCCGCAGTAAACGACACCAAAACCGCACCGAAAGCAGCGAAAGTAGAAGTAGAGCCATCATTTTTGATTCGCTGGCGCTTCCATTTATTGCTGTTTTTTGTTTTCTGCGCCTTTGCGCTTCTTGTCGCTCGTGTGGCCTATATTCAAATCATCGAGCCGGATAATCTCATTAAGCAGGGCGATCTACGTTCGATTCGTGTTAAGTCTATCCCGTCTGCACGAGGCATTATTTCTGATCGCAATGGTGAACCTTTAGCGGTGAGTGTGCCTGTTGAAGCGGTTTGGGCCGATCCAGCCACCATTTTTAAAGAAAATGCGCTAAGTCAGAAACAAAACTGGTATGCCTTAGCAGATGTGTTAGGTGTGGATCGCCAAGGCTTGATTGACAAAATCAAGCGCAACGAAAAGCGTCGCTTTATTTACCTGCAGCGCCAGGTGAGCCCAGCGATGGCAAACTCCATTCGTGAACTGAAGCTACCAGGTATTGGTCTTAAGTCGGAGTCTCGTCGTTATTACCCGGCTGGCGAAGTCAGTGCGCACCTTGTCGGTGTGACAGGCATTGACGGTCATGGCCTAGAGGGGGTTGAGCGCAGTTACGATGAATGGCTAACCGGTGAAGAAGGTAAAAAGACCATTCGTAAAGACCGCTACGGCCGTGTCGTTGAAAACATCGCTTGGCAAGACAAACAAGAAGGCAAGTCGTTGCAGCTGACCATTGATCAGCGTTTGCAGGCTATCGCTTACCGTGCCATCAAACAGGCGGTTGCCGATCACCGTGCAACCTCTGGCTCCGTGGTGATGCTGGATGTAAAAACGGGTGCCGTTTTGGCGATGGTTAATGCTCCGTCATACAACCCAAATAACCGCACGGATTGGCAAAGTTATAAGATGCGTAACCGTGTGATCACGGACTCAATGGAGCCAGGCTCGACCATTAAGCCTTTCGTTATTTTAGCCGCCTTAGAAAA
>NZ_JAWOTA010000113.1:0-1529 GCF_033338635.1 Vibrio sp. Vb1755 | reverse complement strand
AAGCTCGTGTTGTAAAACACAGCTAACAAACTGCTCAAGAGGGATTCGCAACGCGTGGCATTTTTACTATGCGTTGAATTTAGTGATTAAGGTGGTTTGCGGCGGCTTAGGTATTGCGTTGCTCACCCCTTAGCAGGGCGTTAGCAGTGCTAGTGTAAAAATGAGTTTGATGCGATACATATATAATCGTCATAAGACTAGAGGCTTGGCTTTGATAAAATATACTTTCCGTTCTGATTTAGAGTGATTTTGTTCATGAACAACGTAAGAAATAGAACATCTCAGGAGCTAGTAGATTTTGGTCTTTTCTATACCGCAAAAGAGTTTTACGAGGCTGCGAAACTAATTAAAAGTAACACGTTTGTACGCAGACCGTATCATGTTCTCCTGTCATTCTCGATTGAACTGTTACTGAAGAGTATTAAAACTACAATTGTTTGGTCTGGCTCTACTGCCTCTCAAGTAAAACATACGGAAGGTCATGCTTTATTAAAGATATTTAATTCAATCGAGCAAGAACACCCTAAAGATGCTGAGTACTTAGTGCAAAAATATGCTTCAAAGTATGGTTGCTCGTTAAAGCATGATTTGGAGTTAAATTCTGAAGTTTTCACCAAGCAAAGATACCCTTACCATAGGAGTGGTGATATCCCGTCCATGTCCAAAGTAAGTATTGACAGCTTTGATATCCAGTATGGGAATGATATTGCTGTATACGTCGATGAACTGGAGAGAGTTGCGGCTTTTTTACACGATGAATTGATTGTCTATTTCCCAGGTTTGTTCGACAAGGTAGAAAAGCACAGCTAACAAACTGTTTAAGAGTGATTCGCAACGCGTGGCATTTTTACTATGCGTTGGTTTTAGTGTTTAAGGTGGTATGCGGCGGCATCGGTATTGCGTTGCTCACACCTTAACAGGGCGTTAGGTGTTACAGGGCGGTAGTACTAGAGGAAAAATTATGGAAATGAGTAAAGCGTTAGAAATTATCTCAGCGTTATCAGACGGAGTTAACCCAGAGACTGGTGAAGACTTATCGGATGAAAGTTGTTTCAACCAACCACAAATTATTCGAGCTTTGTGTGTGGCAAAGCAAAATCTTGAAGCATCAATTGCTGCTGATAAGCGCAAATCCGATTTGCCCGAGAATGCTGGTAAACCATGGAAGTCAGACGAAGATGGAATGCTGTCTAAAGGGTTTGACTCAGGTTTAAATATTGATGAACTATCAAAATCTCATAAAAGGACAAAAGGCTCTATTGTTTCTAGGTTAGTTCGTTTAGGTAAAGTTAATGAGCGCTCAGATGTTTATGTCAGAGAATCAACGGCATAAAAACACCTAACAAATTGTTCAAGAGTGATTCGGCACGCGTGGCATTTTTACTATGCGTTGGTTTTAGTGATTAAGGTGTTTGCGGAAGCTTAGGTATTGCGTGCCTCACACCTTAACAAGGCGTTAGCTGTTTGAGGAAAAAATGAGAAAATTCGATAAGCCGCTATTCTGGCTGTATATAAAAACAAGAGACTCA
>NZ_JAWOTA010000112.1:0-1536 GCF_033338635.1 Vibrio sp. Vb1755 | reverse complement strand
CAGCTCATCATCGACAACATCGACGTTTTGATTGCACAGACTCAAAGCCGAGAGCTAGGTACACTTGGCGATGCGTTGATCTCTGTGATCGTGATGAAAGAGCGTGCAGGCCAAGCACGCGGCGCACTTAATGGGGTATTTGCGAAAGGAAGCGCCACATCTGTTTTGTTCTCCAACATTGAGGGATACATCCAATCGGGGGATTACGCATCAAGAAAAGCGCAAATTGCGTTCCCAGAACAATATCGACAGTCATTGCAATCGCACCAAAACAGTCCTGCGTGGAAGAAGGTTGAACAAGTACAGCAATCCTTCCTTAACCAGAGTGCCAACCTAGACAGCATTCAGGGGCCTCAAGCAACTGAATGGTTTCCTATGGCAACCGAGCGCATCGGTCTCATGAACCAGTTGCGTAACCAAATGGTTGATCAGATGCTCAGTGCAGCAGAACATTCCGCGCAGCAAGCCACGTTAAATCGCAACTTGTTGATGGCTGCGACTGCTGTGATTTCTCTGCTTATGATCATGATGGTGTGGGGTTTGGTTGCAAGCCTACGAAGCCGCGTTGGTCGCCTAAAACAAACCCTGCGCAGTATGTCTGAGCACCATGATATGACGGTTGAACTCGATTCTCGCGGCAAAGATGAAATCGCTTCCATCTCGAACAGCATTAATGCCTTGATCTCTAACTTCAGAAAGCTGCTGTTTGACGTCACTAAGACCAATAACGAGAGCTCAAATCGACTACAAAACATTGTTGAATCTGCGCAGGATCTTGATAGCAGTAGCCGCTCTACCATCGCTAAATGCGACAACATCGCAACCGCGATGACTGAACTCGCACAATCGAGTGTGGAAATCGCTCAGTCCGCAGAGCGCGCAATGGGTGACACCACAACCATGAATAACAAAGTGGTCGACTGCCAGACCCAAAGTGAATTGTCTTACCGCTCCGTGCAAAGCTTGTTGGAGCAAATCAACGCCACTGAACAATGCATGGCAGAGTTGGCGAACGACACGCAGAGCATTGGCCAAATTGTCGAGACCATCAACAGCGTTTCTGAACAAACCAACTTATTAGCCCTTAACGCAGCAATTGAAGCCGCTCGTGCGGGCGAACATGGTCGCGGCTTCGCGGTTGTCTCTTCTGAAGTGCGTGATTTGGCGCAGCGCAGCCAAGAAGCTACCGAGAACATCAGCAAACTGTTGGACCAAATTGGCGAGAAAACCCGTTTCTCAGTAGAAAGCATGGCGAAGAGCAAACAAGCCAGTGACGACACGTTTGAATCCGTGCAACAAGTGAATGAGAGTGTGTCTTTACTCGAAAGCAGCATCGAACACGTGAACAATCACATCAGCACCATTACGCACTCGACCATTGAGCAATCTAAAGCATGTGAAGCCATCGACCAAGATATCGACGTATTGGCGAGCATCGCGCACAAAACGGGTCAGCACGCTGATGACTTGAACCAGATTGTTTCCGGTTACCAAGCTGAAGCGATGGAGCTAAAACATCAGCTAAGTGCTTTCAAA
>NZ_JAWOTA010000111.1:0-1540 GCF_033338635.1 Vibrio sp. Vb1755 | reverse complement strand
GTCGTCGTCAAACCATCCAACCGATGGTGCAAGTTTGGTCTGGAAAAGATTGGGTACTGTTCTCGCCAAATTCAGAGCAGAAAGCCGTAAAACCTAACCTTCTTGTTTGGGATGAATCGAACGTTTCGTTACTTGACCTTGTGGGAGGTAAGAACAGCCAAGTTCATTTCTCCATGATCAAACAAGAAGTGACGCCTCAACAAGCGACAAACAACAAGGTTGAGGCCGATGGCCTGCTTAACTTATCAATCCACAGCTTGCCTCTAGAAGAGCAAGCGATGTTCAAGACCATCATGCTGATCCCAATTGGCGCATTGATCGTTGTGTTCCTGCGCGTGATTATTGGTCTTAAAACCTCTGGTACGTTCATGCCAGTACTGATTGCGGTTGCGTTCGTTCAAACGCAGCTTGTGACTGGTATTGTGGGCTTCCTATTAATTGTTGGTACAGGCTTGATCATCCGAAGTTACTTATCGCGGCTCAACTTACTTCTGGTAGCAAGGATATCCGCGGTTATTATCACAGTTATTATGATCATCTCGGTGTTCACCGTTGTAGCATTCAAGATTGGTTTGACAGAAGGTCTAACAATCACCTTCTTCCCAATGATCATCTTGTCATGGACGATCGAACGTATGTCGATTCTGTGGGAGGAAGAAGGCGCGAAAGAAGTAGCAATGCAAGGTGGTGGTTCACTACTGACTGCGGTACTGGTTTACTTGGCGATGACCAACTCGTATATCCAACACTTAACATTTAACTTTATCGGCCTACAGCTAATTGTTTTGGCGGGTATTCTATTATTAGGTACTTACACTGGTTACCGTCTAACAGAACTACGTCGTTTCAAACCGCTAGCGGAGGATTAAACGATGTTTGAACGTTACACTACGCCATCAAAACTTCGCCACAAAGGCATTATGGGCATGAACAAGCGTAACCATAGCTACATTGGTCGCTATAACGATCGCTCTAAATACCCATTGGTGGATGACAAGCTAAAAACCAAGATCATCGCTCAAGCTGCAGGGGCAACCGTCCCTGCCCTTATCGGCGTGATCCACAACCAAGCAGAAGTAAAAACCATCCACAACATGGTGAAAGACTGGCCGGGTTTTGTGATTAAGCCAGCTCAAGGCAGCGGTGGTAAAGGTATTCTGGTGGTGACATCGCATAAAGACGGTGTGTACACCAAACCTTCTGGTGCGACAATCAACAAAGAAGAAGTGGAACGCCACATCAGTAATGCACTGGCAGGGCTGTTCTCGCTCGGCGGTAAGAACGATGTTGCCGTGGTTGAGAACTTGATTAAGTTTGATGACTGCTTCGATGGTTTCAGCTACGAAGGTGTGCCAGACGTACGCATCATCGTATTTAAAGGCTACCCTGTTATGGCAATGATGCGCTGTTCTACGGCGGCGTCGGACGGTAAAGCAAACCTCCACCAAGGCGCTGTGGGCGTGGGCATTGAGATCGCCACAGGTAAAGCAATCCGAGCGGTGCAATTCGACCATCCAGTCACCCACCATCCGGATACAGG
>NZ_JAWOTA010000110.1:0-1542 GCF_033338635.1 Vibrio sp. Vb1755 | reverse complement strand
GAAAAGCCAGTACCAGGTTGGTCGCTGCCTCGATTTTGAAGATACGCTTTTGACGCCACGCCCATACTGAAGGGCTCACGTAGTGCACGGTTTTAATGCCTACTTGCTTTAAATCTAACTCTAGACGCAAGTTAAAATCTGGCGCATCAATTCCGACAAAAACATCTGGCGGGTTCTGAGTGAAGTACTTAACAAGCTCAGCTTTTATTTTTAACAAACGAGGTAATCGTCCAAGCACTTCAACTAAGCCCATTACAGCTAACTCTTCCATATCAAAAAGAGATTCACAGCCTTGCGCGATCATTTTTGGCCCACCGATGCCAACGAACTCTGCATTCGGGTATCGCTCTTTCACTGCCTTGATAAAGCCTTCCCCTAGCGTGTCACCAGATAACTCGCCAGCAATGATGCCAATACGTAATGGTTTTTCCATATCGATTTCGCCCTATGTACTATGGATAAGGGATTCCTTATCCATAAAACACAAAAAGACCGCAGCCCTAATTGGGCGCGATCCTTTCCACTTATTGATTCATTCGTGAATTAACGAATGATACCACGTTCCGTTGTTTCTAGAATGTCAGAAAAACGCTTCACTGCAGGCCATTCTTGTGCCATTTCTGCAAGAATCGGTTTCACTTCTTCTAGCGTTTTACCAGAGCGGTAAATTTCTTTGTACGCTTTTTGTAGTGCTCGAATTTCTGGTTTCTCAAAACCATTGCGCTTCAAGCCAACTAGGTTCAAACCAAACGGCGTAGCATGGTTACCTTGAGCAAGTACGTAAGCAGGTACGTCCTGAACAACCGCAGAGCAACCACCAACGTATGCATAAGCGCCTACCGTACAGAATGGGTGAATAGCAGAAAGTGCCATTACACCAGCGTGATCTTCTACTGTTACATGGCCACCTAGAATCGCATTGTTACCAATGTGAGTATGGTTGCCTACTACGACGTCATGCGCGATGTGCGCATTCACGAACAGTAGGTTGTCGTCGCCAATCACTGTTGTCGCTTTGTCTTGCACAGTACCACGATGAACCTGAACCGCTTCGCGAATCACATTACGGTCACCGATAACCACGGTTGTATCTTCGCCACCATACTTCTTGTCCTGGTTTTCTTCACCAATCACTGCATGTGGGAAAATACGGTTATCTTTACCAATTTTGGTATGGCCTTTGATTACTACGTGAGACATGACTTCAGTACCTTCACCAATCTCCACCGTTGAGGTGATGTAGGTAAAAGGACCAACCGTCACGTTAGCGCCAATTTTTGCGCCTTCTTCTACCACCGCAGCTGGGTGGATTTTAGCGGTTTCATGAATCATATTAAAACTCTCGACGAGCACACTTCAGCTCTGCTGAACACACTACTTCGCCGTCAACTTTTGCTACACCGCTAAATGCAGCAATGCCACGACGCTCTTTTAGAAATTCAACTTCAATAACCATTTGGTCACCAGGAACCACAGGTTTACGGAATTTCGCGCCGTCTACACTCGCAAAGTAGTACAACTCGTTTTCTGTCGGTGCACCAA
>NZ_JAWOTA010000109.1:0-1543 GCF_033338635.1 Vibrio sp. Vb1755 | reverse complement strand
TGCCAAGTTCATTCCGAGTATTGGATGCGACCGTCAATCGCACCACCAGAACTGATAAAGTACTGGGGGCAGATCAGCGCGTTGACACGTACACCGCGCTGCAAGCCATGACCATTTGGCCAGCTTACCAACACTTTGAGGAGTCGTATAAAGGTTCTATCGAAGTAGGTAAGAATGCGGATTTAATCATCCTCGATAACAACCCGATGAAGATTGAACCTAAGGCGCTAAAAGACCTAAACGTGGAAGAAACCATCAGCAGAGGTCAATCGGTTTATCAACGACAGTAATCCAAAATAAAACACCGCCGCTATCGAGGCGGTGTTTTCTATCTGACTCACCAAGCACTTTATCTATTTGCTCGCCACTAGCTTCGCTAACCAAGTAGGAAACTTTTCGTATTTAAGAATAAACCACACCTAAGCAAAGGAGGATTAATCAAAATCAGAAGGTCGTTTTGAGGGCGGCTTTAACAGCCTGATTCAACTTACTTAGCACCAATTCAAACACCCAACGAATAAAGGAATAAGTAAATTTGATCGCGATATTTGCACCTTTCCCCGCAAATACCAACATGTGGCCAAGTAAACCTTTTACGCGTTCAGAAAATTCGCTAGAGAGTTCTGAAATTTTGACGATTGAACGAGCAATCGCGTCATATATAGTAGCAATAGCAGAACCTACATTTTGCAGGGCAAAGACTGACGCCGCAGCCCCACCATCAACTAACAACGTAAGGAGCGCTGCCGAGATCTTATCTGCCCAATCAGCAGAAGGTGTGGCTTGAAGTCGATTCTCATAGTTTAAAACTACGCGTTTAAAAGTGGAGCTTGCCTTTTGAAAGCCAAGGCTATCCCAGGTTGCAGTCTGTGTATAAGAACTGTACTCCGCCATAAAATGTGCGCTAGGAAAAAGACCTTGAGCACGATTCAATATGTACTCCGAACCATCATAAGGCACATGATAAAAAGGCCATACTGGCGCTTTTGTTACGGGGTCCGCACCATTGACACAACGGAAGTGCGTCGATATTCGAGATGATGAGTTGATCGAAAAAGATTTCATTCCGACTCTTGGTGAGCCAAAAGTATATAAGTTAACTCTGCCTTTAAACTCTGGAGAAGCAGAAATCCAATTAGCAACCAGAGTCGCTAATGCGCCACCTAAACTGTGTCCAACACAATGTATAGTACCGTTAGCGGTTACCGGATTATCACGAAGAAAACGAGTTAGACCTTTTCTCATAGAATAGAACGTAGTTTGGAATCCCGAATGGACGGTCTCTCCGGTATCTGTTCCTTTCCCGCTACACGTTAAGTCGGTAATCCCATCAGCTAATCCTGCTGTACCTCTAAAAGCTAAGACAAGGTCATTTTTATAACGCTCACTTTTTCCCTTTCCTAGCAGAGCAAACCCTGTTTCAGGACGAAAGAAAAAACCACCACTTGTACCTACCGCTACTTTCGAAAAACCAAAGTGATTATCAACAACAGCTGGCAGTTTCACACGTTCAAGATTGTGCTTCACTTCGTATGCAATATTA
>NZ_JAWOTA010000108.1:0-1544 GCF_033338635.1 Vibrio sp. Vb1755 | reverse complement strand
GAGAGTTGCTATCAGCCCAGCTTCAGAGCCACCAGGCAGTAAGGTGGCGCTCAGAAAACCCGTTAAAAAAAGCACCCACAATGCTGAATCAGAAAACCAAAGGGCTAAATGTTCAAAAGCTGAATTGAATGCGTCTAGCATGTCATATCAAGTAATACCTTGCCTCTCGTTCGCCCCGATTCCACTTGTTGGTGTGCGGCGATAACTTCAGCCATTGGGTAAATGTGTTGCACTTCTGTTTTAAGTAATCCCACACCTACCATGTACAACAACGTGTCTAACTGTGAAGGATCTGGCTCAACCAACATACCGCTTGCCTCGAAGCCTAACAGCTTGGCCTTGTCACAAATTAATTCAGCGCTAATCGTTGGTACCGTGATCACGCGGGCATTGTCTTTTAGGCACTTGAGAGCATCTAGAGCCGCATCACCACCAACCAAATCAATTAAAACATCAACGCCTTCAACACGTTCTGACACTGGTGCAAATTGATAGTTCACTGCATGAGCGCCAAGTGTGGCGAGGTAGTCTAAATTTCGTTCACTGCAGGTGGTAAACACTTCGGCTTTTGTCGCCACAGCAATCTGCACCGCTAAGTGCCCGACGCCACCCGCTCCTGCGAGAATTAATACTCTATCGCATTCGCTGACATTCGCTTTGCTTAATGCTTGAGCAGCGGTTTGCCCTGCCAATGGTAAAACCGCCGCCGCTTCTAGCGTGACCGAACTTGGCACGTGACTTAGCTCCGACTCCGGAACACAAACATATTGGCTATAACCACCACCTTGGAGAGGAAAGCCAATAAAACCGGCCACTTCATCTCCCACAGCAAAGCGAGAAGTCTTAGTACCACAAGAGGCGACTTTCCCAGAAATATCGTAACCTGGCACCCAAGGCAGTTTGTCTTTATTCTGGGAAGCAGCCCAGCCAAGTCCCGCTCGTGTTTTGACATCGATAGGATTCACGCCAGCATAATGCACCTTGACCAACACTTCGCCAGACTTAGGGATCGGAGTTTCAGCGCTTTGAATCGCCAGAACATTGGCGTCGCCAAACTCAGTGATAACAATCTGTTTATGTTCCATAACTCACTCCCTGAGGGACAAATAAAAAAGGGATGCCGGAGCATCCCTTTGACTATAAACCATTTTGTTTAACCAAGTTAATGGCAAGCATGTAAATTGGTTGATAATTTTATCTTCAACACGATAACTGTATTTACGTGTTACAAGAGTCTTTATCCAACCAAGGCCAACAGAATACCTGCCGCTACCGCGGAGCCAAGTACACCAGCTACGTTTGGTCCCATCGCATGCATCAACAAGAAGTTTTGAGGGTTTGCATCAAGCCCGACTTTGTTCACCACACGCGCAGCCATAGGTACGGCAGACACCCCTGCCGCGCCAATGAGTGGGTTGATGTCCTCTTCTGAGAACTTATTAAGAAGCTTAGCCATGAGAACACCTGCGCCTGTACCGATACTGAACGCTACAGCGCCTAGACCAAGAATGCCTAATGTTTCCAAATTTAAGAACTGGTCAGCT
>NZ_JAWOTA010000107.1:0-1556 GCF_033338635.1 Vibrio sp. Vb1755 | reverse complement strand
GTGCTGTTCCAACAAGCTGATCAAATGGGTTCGGTTGGGCAAGTTGGTCAACGGGTCATAAAACGCCATGCGTTGCAGTTTCTCTTCGTGCGCTTTGCGCACGGAGATGTCCTCAAACACACAGATGTAGTTAATTAGGTGGTTTTTGTCATCCATTACCGCGCTAATAGTGGCTAATTGCGGGTAAATGCTGCCATCACGTTTGCGGTTGATAAACTCGCCTTTCCATTGGCCTTTGGTTTCAAGCTGCTGCCAAAGTTGTTGGTAAAAAGCATCATCATGGTGCCCAGAGCGGAGGATGTTCGGGTTCTTCCCAATCACTTCTTCGGCGCTGAATCCGGTGATCTGCGAGAACGCGTTGTTGACATCAATGATGTTGGCATTGCTGTCGGTAATGACCATACCTTCTTGCGAGTTGTTGAAGATTTTCGACGCCAACGACAATTGCGTTTCCACCATCTTGCGACGGGTAATGTTGCGCGTCATGCCCAAAATGCCGATCAGGTCACCGGCCTGATTTCGTACCGGTGATTTGATGGTTTCCAGCCAAGTTGGGTTGTTGTTTTCATCAATTTGGCGACACTCTTCAACGATGTTCTGTGTGCCAGTGGCGACCACTAATCGGTCGGCATCAATGAATTTTTCCGCGCGCTCGGCGCTGAAAAGGTCAAAGTCGTTCTTCCCGACAATGTCATCGTTAGACTTTTTCCACGCCTGTTCCACGCTGCGGTTAGTCATGGCGTACAGACCATCGGTGGTTTTGATCCAGATGTGGTCATCCAGACAATCGATGAATTCTTGCAGCGTTGGTAGTGGCTTGTTGGCGTGTGAGTGATGACGTTTGAGCTCTTGATGATAATGCTGGCTAACATCAAAACTGATGCGGCCTGCCAGTGCGCTCAGCCACGCAGAAACGGTTTGCTTTTGCTGCGTTGAGTGCGTCAACGTCACAACGGCAAACAGCTCCTCATTCGGTAGCCATACTGGGCACAGGCTCAGGTTTTCATCATCAAATTGTGAGCAAACTACGTCAAAGTGCGGCGCGGAAAATTGCGCGCAGTTTTGCTCAATCATCGCCACGATGGCGCGGTGATTTTGTGGCGAGGTGGATACCTCACTGGATAGCCATTGTTTGGTGTAGCTCAGGGTATAAAGTTGTCCCTGAGCTTGAGTGGCATCACAGCATTGCTGCAGAGCGTGTTGCCAGTCAGTCATCAACGGTGAAGGAATAGCGAAGCGAAACATAATTAGTAAAGTATCCTGAAGTGCCCACAAATATTTATAGGAATGTCGCCGTGTTAGGCGGCTGGGCTTTGGTTATATCGTATCCAACGCTTGAACAATTCCAAGCGACTGAAGGCACTTTCGATCAATAAAATGTTAGCGAGCTCTCTTTTTTATCCAACTCATTTCATTTCTCCGTTTTCATATTGTCCTAGGTTTTTCGGGTATGACCAACTATTGCGATGCGTTCGCCGCCTTGGCTTTTTTACCCCAAGTCACCTGTTGGATGACCAAACCACTGATGATTAAGACAAGTCCAATCAACGTCGATG
>NZ_JAWOTA010000106.1:0-1571 GCF_033338635.1 Vibrio sp. Vb1755 | reverse complement strand
GTCGTGACGAAGTCGCGTCTTCTGCAAACACTCGATAAGGATTAAACGATGTCTACAGAGCAAACAAATAACGATCCTTGGTCGCAAACCGCACCAACACAAGAAGACCCGTGGTCACAAGGTAGTGAGGCCGCAACTAACAACGATTGGTTGAACAGCGAAGCCGTGCAAGAGACACCTTTCGATATCATGAACCCATTTCAAGATGCCGTTCTCCCACTCGATAATTGGGTAGAATCTGGGTTGAATTGGCTCGTTGAACATGGTCGCCCTGTTTTTCAAGCCATACGAGTTCCGATCGATTTTATCTTGTCCTCATTCGAAACCGCGTTAGTCTCTACGCCGTCACCGATTATGGTGCTGATCCTATTTTTACTCGCGTGGCAGTTTTCTAACTTCAAACTTGGTTTATCAACGCTAGTATCGTTAGTGTTCATTGGCTTGATCGGCGCTTGGTCTCAAGCCATGACCACGCTCGCCTTGGTGCTCACTTCGGTGTTTTTCTGCTTGTTGATTGGCTTACCCATGGGGATCTGGCTAGCCAGAAGCCAAACCGCCGCCAAATTTGTAAGACCAATATTGGATGCGATGCAGACCACCCCGGCGTTCGTCTACCTTGTTCCGATCGTGATGCTGTTTGGTATTGGTAACGTACCGGGCGTTGTCGTAACGATCATTTTCGCGCTACCGCCAGTGGTTCGATTGACCATTCTTGGGATTCAACAAGTACCGGAAGAGCTTATCGAAGCGGGTCACTCTTTTGGCGCAAACAAAAAGCAAATGCTGTATCGCATTCAATTGCCACTTGCGCTGCCAACGATCATGGCGGGCGTCAACCAAACCTTGATGCTTTCTCTGTCGATGGTGGTTATCGCCTCGATGATCGCCGTGGGCGGTTTGGGTCAGATGGTGTTACGAGGCATCGGACGACTGGACATGGGTCTGGCCGCTGTCGGCGGTTTAGGCATTGTGATCCTCGCTATTTTGTTGGATCGCATTACACAAGAGCTTGGCGTCAACGCCGGCAATACCAAACTTCGCTGGTACCATACCGGCCCTATCTCTTATCTGCTCAAATTTAAAACCAACAAGAACCAAAACGACCTAAAACTTAGGAGAAATACGAATGAATAATTCATGGAAGAAAGCGCTGTCTGTCGGCGCGCTAAGCACAATCGCATTTTCGACTTACGGCTTTGCCGGAGAGTTGCCGGGTGAAGGCGTCACGGTTCAACCTGTACAGTCCACTGTCGCTGAAGAGACGTTCCAAACGTTGATCGTAAACCGTGCTCTGGAAGCTTTGGGTTACGATGTCCAACCAACCAAAGAAGTGGATTACAACGTCGGGTACACCTCGATAGCAAAAGGTGACGCGACGTTCTTAGCGGTTGGCTGGTTCCCGCTCCATGCAGACAAATACACCATGTCAGGTGGTGATGATAAGTTTTTCCGAGAAGGCCAATACGTCAGTGGCGCAGCGCAAGGCTACCTCATCGATAAGAAAACCGCCGAGAAATACGGCATTACGAACATTGGTCAGTTAAAAGATCCAAAATTGGCGAAGCTATTCG
>NZ_JAWOTA010000105.1:0-1572 GCF_033338635.1 Vibrio sp. Vb1755 | reverse complement strand
AACCCGCCGTAATGACTTGGTCACCGGCTTTTAATCCATCAATGATGCGCCATTGGTTGTCTATAACTTCCGCCGTGATGACTGGCGTAATCGCAACAGTATTATCAGCACTCACCGTCATCACCGAAGCTTTACCTGTTGCATCGCGAGTCACGGTGTTGTGCGGGATCAAAATCGCGCTAGGGTCAACACCAGTAATCACGGTCGCACGCACGAACATACCCGGAAGAAGTAAACCATCAGGATTTGGGAATTCCGCTCGCAAAGTCACGCTTCCCGTACTTTCATCCACGTTAACTTCCGTGAACTTCATTGTGCCTTTGTGCTCGTAAGTCGAGCCATCTTCAAGCGTCAATGCGACTTGCGCAGATTGATCTTCTTGCATGTGGCCTTGAGAAAGCGCCGCTTTTAGTCGTAGCAATTGAGCAGAAGACTGAACGATATCCACGTTGATCGGATCAAGTTGTTGAATCGTCGTTAGCTTGTCGGCTTGGTTTGCCGTAACCAACGCTCCCGCAGTCACATTTGACTTGCTGATCACGCCACTGATCGGCGCTTTCACACGGGTATAAGTCAAATTGATCTTTGCAGTATTGATCTTCGCTTTGGCTACGAGCACTTGCGCTTTCGCTTCTTTGTAAGCCGCTTCTGCTTCATCCAGATCTTGTTGACTGATCGATTTCTTGGTAATCAATGCGCGGTAACGTTTAACGGTTGCAAACGTCGATTCTTCAGAAGCTTGCGCACGAATCAGCTCCGCTTCTGCACTAAGCAAATCCGCTTGAAATGAAGAGTCATCAATTTGGTACAACGACTGACCTTTTTCCACAACGCCACCTTCAACAAAGTTACGTTCTGAAATAATACCCGTTACCTGTGGGCGGACTTCCGCCTCTTTAAATGCACGGCTGCGGCCCGGCAACTCAACCGTCAAAGCTTGTCGAACAGGTTCAACCGTCAACACATTCACTTCGGTTGCGGGAGCGGCGCCACCACCTTGCTCAGTTCCTTCTTGGCTTGGTTGACATCCCGCCATAAACAGGCTCGATGCAATCAGCAGCGATAGCGTGGTTCTACGTCTCATGAAACATCTCTCTTATTTTGCAAGCCCTACAAATATCCAATTCAATGCGTTCTGAATGGCTCGATTATGATTAGTGGATATGCATCTATCCCAAACAAATTAGTTAGAATGATAATTACCCAGTGTTGTACATACAACAAAATTTACGTTTCTATACGCTTGTCGAATGCGTTTGTTGTAAAGGTGCAATAGAACTCTCAGATTTGAAGATATTGTGTTGGAAATCACACTTTTCTGTGTACAAGTGGACGGGTCAAAAAGTGTGTAAATTGATGATAAAAACGGCGAGTGTTTGTACAGAGTTTTGAGGTCAAGTCCAGATTTAATTGATTAAATCCAATTGGCGAAAAGCTACGTTAAACATCAGCTAAAAAAGAGCCCGCACATCAGCGGGCTGTTTCGCATCAATTTCAAATATCAGAGCTTAAACTCGGAACTGGCTGACTTGCTGATCCAATCTCTGAGTTTGTAGTGACAGCATCGCAAGT
>NZ_JAWOTA010000104.1:0-1576 GCF_033338635.1 Vibrio sp. Vb1755 | reverse complement strand
ATGCCGTTGTGCTCTTTGTAAGGAAAATCTCCTAACTCGCCATACCACAGCAATTTGGCCGTATTTACTTTACCGCCTTGAATGGCGGTCGATAGGTAATCCGTCAGATCTTGACCTAATGCCAAGGTTGGCAAGTAACGCCAAGTTTCACCAGCGTTGTAGAGATCCGCCTCAGCATAAAACGATAGGAATGGGCTTTGCTCTTTAGGGAAATCGAGTCGAAATGCGCCCAACACTTGAAGGTCCGGAGTCGCAGCCGTGACTTTATCCGACCACAAACGCCAACCTGTCTCATCTTGCTGCCAGATGATGTCGACTTCGCCTTGCTTGATGTTCAATGGGGCTTGGAATACATCCCCGTACGGGAAAACATCATCAATGACCATGACTTTCGCTTTCGCTTGCTTCAAGTCACCCGCAACGCTGCCTTGCACATGTTGAAAGCCCGGCAACAGTTCCCATTGAGTCATAGCTAACTCATCGAGGTCTGCCGAATAACGCAGCGTATCTAAGCCACCATTCATGGCTAAACGAATGTCTTCAACACGACCTTTCGGCGCTAATTTATTGAGTAAGTCACTGGTTGATTCCGATTCCGGCGCGAGCTTAACGAGTGGAATCAGCGCCTCAATGTCGAGCTGAGAAAGATTGAGCTTCCAGCCATCTGGTTGCCAATCAAAAGCCGCATCAAGTTCAGGCCAGGATTTGTCATCGGTGCGAATTTGAAGTGAGTGACCATTTACTTTCCAACCTTGCTTATCAGGCAAGAGCTTAAACACTCCCGATTCGATAAACAGTTCATGGCGGCCATTTTCATTCCATACGAGCTCAGACGGTTGCAGCTCTACGTACGCATAATTAGGTTGGCTGTGTTTGAGAGTCAGCCAGGTATTCAAACTGACCTTGCCAGACTCCGCACCCGACTCTTCTTGCATGTAAGTGGTAAGCCAAGGCGTTACCGAGACATCTTGCGCACTCACGTAAAACTCACCAGACACATCACGCAGCGAACCATGGTCTTTAAAGTTAGCATTTACTAACAGTGAGTTCAGGCTAGCGTCTGCAATACTGACTGTGCCTTCCGCCAAGTGACGTTTGCCTTGGTTACTCCAGCGAAGCTGTTCAATATCGAGTCGACGAGTTTCGCCCGAGACCGATTTGTACCAGACGCGTGAATTTGTAATGGTGAAGTCTTCAAACTGGCGCAGCAATAGTGAGTCCAGCTGATCAATCAGCTTAACTTCATTTTGGTCAACATCAGTGGTCGGCTCTTGATTGCTCGACGTAGGTAGAAGATCGACCGTGCGAATATCTAATGCCAAGTTATGAATGGTTAAGTCTGCCACGACGGGCTTAAACTGAAGTAATGATTGAATCAAATCGAATTCAATTTGAATTTCATCAACGGCGAATCGAGCTTCTTGGTTATTCGGTAAGTTAGCTTCTAAGCCGAGTAACGCGATAGAGGGATGGCTATTACGCCAAGAACCAGCAACGCTGGAGATAGAAAAGTCAAAACCTGTGCCTTGTTTGACCCAGGTTTTGATCACATATAGGAAGTGCTTAAGGTGTGACA
>NZ_JAWOTA010000103.1:0-1589 GCF_033338635.1 Vibrio sp. Vb1755 | reverse complement strand
CTTTTTAACCGAGTATCAGAGACAAACGCTGAGTGAGCTCATTCTTAATCTAAGAAAAGATGGTTTGGTGATGCGAAGCTTAGCAATCGGCAACGATCGATACGATATCGCAGCGTCGCTGAAAAACAAATCTGCAGGAGAGGTCGACAAAGAAGTGGTGTTGCTGATAAATCGCTACCCGCCAGAGATTGAGAGGTCGATGGTTTGGGTAAAAGCAGATGAGTTTACAGAGCCATCACCGCACGTAGTCATTACTTTACGCAGTGATGGCGAAATGATCGAGTTGCGACTTACTCGGCTTTAGTCTCTTTATGCAAAGCAAGAAATGTCGCCATGGCGGATTCATCTAAAAATCCGTCTGCCTTTTTATGTGCGCGCAGGAATTGGTACCCTGCAATGAGCTTTCGATGAAGCTCTTCTTTATCTTCTGTCAGCTCTTCATTCATCACGTGTTGGAAAGCCAACTTATAGGCATCCATATCCACCACTTCAGCACGACGGTAGAGATAACCGCAACCCGTCGCTAACCATTCAAGAGAGCAGTTAGCCCGCATCGCAATCTGATTGGCTTTGGTTAGGCTAGGTTCGCTGCCTTTTAGGTACTTTCGGATGAGCGCTTCCGACACATCAACGCGTCGCGCAAATCCGCTGATGCTTTCTTCGCCAATCAAAGTGGCTAAACGTTGGGCAAAAGACATATTTCGTACTCCAGTTCGAATTGCGAAAGTTTACCCGTTGAGACGACGTGAAAACAAGACTAGGATGAATGCAGTTCAATTGAAGGAGAAAACCCATGGTTGCAAAAGTTGTGACTGCACCAAATGGCCCTGAATTTTCAGAGCTAGTTCAAGGATATTGGCGTGCGGCAGATTGGGGAATGACGGCTCAAGAGCGTTTGTCATTTCTTAAGCAACATATTGAGTTAGGGATCACTACGGTCGATCACGCAGACATTTACGGTAACTACGAATGTGAAGCGTTGTTTGGTGAAGCGTTAGCTTTGGATAAAAGCGTACGTGACCAAATCCAGATCGTGACCAAATGTGACATTAATTTGTGTGGTGACAAAACACCTGAACGCAAAATTAATCACTACGACACAAGTTCGGCACACATTTACCAATCAGTGAACAACTCACTTGAGCGCTTAAATGTGGATGAAATCGATGTGCTATTGATCCATCGTCCAGATGTATTGATGGATGCTGATGAAGTTGCGGAAGCATTCACGGAGCTGCACAAAGTAGGTAATGTGAAGCACTTTGGTGTGTCCAACTTTACGCCGCGTCAGTTCGAATTGCTGCAATCGCGCCTTGGTAAACCTCTTGTGACTAACCAAGTGGAAATCAACCCGCTTAATTTTGAGGTTGCGCACGATGGAACGCTGGACCAAATGCAAATGTTGCGCACGCGTCCAATGGCTTGGTCTTGCTTAGGTGGCGGCTCAATCTTCAGTGGGGAAAGCGAGCAAGCGATTCGCGTTCGTAACGAGCTAGAAGCAATTCGTGAAGAAGTGGGTGCGACCAGCATTGACCAAGTTATTTACGCTTGGGTACGTCGCTTGCCATCTAAACCAATTCCAATCATTG
>NZ_JAWOTA010000102.1:0-1591 GCF_033338635.1 Vibrio sp. Vb1755 | reverse complement strand
GACTCGGTGACGCCCCAAAACACTTTACTGATCCCAACTCTAAGCTCGTAATCATCCCAATACGTGAGAAAAAGCGCTTCTCTAATGTCACCGTGGGTTCTTTCATCATCGAGGCTATCGACTCGAAAAAACGGTGTGAAGGTGAAGCTACTATCTCCGCTTTGTAAGTCCCAGTAAAGTTCAGGCTGAACTACAACAGAGCTTTGGCCTTTACTCTGCCCTTGCAGCCCGTGAGAGAGAAATTGTCGATGCTCAACATTCAATTGCCCCGCAAGCTCAAATGCGAACAGCGAGGGCGTTACCAACATCGCGAGTAATCCGCCAAGTTGGCTTACTCCTTTGTCCATATTCATACCACTCCCTTATTTAACTCGCTTGAGCACGTTTTTGTTGAAGTCGTTCTCTTCCAACCCTGTTTGAAAACGCAAATCGCTAGTGTTCAATTCTGTACTTTTGCCAGTTTGGTGATTCGTCATTGCCATGGTATGTGCACGCCAATATCTATCGAGGTACTGCTTATAATTAGCGAAAGTTAGAGTTTTCAATAACGCGCCTTTTCGGTCGTAAAACTCGACTTTGAGAGGGCGATAATGCGCCTTGTCAAGCCATACTACCTGCTTGGTATAACCGGAGTTCTTGTCCGTTGGAATTTGCTCTAGAACGAATACGTCTTGCCCGTTAAACTTCTCATCCTTGAGGTGGTTAAAGCGGTATTTTTCGATTTCAAATGAACTCAAGTCTTCATACGCAAACTCGCTTCCCATAAACGGGCCCGACTTATTACGTGACGAAATTCGCTTTACTCGCTTTAAGGCAGGTAAATACAACCATTGGTCATCCGCACCAATGGTATGAGAATGGTTGAGAAAAGCCGTGCCCGTGACATCCCGAGGCTGGTCAAAAATGGTCAGCCCTTTGTCGCCATCCCCTTCAACTTCGAGAGATTTCAATCGCATAAGACGCGTACTGCTTTCACCTTGTGCGTTCTTTAAAATCATCTCCATGGTTGCGATAGAGTCGCCCCAACCTTCATCTCTTGCTTTTCGCTCCTGAGCAATTTCCAGCCCTTTTTCTTCATTCGCATAAGTGAATGGCGATGTAACTAGCGAAGCCGACAACATCAAAACTTGCAATACGTGGTTCATTTTTTTCATGGTTCAATTCCTTTTAATTCTGAGTTATGACTGAGTTGCCGTGATGGTGGACGACGCTTTCAAGCGCGCGTTATCAGACGGACTTTCTTGTAAGTACGCTTTTTTATCGAATAGCATTAGTAAGGTTGGGAGGAATAAGAAGTCCACAACCAAAGCGATGAAGATAACAATGGCGCTGAGCTGCCCCATATCCGCATTCAGCCTGAAGCTAGACATTGCCAATACAGAAAAACCTGCCACTAAAACCACCGTAGTGATCCACAGTGCGCGGCCAACGGTATGAAAGGCGTAACGAACGGCTTGCTCTGCAGTTTGCCCCTCGCGGCGCGCTCTTTGATATTTGGAAAGGAAGTGAACGGCATCATCGACCACAATCCCAAGCGTCAATGTCACAACAACGGATAAGCCGAGGTTGATTTCACCCGATATCAGTGCCC
>NZ_JAWOTA010000101.1:0-1593 GCF_033338635.1 Vibrio sp. Vb1755 | reverse complement strand
GCTCGATAATCAAACCATTCAAAATAAAGTACAGAGCGCACTGGACATGGTCGAGTTGGGGCACGTTGCCAGTCGTTATCCCAAGCAGTTATCTGGCGGGCAGCAACAACGTGTCGCGTTAGCGAGGGCGCTTGTGTTTGAACCGAAACTCGTCCTGATGGATGAGCCTTTGGGCGCGTTGGACAAGCAACTTCGTGAGCAAATGCAGATGGAGATTAAACACCTGCACGAAAAGCTCGGCATTACGATTTTGTATGTCAGGCATGAGCAAGATGAAGCGCTCACTATGTCTGACCGAATCGCAGTTTTTAATCAAGGCGAAGTGCAGCAACTTGCCCCGCCAACGGAACTGTATGAATCTCCGAGTAACGCGTTCGTCGCTCAGTTTATTGGTGAAAATAATCAGCTTTCTGGTGTGGTAAAAGAGTGGCAATCAGAGCGATGCCAAGTCCAGGTCGGCCCCGCTCACTTCGTTGCCAAACCGGTTCGAGTGACCCAAAACGGCGAGCACACCACCTTGTCTATTCGACCAGAGAAAATTTCCATCCAACCTGATGACGAATCGTGTGATAACCAAATTGAAGGCGTGCTGCGTGAGCTAATTTATCACGGTGATCATTATCGGTTAGTGGTTGACGTTGAACTGGTTGGTCAGTTTGTCGTGAAAGTGCCGAACGACAACCGAACGCATCTGAACCTTATTCCGGGAACGGTTTGTCGAATTGGGTGGCAAAGTACAGATTGCCATGCGCTAGATGCGATTCAACCAGAAACCGAAGAGGTGGCGGCATGAGTCGAGAGCTAACCTCGTTAGATTCGGTACTGGAAATCGAACGACATGTGAATCACCAAAACAGCGATCTCAGAGCCCAACTGCAAAAAGCGGAGCGCAATAAAAACCTACGCTCAATCATGCTGACGTTGCCGTTGGTATGCTTTATTTTGCTCACATTTGCGTTCCCTATTTTAGAAATGCTTTATCGCAGTGTCGACAACCGAGATATTCCGCAGGCCTTGCCGAAAACAATCCAAGCGTTAGCGCATTGGGATTATCAAGGATTGCCAGATTCCGAAGTGGTAGAGGCATTTTCGGTTGAGCTGCTGGCACTGTATGAGACCAAAGCCCTGCCTAAAATCGCCAATCGCATGAACATAGAAGTCTCTGGCATGCGCAGTTTGATGATGAAAACGGGACGAAAATTGTCTCGTTTAGAAGTGCTTCCTACGTCAATAAAAGAACTGAGTAGGCTCGATAAACGCTGGGCGGATGCAAAACATTGGGTTGCTTTTAAGAACCTGAGCGGTGCGATAACCGTCAACCATTACCTTGCGGCATTGGATATGCAGGTGAACGAAATGGGCGAGATTGAAGCGCAACCAGAAAAACGGCAGATCTACGTTGACCTTTTCTTTAAAACCTTTTGGATGTCGATCTTAATTACCGTGATTTGTTTGTTGATGGCTTATCCCGTGGCATATCTGTTAGCAAACTTGCCAGACAAACGCGCCAACTTGCTGTTGATTGTGGTGCTACTGCCTTTTTGGACGTCACTATTGGTCCGTACGACCTCTTGGATTGTGTTGTTGCAAAAG
>NZ_JAWOTA010000100.1:0-1596 GCF_033338635.1 Vibrio sp. Vb1755 | reverse complement strand
TTAGCAAAGTCATAAGGGATTATATACATGGACGCGTCAAAAAGCTTGCCTATCAGAAAACATACGACACTTTTAAACCGACTGCCCGAAACTCGATTTGCTACCCAGTTAGATAAAGCGAAAGCGAATTGGATCGTTTTTGCTGAATATCTTTCCCCTCGCCATTTTGAAGATATCGACTTCTTTACTGGTTTCTATAACCCGGTGTTAGAAACATGGAAAGTCGGTCAGTATGAAGTAGCATTGATGGCGGGCGAATTAACATCTCAACACGAAACCATCTTAAAAAGCCTCAACATTGATTATGCTTCTCTGAATGAAGTGCCGGATCTCTCTGCGCCTGGCTTAGTGGTGTTCGATATGGATTCCACTGCGATTCAAATTGAATGTATTGATGAAATTGCCAAACTGGCTGGAGTAGGGGAAGAAGTCGCCGAAGTAACTGAACGTGCGATGCAAGGTGAGTTGGACTTTGAACAAAGCTTGCGTCAACGGGTTGGTAAACTAAAAGGCGCAGATAAAGCAATTTTAGAACAAGTGCGTTCTGAGCTTCCATTCATGCCAGACTTTGAAGCGTTGATTGCGACCTTTAAAGCGCTCGGTTGGAAAACCGCCATTGCATCTGGTGGGTTCACGTATTTCTCTGATTACATCAAAGAGAAAGTCGGTCTGGACTTCGCTCGTTCAAATCAGCTTGAGATCATTGACGGAAAGTTAACTGGGCAAGTGATTGGTGACGTGGTATCTGCGCAAACCAAGTCCGATATTTTGGTTGAACTGGCGGATGAATACGAAATTGAACAGCATAATACCGTTGCCGTTGGTGATGGTGCCAACGACTTAGTGATGATGTCCGCCGCAGGCCTTGGTATTGCCTACCACGCGAAACCTAAAGTAGAGGCACAGGCACAAACCTCGGTGCGTTTTGCTGGGTTAGGTGGGGTGCTCTGTATTTTGTCTGGTGCGCTCGTGAAGCAGCAAAAAATCAGTTGGAAAGCGAAGCCTTAATAGAATCAGAAAGAAAAACACCGCCTATCTTGGCGGTGTTTTTTATTCCGTTAGTTCAAGTCGCACGACGACTTCTTCGGTTATGTCTTCAAACTCGCTGTAGCCAACCAAAGCCGTCAGCTCCTTTTCTAGTTTACTGGCTTGATGAACGCCAAACTGAGTAAGGTCACTCAAGTCCTGTCGTAGCAGCGACGTCATAGGATCAAAAATGGGTGCGGTGGACATTCGAAATACATAGAAATCGCCCATCATGCGCGCTTTTTTGATGAACTGAATTCGCTCTTTCACGCTATTAAATTCTTGGTGCAGTTTGGATTCGATAGCAGTGATCTTATTGCCGATTTTCGCCGCACTAATGTAGATGTCTTGGTGTCTTGCTTGTGCTCCGTCGACACGCTTAATTGGTTCTGCGATCAGCGTGCTAGAGCGGCCTTTAAAAATTGGCTCTAAAGAGAATTTTTGGTCGTGACCTAAGCGCGCAAACAACTCAATGTGTTTTGGCAACGGCAGGTTCACCCCAACCACCGGAGTTTTTAGTGCCGACGCTGTACTTTTGCTGATAAAGATAGGTGTGCTTAACGTCCTTGA
>NZ_JAWOTA010000099.1:0-1609 GCF_033338635.1 Vibrio sp. Vb1755 | reverse complement strand
GAGACTGCATTTGCCATTCTACGGTACAACCATCTTGTGACGGCGTCACGATGAGCGTCACCTTTCCGTGGCTTTTGATGGGGCGAAAAAAATGCAGCTCCATGTCTAAACGATGTTCTTGTGTGCTTTCCAGAACAACCGCCCCCGTTCCAATTCGTTGCCCATTCCATTGGTAACCAGCACCAACGTGGCCTTGATTGTCACTGTAAGTCAGCTCGCAGCTTGGCTCCAAAATGATCCAAGGAGACCACTCAGGCCAGTTTTTAAAATCCTTTAGATAATCGATGATCTCACTTTGAGATTTGTTGATTTCAATACTTTTGCTGACCTGATAAGCAAGCATAGCCATTCCTTAAGTTTCTGTTTCGCTCTACTTATTCTAAATCAAATCCCAGTTTTTTCTTGTTTCACTGTGAGTTAGAGGTAAAAAGTGAGACAAAAAAGCCAGAACGTTAACTCTGGCTTCATTGGCAAATTGGGACGTTAAGAAACAAACGTCACTTTCGCGCTAAATCGGACGCCATCATCGTTTAATTCAAACGGCCACCCCATCCGTTCACAAATGCGTTGCACTATCACTAAACCGCAACCATAACCCGCATTATACGTTTCGTTCCCGTCATGACGATTGGTGATAATCAGCGTGTTTTGCTGTAGATCGATCTCGATGTCTCCAACGCTATAACTGAATGCATTTTTGATTAAATTGTTGATGACTATCGTCACGAAGCTTGCTGGCGCATACACTTCGCCGCTATTTTGTTCGTTAAGCTGATAATGCGCATCTTGCTTTGCAAACAACGGAGCAAGCTCTTCCAATTGCTGGTGTAAACAAACTAAAAGCGTTTGATCGCCAAAGTGCTGCGGCTCAATTTTCTCTTTTCCTAACAACAAAAACGCCTCGGTCAAAACGCGCATGTCTTCACACGCAGCTTGCATTCGCGCAATCGCTTTTTGTGCCACCCTTGGCTGGTCAGGCACTCGAGATAAAATGTCTGTTGAGCCTGCGATCACCATAATAGGCGTGCGAAGCTCATGGGAGGCAAAGCGACTAAACTCTTGTTCGCGGCGGAAATAGCCCGCGATGTCGTTCTTACTGTCTAACAACGTCTGCTCAATATGCCGCGTTTCACTGAACTTCGTTTCCACTTCAAATGCAGGCTGGTCGGGTGGCATCTGGCTGATTTTTGACTCGATTTTAGCGAGCGGTCGAGACAAAATTTTCACCATATAAATACCGTAACCAAGCATAATCAAGGAAAACAACCCGCCCAATAACAGAGTGAACTGGTGCAATGAGCTTTCATATTCATCCAGATAATCGTCCGAGTCATCTTGGAAGACGATGTACATCAAACCTTCGCCAGAAGGATGATCAAACACCACAAAGTGCTTATCCTCTTCGCCCAACAAGTATTCATAAAAGCCTGGAGATTTGAACGCGAGCAACCAACTTGGCGTCGGTGCTTTACTCCAATAGGAGTTAAATTCCAACTTGTTTGGTAACGGGGCCTTCCAACCCTGCTTTTGAAAATTTTCGGTGTAGAGCGCCGCTTCCGTATCGAGCCAGTGATGGAGACTCAATACCTCAAGTTTGTTTTCTGCGACA
>NZ_JAWOTA010000098.1:0-1613 GCF_033338635.1 Vibrio sp. Vb1755 | reverse complement strand
TTCGAAGGCGACGACAAAGTGGTGTCGCTGGATACCAATAACGGACCAGCTAACGGCACGGTCTCGGTCAACCCGGATGGCAGCGTCACTTACACGCCAAACGACAACTATCACGGAACAGACAGCTTTACCTACATCGTTACCTCCGGTGGGGTATCGGAGTCCACCACGGTGAACGTCGATGTGACGCCAGTGAATGACGCGCCAGTGGCAAAAGATGATACCGCTGTTACTGACGAAGACACGCCAGTGACGATTGATGTCCTGCCAAACGACACCGACATTGATGGTGATAAGCTGTCTATCCAATCAGCTTCCGTACCTGAAACACAAGGTACAGTTGAGATTGTTGACGGCAAACTGGTGTTCACACCGGCTGAGAACTTCCATGGTGACGCCGAAATCACTTACACCGTGACCGATGGTGCACTGACTGACCAAGCGACGGTCAACGTCACCGTGAATGCGGTGAACGACACGCCTGTGGTTGAGAGCAACATTGCAGACCAAACCTTGGCGGAAGACTTTACGCCATACAGCATCGATCTAAATACCGCTTTCAGCGATGTGGATAACGCCGATGGTGAGTTAACGTTTAGCGTCTCTGGTAACAGCAACATTCAAGTGGCGATCGTCAACGGCATTGCCACGATCACTCCAACCGCAGACTGGAACGGATCAGAAGCATTGACCTTTACGGCGACCGATCCAAGCGGTGAAAGCGTTAGCCAAACGGTGAACTTCACAGTTGCGCCTGTGGCGGACATCGTGGCAGACAACGCGACGGTTGTGGAAGATACGCCAACCATCATCAAGGTCTTAGGTAACGACACGTTCGAAGGCGACGACAAAGTGGTGTCGCTGGATACCAATAACGGTCCAGCCAACGGCACGGTCTCGGTCAACCCGGATGGCAGCGTCACTTACACGCCAAACGACAACTACCACGGTACAGACAGCTTTACCTACATCGTCACTTCCGGTGGGGTATCAGAGTCCACCACGGTGAACGTCGATGTCACACCAGTCAATGACGCGCCAGTGGCGACCAATGACAATGCCGTTACTGACGAAGACACGCCAGTGACGATTGATGTCCTGCCAAACGACACCGATATTGATGGTGATACGCTGTCTATCCAATCAGCGTCTGTACCTGAAGCACAAGGCACAGTCGAGATCGTTGACGGCAAGTTGGTGTTCACGCCAGCTGAGAACTTCAATGGCGACGCCGAAATTACTTACACCATCACCGATGGTGCACTGACTGACCAAGCGACGGTCAATGTCACCGTAAATGCCGTAAACGACGCGCCTGTGGTTGAAAGCAGCATTGCAGACCAAGCCTTGGCGGAAGACTTTACGCCATACAGCATCGATCTAAATACCGCTTTCAGCGATGTGGATAACGTGGATGGCGATCTGAGCTTCAGTGTCTCTGGCAACAGCAACATTCAAGTGGCGATCGTCAATGGGATTGCTACGTTCACTCCAACCGCAGACTGGAACGGCTCAGAAGCGTTGACGTTTACGGCTACCGATCCAAGCGGCGAAAGCGTTAGCCAAACGGTGAACTTTACGGTTGCGCCAGTGGCGGACATCGTGGCAGACAA
>NZ_JAWOTA010000097.1:0-1620 GCF_033338635.1 Vibrio sp. Vb1755 | reverse complement strand
AAAGGAAGTCAGCAAAAATTCCCAGTTTGAAACGGCTGGCCAGTACACACCAAATACCTGTCATAGCTGTCATGGTCATCACGAGCTGCCAGTGTTTGGTTGGGTCGCCAGCGGCAATTGGGGTAACGACGGCGGCGATGACGGCACAGGTTGCGGCGTCCGGGCCAACAATGAGTTGTCGGGAAGTGCCCATTAAAGCGTAAACCAGCATCGGCAGCACGCATGAGTAGAGGCCTACGATAGCAGAAACGCCAGTTAGCTGTGCATAAGCAATAGCAACAGGTAGTGCAACAGCAACAACAGAAAATGCTGCTCTAAAGTCATTCACGAGCCATTCTTTTTGATAGTTTTTAAGTTGAATGAGTCCTGGGAACCACTGAGCGAATAAGAGTCTAGCCAACAGATTTTCCATATATGTGGTTGAGATACGGTAAAGTATACATCGTTAATGGGTAAGGTCTGTGAGCTATTTATCACTCATATCGCGATCAATTGGTTTGGCTGTGGTTACAACGAGTGTCTGAGTGTGAGCATCGGATGCGTCGAAAGGGAAGGGGCGTTATTTGGATTCAGAACACAAGGAAACGGGAGCCAAAGCTCCCGTTTTTGTCTTTCTTATTGGTTTTTAAGCAACGCTATCCATTTGAGGGTAAAGTGGCTTTGCTGCCAATAGTTCCGGCTCAAAATCGTCAACGTTAATGGTATCGAGACGATGTTGCTCGGCTTCTCTCAGCAGTTCTGCTTCTTCTTGAGTGATCACGCCTTGCTCTAGACCTTCTTGAGCAATCATATCCAAGCGGAGGAATGGACGACGTTTACCTTGCGCTTTACAAACTTTGTCGAACACAGGCTCAGCTTGAAGAATCACAGACAGTGCCAGCTCCATCTTACCTGCTGGGTTGTGCTCTGTTGGCTCTAGGTACTGGCCACGGCCAATGCGCGAGCGTGTTGCACTTGGGGTTTGTAGAATACGTGCCACTTTACTGTCTAGCTTGTCACTTGGTGCTTTGCGTACACGACCGAATGGCATAATCAGAACGCGAAGTGTGCGGCCAATAACTTTGTTCGGGAAGTTTGCTAGGAACTCATCAACGGCGATTTCTGCTTGTTTTAAGCTATCTTGTAGACCCCAGTGAACCAAAGCCAAATCTTCAGCTGGACGACCATCTTGTTCAAAACGTTTTAGCGTCGCGGAGCTTAGGTATAGCTGACTGAGAATGTCACCTAAACGCGCAGATAAACGCTCTTTACGTTTCAACGAACCACCAAGTACCGCCATTGAGATATCAGACAGAAGCGCTAGGTTGGCACTGTAACGGTTTAGCTGTTGGTAGTAGCGTTTCGTTGCATCTTTAGTCGGTGCCGATGAACCTAGGCCATCGCTTAAACCAAACCAAATACTGCGAACGAGGTTACTCATGGTAAAGCTCACGTGGCCAGCTAACGCTTTGTCGAATTTCTCAACCGCGTCGCTCGCTTCTGAGTAAGCTGCGTTCATTTCTTCAAGTACATATGGGTGACAACGAATCGCACCTTGACCGAAGATGATCATCGAACGAGTCAGAATGTTTGCACCTTCTACCGTTACGGCGATTGGAGATCCTTGGTAGCCACGAGCGA
>NZ_JAWOTA010000096.1:0-1625 GCF_033338635.1 Vibrio sp. Vb1755 | reverse complement strand
CGGAGTAAGAGCAAGGTAAGAGAAGATAGAGCCTGGACTTGGACCCGCGACCAAACCGGCATCGAATAGGTAGAAGGTTGCGATGCCTGTCGCCGCACCAGCAATCATTGCCACAATCATGATTGGTTTCATGAGTACGTATGGGAAGTACAACTCATGAATACCACCAAAGAAGTGAATGATGATGGCACTTGGTGCAGAACGTTTAGACAAACCCTGGCCAAACTTCGCGTAGGCCAGCAGCATACCAAGACCAGGGCCTGGGTTAGACGCCACCATAAAGAAGATGGACTTGCCCGTTTCTGCGGCCGCTTGCAGGCCTAGTGGGTAGTAAATGCCTTGGTCAATGGCATTGTTGAGGAACAGCACTTTTGCTGGTTCGTTAATGATCGCTAACAAAGGCAGGAAACCCGTTGCAACCAAGGATTCAATGCCTGATTTCACAAACAAGTTTGCTGCGGTGACTGAAGGGCCAACAATCTCGTAGGCGAACAAACACAACAACATACCGACGATACCCAACGAAAAGTTGTTGACCACCATTTCAAAACCGGAAGGTATGCGGTGTTGAATACGTTTATCCACTTGCACCACAACCCAAGCGCTCAGTGGGCCCATGATCATTGCGCCAACAAACATCGGTATGTCAGCCCCGACAATTACGCCCATCGTACCGATAGCCCCCGCTACCGCGCCGCGTTTTTCACCAACAATCTGACCACCGGTGTAACCAATCAAAAGTGGCAGCAAGTAAGTGATCATTGGCCCCACGAGTTCGCCAAAGGCTTCGTTTGGTATCCAGCCCGTAGGAATAAAGAGTGCAGTAATAAAGCCCCAAGCGATAAAGGCTCCGATATTTGGCAGCACCATGGCGGTCAAATGACCTCCGAAGGCTTGCACATTGGCTCGCATGTTTGCTTTCACGTTATGTTCCTTTTAGTATGCTTTTATTATGTCTAGCACTTGTTCTTTGGAAGAGGCTTGTGCCAGTTTTGCAATGTTCTCTTCATCCACAAACATCTCGCTCAACGCTTGAATCACCTCAATGTGGGTATCAGAGTCTTTCGCAGCTAAGGTAATAAGAATATTGGCCGGACCGAGATCCGATCCAAAATCAACAGGTGATGGGAAAATATGGATGCCTAAGCCTGTTTTTAAAACGCCAGTTTCAGGTCGGGCATGAGGCATAGCCAATCCAGGGCATAACACATAGTAAGGACCGTTTTCTTCCGTTGAACGGATGATCGCATCAGCATAGTGCTGGGAGACGTAACCTTTATTTTCTAGGTATTGAGTGGTCTTTTTAACCGCATCTTGCCATTGGTAAGCGCGATCATTAATTACATCTACTAGTTCGTGGTCGATTAACTCGTACAGCATATTTAACCCTATCAACAGTTCGTCATCTGATGGGTTAATTATCAATAACAGAGTCCTAACCGCGCAACCGCGCTGCTTTTGCGCTTCGAATCACACTTTAAAGCCTGTCAATTTGTTTAAATGGACAGAGCTCAAAAATCTCACACGTAAAAAATCTACAAATTTTATTTGAGCAACAAGTCAATAGACGAATTTTGAATAAAATCACTTTCTCGACAATATTCTTAAAGTTACATTATTTAAAT
>NZ_JAWOTA010000095.1:0-1633 GCF_033338635.1 Vibrio sp. Vb1755 | reverse complement strand
ATCACGTACGCGCAGCTTTTCAATCATGCGGCGCAGGGTATCGGCATATTGGCGGGCGATTCGTAGGGATTTGTTTGGCACAATTAACGCAAATTCTTCGCCGCCGAAGCGGTATGCACTCACGCCATCGCGACAGCTTTGTTGCAGTCGACGCGCGATCGCTTTCAATACGGTGTCACCAAATAGGTGCCCATAGTTATCGTTGAACGCTTTAAAGTGGTCGATATCCAGCAAGATGAGAGTCATCGCCTGATTAGCGTTAATCAGCATGCTCAAATCAGTATCAAAGGCACGACGATTGTAAAGATTAGAGAGTCCATCAAACAGCGCGTCTTTTTGTACTTCGGCTAATTGATTCTTCAAACGAGAAATTTCTTCACTCGCATTGGTGAGTTGACGGTTTAAGAATTTAGTTGAGTGGCGAATCTCATGAGATTCAGCAACGAGTTGGCGGATCACCACCATCACTTCTTCGATGCTCAAGCTGTTGTCTTCAACTTTTTCTAATTTGTTGAAGCTTTTATCGACCATCGCAGAGAAAGAAGAGGTATCTGACAAAGTATCACTCATGGAGCTCGACACTTCATGCAATAGCACTTCTACGTTGGTTTTGAGATCTTCTAAACTGGTTTCTGCTCTACTGGCCACGTAGTTGTTGTAAAGCTGTTTGTTCGCTGCTGGTGGACAAATACCATAGTGTTCTAACACTTCATCCATCTCAAAATTGAGTTCTGGAATGGTTTTGTCTACGTAGGTATACCAAAGCGCGTAGTTTGCGGGGGTGGCAGCTACATGATTTTTGATCATTAGTGGCACCGCTTTTTTTAAGTTAGCGGTCGATTTCTTAAACTCGTCAGTCATTTCTGCGATGTTACTAGCAAAATGGAATTGGATTTAGATTACCGGATATTAACTAATATCGCTTTAATTTTTATCATTTTTGCTTGGTTTATATAAAAAAATGAGCAAATAGCGGTGATATTCATAAATCTGAAATTTGATTTTATAAAATCATGGTTTAAAAGTGAACGATTGAGGATGGAAATACGATTTGGCTCTTATGTTCACGATTCATGCAAAGAGCATGGAAAGCGCTGTAGTTAGTAAGAACGGATGATCCGCTTGCGATGCCGAGCGTAAAACAAATCAGTACATTTAGCTCCTCGCCTAAGGACGTTTTTTGAAAAAGAAAATAGGGCTTTACTGGTTTACGTTTGACCTAAGACTTCACGATAACTCGCTATTGGTTAATGCCTCATCTTTTCTGGATGAATTGGTTTGCTTGTATTGTCGCCCTTCAGTAACTCCTTTTCTACATCATTTTGCTCAGGAGGCAACGCTCGGACGAGCTAGGCAGAAATTTATCGATGCGTCTTTGTGCGAACTGAATGACGCACTCGGCCAGTTAGGTCAGCGACTTTGGGCGCTAGATATATCCCCGTATCAAGCCCTCAAATATGCCATTCAATATTTGAGTGTCACTCATCTTTATGCAGACGCAATGGCTGGCTCGGATGAACAGAGCATATTGCACAAGCTGCAAGATGAATACCCACACCTTGTCATTGTTCAGCACGCTGTACGCAGTTTGTTCGACGAAAGCAAGCTGCCGTTTACGTTGCTTGATCTACCC
>NZ_JAWOTA010000094.1:0-1633 GCF_033338635.1 Vibrio sp. Vb1755 | reverse complement strand
TCGGTGTAGGTGCAAACTATCAAACCGAAGAAAAAGATAACCAAGACTATGAAGCGTACGGCACAGACTTAACGCTACGAGCATCAGAAGGCACCTATTTGAAAGCCGAGTTCGGCCACAGTAAAGGTCGTCAAACCGATTCTAACTATGTCTCTTTCGATGGCGGTTTAACCTTTACGCCTATTGGTGGCAGTGCGGATGATCGTGAAGGTGACTCTTATCAAGTGAAAGGGGTGATGAACCTCTACGATATCGCCCCGAGCGTGTTTTCTGCTGTGGGTAACGATGTTAAAGCTTGGTACAAATCTAAAGATGCAGGTTACAGCTACGCAAGCCAAGATGACGATTTAGAACAAGAATCTTATGGTACGGAAATCCGTCTTCAAGCAACGGATCGTGTTGCGGTGAAAACTCGATTTACCTCGATGGAAGAGCGTGAGTCCGACGGCACACTAAGAACGGATTCTCAACAGGCAGAACTGGAAACTCAGGTCAAAGTGACCAAACACATTAAGATTTCCGCAGCAGGTAAACAGGTCGAAGAGCTAAACAACGAAGACGAAAAAGGCAAAGGCACCTTAGCGGGCCTGCGTGCCGATTACATTTGGGATAGCGACAACAATGTTTACATCAAAGGGCAAAAAACCGTTGGAAAAACAGATGAGTACGATGAGAACAATAGCGTCACTATTGGTGGTGAAACGCGTATTTTAGAAGACTTCGTCGTTGGCGCAGAATACACCATGGGCGATCGTGGCGATGCGGCTGAAGCCAGCGTGACTTATGATGTGACGGAAGACTACAGCACTTACTTAACCTATGTCGATGACAGCTACGAAGGCAAAAACAACGTGATTGTCGGCCAACGTGCAGATCTGACTTCAACGGTCGATTTCTACCAAGAGAACCAGTTTGTTGATGAGAACAACGGCAAAGGTCGCATCGATTCATTCGGCTTTGGCTACGACATGAACGACGACATCGACATGGGTATCGGCTATCAGAAAGGCGAAATCGAGGATGATCAAAACATCACCACCGAGCGCCAAGCGGTGAGTGTAAGCACCTCGATTGATGTCGATGATGTGTTGTTCAAGAACAAAGTGGAATATCGTGTCGATAAGACAGATGACTCTGCTGACCCAGACAAAAAACGCATTGACCAATGGGTGACGACCAACCGTTACACCCATCACCTGACGGAAGAGTACACCTTATTCGGTAAGTTCAATTACTCACGCTCAGAAAGCAAATCAAGCGACAAAATGTTGGCTCGTTTTATTGAGTCGACCGCTGGATTGGCGTATCGCCCAATTTACAACGATCGTTTGAATTTGTTGTCGCGCTACACCTACTTAGTGGACTTCGACCAACTCAATCGCGATGTGGATTACAAAGATGAAGAAAGCCATATCATTGAAGTGGAAGGCATCTATTCACTTGATGCCAACTGGGATTTAGGCGCGAAATACGCATTCAAAAACAAGCATGAACTTTTCACTCGTCAATCGGGTGAGGACATTCCGGTTGACAGCAAAATCTCTTTGTACGGCTTAAGTGCTTCTTACCGAGTGATGAAAGAGTGGGACGTGACAGGCGAGTACCATTGGAAGACCGATTCGACCTACGATGA
>NZ_JAWOTA010000093.1:341-1633 GCF_033338635.1 Vibrio sp. Vb1755 | reverse complement strand
AACGAGGGACAAAGCTGATTGATTAAGTATTTGTATTTTAATGGAATTGTGTGATTTTGTGCAGTTTAATTAGCTTTAGGTATATGGTAGGTCAAATACTGTTAAAGCTGCTCATGCGGGAAAAAGAAAAGGCCGTGAACGGAATTCACGGCCTAATGATACAAGTTGAGTTACGCAAGTATAAGTACTTAATCTTTGCGTTGCAGGATGTCATCCCAAGGCAAATTCGTATCGCCCAGCACGATAAAGTTCGGGTTCTCTAGCGTTTCCCGTTCGTTGTAAGACAAAGGTTCGAGGTGAGTGCTGAGAATGCGTCCGCCGGCTTCTTCCACGATGCATTGCGTTGCTGCTGTATCCCATTCGCCAGTAGGGCCCAAACGTAAATAGCAATCGACCGCTCCTTCCGCCACCAAACACGCTTTTAGTGCTGCAGAACCGAGAGGAATTAAGTCGTAGTTCCAAGCGCTGCTCATGCGGCTTGTGATACGATTAATGTCTTGGCGACGGCTGATAGCAATGGCAATGTTTTGTCCTGCTTGTTCATGTTTGTGCGTGTGGATTTTCACGCTTTCAGACATGTCTGGGATTTTCCACGCACCTTTGCCGCTGTATGCGTAATACGTGACGCCAGAAACAGGCCCATATACCACGCCCATCGCTGGCTTGTTGTTGTCAATTAATGCAATGATGGTCGCAAAGTCGCCACTGCGTGCGATGAATTCTTGTGTGCCATCTAATGGGTCGACCAACCAATAACGCTGCCATTGTGCGCGCTGCTCTAAGCTGATGTCGGCGGCTTCTTCAGACAACACGGGGATGTCTGGTGTCAGTTCACTTAAACGTTCAGTGATGAGTTTGTGCGCGGCAATATCGGCGCTTGTGACCGGTGTTTCATCACTTTTGGTGTACGCTTCATATTGCTTTTTCTCGTAGATATCGAGAATCATTTGTCCCGCACTGCGGGCAATTTCGATAACTTGAGGAAGCAGGTGAGATAGATCTTTTGTCATTGGCATAGGTGATAGTCCTTACTCACAATATTTGTCGGTTTACACCGTTATTGATTGTTGTTGTGAGTGGTGTTTGGTAAGTGTTTCAGTGCCAACATTAACGCCGTGATGCTTCGTGCTTCACAGAAGTCCAAATGCGTTAATAGCTCTTCGGCTTGTGCGAGTGGCCAGCGCACAATTTCTAACGGCTCTGGTTCGTCACCTTCTTGCTTTTCAGGGTATAGCGATTGACCTAGAAACAGTGTCATCTTGCTCGAAAAATAAGAAGGAGCAAGGATCACT
>NZ_JAWOTA010000093.1:0-331 GCF_033338635.1 Vibrio sp. Vb1755 | reverse complement strand
ACGGGGTGAGTTCCTTACAACCAAAACCAATTTCTTCTTTTAGTTCGCGGTCAGCGGCCTGATGTGGCGTTTCACCGGGATCGATAAGACCTTTAGGAAAACCCAGTTCGTAACGCTCTGTACCAGCAGCGTATTCACGTACCAACAGTAAATCGCCCTGCTCGGTTACCGGTACAACCATTACGGCATCGCGGCCACTTGGCTTCATGCGCTCATAAGTGCGATGCTCGCCATTGGAGAAGCGAAGGTCGAGGGCTTCCACAGCAAACAGTTTTGATCGTGCGACCGTCTGACAAGAGAGAATCTCTGGTGGGGTCCTTTTCGACATGGC
>NZ_JAWOTA010000092.1:0-1650 GCF_033338635.1 Vibrio sp. Vb1755 | reverse complement strand
GTCGGAACCAGTACTTTACAGCCCATGTGACCACATTTTTTAACCGAAGCAAATTGGTCTTCAAAGTGAACACCAGCGGCACCGGCTTCGATCATCGACTTCATCAGTTCGTATGCGTTTAACACACCACCAAAGCCCGCCTCTGCGTCCGCTACGATTGGTAGGAAGTAATCAATACCACCTTCATCTTCAGGAGACTTGCCATTCGCCCACTGAATTTGGTCAGCACGACGGAAAGAGTTGTTGATGCGCTTAACCACTGAAGGCACTGAGTCCACTGGGTATAGCGACTGATCCGGGTACATAGTCGATGCAGTGTTATTATCTGCCGCTACCTGCCAGCCTGATAGGTAAATCGCTTCGATACCCGCTTTCGCTTGTTGTACGGCTTGACCACCTGTCAGTGCACCAAGACAGTTTACATAACCTTTTTTCGCACTGCCGTTGACCAGTGACCACAGCTTATCAGCACCACGTTGTGCGATTGTATTTGCTGGTACCATCGAGCCACGCAGTTCTACGACTTCTTCTGCAGTATACGTACGCTTTACGTTTTTCCAGCGTGGATTCGTTGCCCAGTCTTTTTCCAGAGCTTCTATTTGTTGGCGGCGAGTCAATGTCATTGGTCTATCCCTCTTTATTATTTGCACTTTTGTTTGTGCGTTGAGTTTCCGTTCTCAGGCAGTACATCCCTATCTGCCTCGAAAGTTTTCACGTTATTGGTATTACAGTTAAGAATTCTTAGTCCAGGTAGTCATAACCAGGGACGGTTAAGAAGTTGGTTAGCTCATCGCTAGTTGTTAGCTTCGCCATCAATTGTGCGGCTTCTTCAAAACGCCCGGCTTGATAACGTTCTTCGCCCACTTCTTGTTTCACTACTTCTACTTCTTCTTGCAAGTAGGTTTCGAACAGTGCTTTTGTCACCTGTTGACCATTGTCGAGTGACTTACCGTGCTGAATCCATTGCCAGATTGAGGCGCGAGAAATCTCAGCAGTCGCAGCATCTTCCATTAATCCGTAGATTGGTACACAGCCGTTTCCAGAAATCCAAGCTTCGATGTATTGCAGCGCAACGCGAATGTTGTGGCGCATGCCTTCTTCTGTACGTTCACCGTCACACGGTTCTAGCAACTCGGCTGCGGTAATTGGCGCATCTTCGGAGCGACTAACATCTAGTTGATTTGTTCGCTCTCCAAGTGCCGCACTGAATACTTCCATAGCAGTATCGGCGAGACCCGGGTGAGCAACCCACGTACCGTCGTGACCGTTATTCGCCTCAAGTGATTTATCGTTGTGAATTTTATCCAACACTTTCTGGTTTTCTTGCGGGTCTTTCGCGGGAATAAAGGCGGCCATTCCTCCCATCGCGAAAGCACCACGCTTGTGACAAGTACGAACCAGCAAACGCGAATAGGCGTTCAAAAATGGTTTGTCCATGGTGACGACTTGGCGATCTGGCAGAACACGATCTGGGTGTTTCTTCAGTGTTTTGATGTAACTGAAAATGTAATCCCAACGACCACAATTCAGCCCTACGATGTGCTCTTTAAGTGAGAACAAAATCTCATCCATCTCAAACACAGCTGGTAACGTTTCGATCAGCACGGTCGCTTTGATCGTGCCAGTCTCTAAACCAAAATATTCTTCTGT
>NZ_JAWOTA010000091.1:0-1653 GCF_033338635.1 Vibrio sp. Vb1755 | reverse complement strand
GTTCGCGGGAATCCAAACGGCGTGAAACCTTATTTAATGTTATGGGGTGCTTTTCCGAACGGAATAAAGTTATTTGGGTAACCACTCTATAAATATCACTCCCGCAGTACTTGTCAAACTATATTTACAAATCAGTTTTTATTTTATTTTTCGAATTTATTGACTTGATTAACCCTGTTGGTTTTGGTGTTTTCATTGGTCGCGAAATTAAAATGCGTTTTGACTGAGCCCTCGTTATAATCGCGGCGTTTTTATTTTCTAGAGATCCCACCCATGGCAATGCTTGAGTACAACCCACCGACAGATCCTTGGATCGACATCGTTTTTGAGGACGACCATATCTTGGCTGTGAATAAGCCGTCTGGTTTGTTGTCAGTTCCGGGACGTCTTGCAGAGCACCATGACAGCATGTGGAGTCGTTTACAGGAAGAGTACCCAGATATCCAAGTCGTGCATCGCTTAGATATGTCGACGTCGGGATTGATGGTACTGGCTAAAAACAAGCGAGCAGAAAGTGCGTTGAAAAAGCAGTTCCAGTTCCGCTTAACGCATAAAATTTACTACGCACGCGTTTGGGGTCATGTCGAGCAGGAAGAGGGCGAAATCGATCTGCCATTGATCTGTGACTGGCCAAACCGTCCGCTGCAAAAAGTGTGCTTTGAAGATGGTAAGCCATCAAAAACTCTCTTCCAAGTCGCGAAGCGAGAAGAACACGAAGACGGCACAAAGACGACCATCGTACGTTTACTGCCTATTACTGGCCGCTCACATCAATTGCGTGTGCACATGCAAGCGTTGGGTCACCCTATTGTTGGTGATGAGTTCTACGCGACCGAAGAAGCCAAAGCCTTCTCTGAGCGTTTGGAACTGCACGCTTCTGAACTGAGCTTCTACCACCCGAAAAGTCACTGGCTCCGCAGTATTTTTGTTCCGTGTGACTTTTACCCGGAAGCCGAAGAGATGATCTTTGACTATTTCGATCCAGAGCGTAAATTACCTGATTACAAAACACTGCCACGCCCATAAATAGATTTCATTAGGCAGTGAACAAGGAGCCGTTATGTCACTGCCTAAAGTGGTCTTTCTCGACCGCGCCACCATTCCCAATCACATTCAAGTCCCGCGCCCTGAGTTTCCTCATCATTGGATGGAGTATGCACTGACACCGCCTGAGTTCGTGGTTGAACGCTTGGCTGATGCCGATATCGTCATCAGCAATAAAGTGGTGCTGGATCAATCGGTACTTTCGCAGCTGCCTCAGCTCAAGATGATTGCCGTTGCGGCGACAGGGTTTAACAATGTCGACGTGAACTATTGTGCTGAACATGGCATTGCAGTCGCGAACGTGCGTGGTTATGCCACTCGATCTGTGCCTGAGCATGTGATCGCGATGTTGTTTGCTTTGCGTCGAAACTTGTTTGGGTACCATCAAGACATTGCGGCTGGTGAATGGCAGCGTAATAAGCAGTTCTGCTTTTTTACTCATTCCATCGGGGATGTTGGCGGCAGTACACTAGGTGTCGTCGGTAGTGGTGCATTGGGACAAGCCACGGCGAATCTGGCTCAAGCGCTAGGAATGACCGTTTTATTTGCGGAGCGTAAAGGAGCGGCAGAATGTCGACCAGGTTATGTGCCATTTGAGGAAGTGTTGAA
>NZ_JAWOTA010000090.1:0-1658 GCF_033338635.1 Vibrio sp. Vb1755 | reverse complement strand
TCCTGCAGCTTGACCATAGTCCAATGGGTACACTTGTTCTTTAATCGCCCAAGGTTGGCTGAGGTTGATGGTATCGCTGTCTTTGTAGCTCTGCTCGATACCCACTTCAGCCAAGGCTTCAACACCAACACTGTACCAATATGCTTGCTGGTAATGGATTTGGTTTGAACCGCGCTGAAACTGCAAAAACAAACGTTCAGACATGGTGGCAGCAATGGTCGCCATAATCGCCAACAACATCAGTACAATAATCAAAGCAACACCACGCTGACGATTAGCCATTGTTGTTGCCCTCCGATGCTTTGTTTCTTTCACTTTCTGCAAGCTTGCCATCTGGCGTTAGATACGTGCGCGCAATTTCACCGTAATCCTTCAACTTCAAGACAACTGAGACAGCTTTCGGCAACTCTTTATTGCTGTCCCACTCTTTCTTCCACTGTTTACCGTCATAAAAACGCATGTCGAAAGATTCCACCTGCGTCAGCAACGGAGTGACAATGCCTTCCTGCCCAACTGGGGTATCTGGATAACGCCACCAAACACGCTGCAAGGTTTCTTCTTTAACGCGATAGCCCACTTTAGTCACTTCACCACGCGGGAACTGTTGCTGCGGGTTATGCCACCCCACACGTGCAAACATTAGGCCTTTCGCGTCGGAATCGAGTAAATAATCCGACCAAAAGATCAGTTGCCCGGCAGGGTCTTCGCCGTTGGTACGCGTTTGACGCAATGCCATTTGGCGGAAGTCGTTATCCATCATCACCATGGCGCGTTGCAGTTCATTCAAACGCTGAGTTCGCTCTTGCGACAACTCGTTACTGCGCTGAACTTGCGACACCACTTGGTATGCCGCCACGCTCAAACTGGCAAAGATTGCTATCGACACCAGCACTTCAATGAGTGTAAAACCTTTTGCTGTACGGCGCTTATTTGCGCGATTGGGATTACTGCGCCACATAGCTTCTTACCGTAACAACTGGACTCGCGTTTTTCGCGGTCGCGACACTTACATCAAATGCTTTCAGCAATGGCTGCGTGGTGGCTACAGGCGTGACTTTCCAATACCATGTACGCCCTGCTAGCTCTTCGGTACCATTCTTGGCTTTCAGCGCGCCAGTATCTAGCATCACATTCGCCATTTGGTTATCCACAACCATTGCTGCAAACATCTTTTCTTCTAAGTAGCTGACTGTGTTGATGTGTTGACTCACTGAGCGAATCACACTGATCGCCGCGGTGGCAAAAATAGCCAGTGCAACCAACACTTCAAGCAACGTCATCCCTCGCACTCGGCGACGGTTTAAGTTTGGTTGAGTTTGCTTAAAATTGCGCATTCGCATCCTCTTCCACTTCTTCACCTGGCGCTACCAACAGAATTTGCCCACTCTCTTTTCCGATCACTCGCCAACCATCGTTAAACGCATCGCCTTTTTGTGGAAAAAAAGACAAGGTAAACGGCGTGACTTCTGCGCTCGAGAAAATGAAGACTTGCGGTGGTTTCACTTTCTTTTCTTCAGTTTCGTCGGCAAACATGTCTTCAAACAGTGAACTCGGCTCAAACAAACGATCGTCTTTATCCCAAGCACCGCCACCTAGATCCAATTGCAATGCAATGTCATCTTCTAATTTGGTTTTGCTTGGAATTTGCTTCATTTCTA
>NZ_JAWOTA010000089.1:0-1664 GCF_033338635.1 Vibrio sp. Vb1755 | reverse complement strand
TGCTTCCACTCGGCTATCGCTTCCTCATCAATCCAGAAAGTAAGTGAACCACGGTTTATTAGGGCTTTGTTGTACTGTTTCCAGTTAGTTGTTTTGTAACGAGGTTTAGGCATGAGGCTACGACGATTGATGGGTGTAGCCGATCAGATCGTAGCTTCTAGATTTAGTTCCATCGATTTAAGCAACAAAGCCTATTTTACACGACTCTCTTTACCAATTCTGCCCCGAATTACACTTAAAACGACTCAACAGCTTAACGTTGGCTTGCCACGCCTTACTTGACTGTAAAACTCTCACTCTTACCGAACTTGGCCGTAACCTGCCAACCAAAGCGAGAACAAAACATAACATCAAACGAATCGACCGATTGTTAGGTAATCGTCACCTCCACAAAGAGCGACTCGCTGTATACCGTTGGCATGCTAGCTTTATCTGTTCGGGCAATACGATGCCCATTGTACTTGTTGACTGGTCTGATATCCGTGAGCAAAAACGGCTTATGGTATTGCGAGCTTCAGTCGCACTACACGGTCGTTCTGTTACTCTTTATGAGAAAGCGTTCCCGCTTTCAGAGCAATGTTCAAAGAAAGCTCATGACCAATTTCTAGCCGACCTTGCGAGCATTCTACCGAGTAACACCACACCGCTCATTGTCAGTGATGCTGGCTTTAAAGTGCCATGGTATAAATCCGTTGAGAAGCTGGGTTGGTACTGGTTAAGTCGAGTAAGAGGGAAAGTGCAATATGCAGACTTAGGAGCAGAAAACTGGAAACCTATCAGCAACTTACATGATATGTCATCTAGTCACTCAAAGACTTTAGGCTATAAGAGGCTGACTAAAAGCAATCCAATCTCATGCCAAATTCTATTGTATAAATCTCGCTCTAAAGGCCGAAAAAATCAGCGCTCGACACGGACTCATTGTCACCACCCGTCACCTAAAATCTACTCAGCGTCGGCAAAGGAGCCATGGATTCTAGCAACTAACTTACCTGTTGAAATTCGAACACCCAAACAACTTGTTAATATCTATTCGAAGCGAATGCAGATTGAAGAAACCTTCCGAGACTTGAAAAGTCCTGCCTACGGACTAGGCCTACGCCATAGCCGAACGAGCAGCTCAGAGCGTTTTGATATCATGCTGCTAATCGCCCTGATGCTTCAACTAACATGTTGGCTTGCGGGCGTTCATGCTCAGAAACAAGGTTGGGACAAGCACTTCCAGGCTAACACAGTCAGAAATCGAAACGTACTCTCAACAGTTCGCTTAGGCATGGAAGTTTTGCGGCATTCTGGCTACACAATAACAAGGGAAGACTCACTCGTGGCTGCAACCCTGCTTACTCAAAATCTATTCACACATGGTTACGTTTTGGGGAAATTATGAGGGGATCTCTCAGGGCTTGGTATTAAAGCAATTAAAACGCATTGCTGTATCTAGAATGTCCCAGCCATAAAAATCTACCAACTCTTGCAACATAGTCTCTAGCTTTAACCCATGCAGTGGGTTGTTTTGTTGCAGTTCGATTCTTTCTTCGTCAGTCATCATTTTAGGGGCCTTACTCATCAAAGGGCGGAGTTTAGCAAAGTATACATTATAGAGATATCTATAGTTAGGCAGCGATGGTTTGAATAGAAACGCCAGAAGGCCTAGGCAGCGTAGT
>NZ_JAWOTA010000088.1:0-1677 GCF_033338635.1 Vibrio sp. Vb1755 | reverse complement strand
GAGTTTGATTTATTGGTATAAGATTCGCCGCCTTGTTGTAGAAAACCTGTTCCATCATGATCGATTTAGCTGTACTTCCTATTTATCTCACGGCGGTTATCGCCTTATTGCTTTTGCCTGGCCCTGATATGTTGCTGATTGCGAGCTCAAGTATGAGCTACGGCAAAAAGGTTGGCCTATTTGCCAGTCTGGGGAACGCGACGTCTGGCCTTATCCTTACTTTACTTGCTGCGATGGGGGTTTCAACCCTGATTGCGATGAGCCCTGTGGCACTCAAAGTACTTCACCTTTTAGGTGGTGCGTACCTACTTAAAATGGGTTGGGATTGCTTGAGAGCAGAAGCTTCATCTGCTCCAGAGCTTGATCAAAAAAATAAGATGGCATCGACCTACTATCAACGTGCATTAATGAGCAATTTGCTCAACCCTAAAGCGTTGGTCTTTTTTGTGATGTTTTTGCCTCAGTTCGTTTCGAGCAATATTACCGCTTCATCCGGCGAGCAGATGCTGGCGCTTGGTTTGTTGTTGAACGTTCTTGGTCTTTTGTTCAACCTATTATTGGTAGCGTTGGCTGGTACATTAGGGAAAGGGTTGCTGGAGAATGAGAAGTTCCGCACTTACCAACACAAACTTATGGGGTTGGTGTTTGTGATTCTCGCTTTGTGGATGTTGAGCAGCTTCGTGCTATAAACCTATCAAATTCAATCGGAAAGCCAGCAATTGCTGGCTTTTTGTTTTAGGATAGAAACGTTTTCCAAGGAGAGGATGTATGAAACTTGAATTTTGTTTAAACCCAGAGCAAGCCGATCTTGATTGCGTTCGTGATGGCATTCGATCATATAACCGCAAGCACTTACCTGAAGGAGAAGTGAATGCGGTGGGTTGCTTTGCAAAAGATGAAGACGGCAAAATCATTGGCGGCCTTACTGGGGAAATGTTTAAAAATACGGTTTTTGTGGAGTTCTTGTGGGTGGACGCAGAAAGCAGAACATCGGGCTTAGGCAGTAAACTGATGGCAATGTTAGAGCAGCATGTGAAGCCGTATGGCGTGACTCATATTTATTTAGATACTTACAGCTTCCAAGCGCTCGATTTCTACCTCAAATTGGGCTTTGAAAAAGTAGGGCAGTATTCCGGTTATCCGGCTGAGGGAATCCACAAATACTTCCTCCAAAAAGAAATCGCAGAATAGTCGCTACTGATGTTTAGCTTGTTAGAAATCCAGAAAAAGAGGCGCGAACAGCGCCTCTTTTGGTATGTAGTCATGAGCTTGTCATGACTACTCGTTGAGAGGGTTACAAGCTTTTTTGGTGTGCGTCGATCAGCGCGTTCATTTTGGCTTCCGCAGCTTGTTGCGTTTGCTCGTAGCTCATGTCAGCAGGGAAGTCACTGATGACTTCGTAGTAACATTTCAACTTAGGCTCAGTACCAGAAGGACGAACGATTACGCGAGATTTATCTTCAAGATGATAAATCAGCACATCACTTGCTGGTAAATCAATCGTCTCTTCTGAACCATCCTCAAATGTACGAACGGAAGTTTTCAAGTCCTCAGTTACCGATACTTTCTTGCCTGCAATTTCGCTCGGTGGATTTGCACGTAGCTTGTCACCAATTGGTGGCGAGTTTGGATCCAACGCAATACTACGCTGAGCGTTAAAGTAAAAACCGTGTTGAC
>NZ_JAWOTA010000087.1:0-1678 GCF_033338635.1 Vibrio sp. Vb1755 | reverse complement strand
GCGACTGGTCGCATAAAGTCTAAGTGTCTTACAAATTGTGCTTCAACAAACTCAAAACTGAGACACTTTCTCTGCTCGCGTGACAACTGTAAGAGTTCATCACGAAACCACTTGAAGTATTCGCGACTCGAAAAAGGCGTCACATTTAGATTTAGAGCATAATTTTTAGAGCTGTCAAAATGCTCTTTAAAGTCTTTTAAGAACTTATGAAGTACAGCTCTATCCATTTGAGCTTCATAGCCCACTTGTCTGATAGCAGAGATAAACCGGGACGCTTTAACAATGCCATTTTCAGGATCCCGAATTCGACATGTTAACTCTTCGTGTAAGGCTTTTTTATGCGTCGCATCACTTATTGAGTGAACCGATTGTGCGTAGAGTATCACATTTTCTGATGTAAGTGCCGTATCAAATAACGTACGCCATCTCACACTTCCGCGCGCTTCTTCATCGTGGTTCCATTTCTTAAAACGGCTCCAGTTATTGTTGTTTTGTAGCTGCGCACTTCTGAGTGCCGTTTCCGCCTCATCAATAATTTGGCTGTGTCGCTCTCCCTCTTTGTACATAGTGATACCAATATGGCACCAGTTGTCGGGGTCGAGCGGATCTGGCGGCGTAAGTTTCTCTAGTTGACGAATACATTGTGAGGCCAAGTTGGCAACATCTTTGGCGCTTTGATGAGGTAAGAACAGTGCAAAATCGGCATCGTAATAACGAGAGAACACCACGTCTGGGTAACGCTGCACTAAATTGGATAACAAGCTGCCGACTTCAACAATAAACTCGTCGGTGATTTGCTTATCTTGCTCTTCTTCCACGAGCTTCCAATCTTGAATACGAATCAGCAAGACCGCGCCACGTGCGCCACTCTCTAAAAGAGCCGATTCCAGCTTGCTATCAAAGAGCACTCGATTGGCTGTTCCAGTGAGCTTATCGAGAAAAGTTTGAGTGCGGATAAAGGTATCAAAGCGGCTGCGCTCCTGACGCGCATCCTGTAATTCTTCGATCAACACATCGAGTGCTTCACTCGCGGTGTAAGGCCACTCTTTTTTATCTCCCTTGGCGTATTGCTCAACTCGCCCCGCCAAGATCATTCTTCCTCGCTCTTCCAGCATTTCTGAACCAGCAAGCTGCTCTTTTAGCCACGCAACACCGCGCATCAAACAAAAGATGATCAAAATAACGGCGAGAGTGATCGACCACAACGCCTGCATGGAGTAGCTGTAACCTAAGTAAGGAGGGATAGCTTTAAAGCGGATGACATAGTCTTGATTGTGAGTTAGCTGGTACTCAGTTTCAAACAAGGCCGACGCTTCTATTTGATGCGAAGTGTCTTTGAACCGATAAACGACGGCGTTGTTTGTCGAGAGCGTCATTTCAACGATGTTGCTTGCTTGCAACATTTTGGGCATCCAACGCTGCATAGAATAAGCTGCATCAGGATCTTCCATCTCTTTATCAACAACCTCGACAATCCCTTCCAAGTAGTGGGTAAGATATTCTTGCCCAAGTCGTTTGAAAGAGAGGGTGCCGCCGACAAACAAGATAAACATTGCGCATATAACGATCATGGTGACAAAAGCCACCAGCCGCGTGCTTAGCTTAAGAGTTGGGGTATACCTCATGAATACCAAATTCCTTTTTTATTCATCATATACCTTATTGAAATATTTATACT
>NZ_JAWOTA010000086.1:0-1684 GCF_033338635.1 Vibrio sp. Vb1755 | reverse complement strand
TCAATTGAAGGGGGCACGGAAGATCAGAAAGAGATCTTCTACACTGCGCTATACCACACCAAAATTGCGCCGATTGTGCATCAAGACGTGGATGGTCGATTCCGTGGCATGGGCAAAGGCTCAATTCGTGAAGGCGAAGGGGAATACTCCATCGCTTACGGTCAAGCAACAGAAGAACAGCCAAACTTCTCGGTTTACTCTCTATGGGATACCCAACGCGCGTTACACCCACTAAAAACCATCACAGAGCCAACCCGCGCGGTGCAGTACGCGAAGAACCTGGTTCAGAAGTACACTGAAAGCGGCTTGCTGGCGAAGTGGGAACACTTAGGTGACGAGACAAGCACCATGGTCGGCTACCCAGCAGTAGCAGTGATTGCGGATGCGATGACCACATTCCCAGAAGAGTTTACTCAACAAGAGAAAGAGCGGGCGCTGAAAGCCGCGATCGACTCTTCAACTTACGACAACTACCCAGCACTGCAAGCCGATTGGGATCAAGGCGTCTTGGATCGCACTTTAACCAAGCACATCGATTACATTGAGAAAAACGGCTTCACGCCTGCCATCCAACGTGTCGATGGTGAGCCAGTATTTGAAGACTACACGGTTGAGTCTGTTTCTTACGGTCTAGAAAACGCGTTCTACGATTGGGCTATCGCGCAAATCGCCAAAGCAGCCGGTGATACTCAAGCGGAAGAGCAATACCTTGAACGCTCAAGAGACTACAAGAAGTACTTCGATTACAACCCAACGGAATACGCAGAACATGGCGTGACGGGCTTTATGCGCCCAGTGATGATTGATGAAACCTTCATGACGCCATTCGACCCATACGGCACAGAACACGAGACAGGCAACTACACCGAAGGTAACGCGTGGCAGTGGACTTGGTTTGTACCGCATGACATCGCGGGCTTAAAAACCATCATGGGTGGCGATGCTGAGTTCCAGAAAAACCTAGAAGCAACCTTCACCGCAGAAAGCCAAGGTACAGAAACACCGGATATGTCTGGTTTGATTGGTCAAGTTGCGTTTGGTAACGAGCCTTCGCACCACATTCCTTACCTTTTCAACTGGACCGCAGAACCATGGAAGACACAACAAGTCGTCGACCACATTCTTGATGACATGTATTTCGCTGCGCCAGAAGGCGTCATTGGTAACGAAGACGTGGGCGCCATGTCCGCTTGGTATGTGATGTCTGCATTAGGCTTCTACCAAGTGAACGCAGCAGAACCTATTTACACTGTGGGTCGTCCGCTATTCGACAAAGCGGTGATTCCGGTGAAAGGCGGCACGTTCACCATAACCACAGAGAACAACGCCGATGACAACATGTACATCAAGTCTGTCACCATCAATGGCAAAGCTTTGGATAACGGTTTCTTCTTCGACCATTCCGAGTTCAAGCCAGGTGGTGAGTTGCACTTCGTGATGACGGGCGACCAATCTGAAGCGATGAAAGCGCCTCAATAACCTTCACTTGAAATGTGTTCCTCAGGCCAAATTAGTCTGAGGAACATAAGCTCAAATCAATCCCTTCCACTAATGACAGTGTCATTTCTGCTGCCGAAACTTCTTTGCAACCCGACGAATTTTGTCCGCACCACAACGGCGTAAATTCATCTCGGTTTTGCTTCTCCATAAGCACTCTTAACTGAGTCATTTCAATAGAAGCATA
>NZ_JAWOTA010000085.1:0-1703 GCF_033338635.1 Vibrio sp. Vb1755 | reverse complement strand
AAAGTAACCATTCCAACGCCCCTAAACCTTGCACAGTCACGCTTTGTGTCGAGATCTCTTCCACTGTCCAAACTTTATCGGCTTTAGTCAGCGCCGACATTTTACGCCCGGTGGTATTTTTTTTATCGGGCCAGAATTGTACGTTCCAGCTTTGCTCCAGCGCAGTCGCTGGGCCACGTTCCTGTCCTTGAAGCGCCATCCAAGCCAACATGGTGCTGTGCCATTGTTGTTGTACTGATTCCACGTCATTTTTCGGCGCCGAACAAAAATCAGCAAAGCTCTGCTCTAACTGCGAAGCTTGGCTTAAAAATGACTGTGCGGCATGAAACTCCACTTCGTAAACAGCTTGAGAAATATGGCTAGTTTGTTCTGGTTGTGCATCCGACGAGCCCGTTGTCGATTGGCAACCAACTAAGCTTAGCGTTGCAACAACAGCGCTCATTAATGTTGTTTTCTTCATGGTTGCATCCTTACAGAGAGTTCAGAAACGCAATCAATGCGTCACGTTCTTTTTGGTTAAGCGATAGCACGTTTTGTTTCGCTTGTTCCGCTTCACCACCATGCCAAAGCACCGCTTCCATCAAGTTACGTGCTCGACCATCATGTAAAAAATACGTGTGACCGTTCACTTCTTCTGTGTAACCAATCCCCCAAAGTGGTGGCGTACGCCATTCACGGCCATTGGCAAGATATTCAGGTCGATGATCAGCAAGGCCCTCTCCCATGTCATGCAACAGCAGATCGGTATACGGGTGGATAAGTTGCTCTGAAAGCGCAGGCCGGTCTGCTCGTTTTGTCGTTTTTACACTGGTTTTATGGCAGCTTTCGCACCCCGAAGCAGCAAAGATCTTTTGGCCAAGCTGAACATCAGGAGCATTCACATTTCGACGAATCGGCACGGCTAAGTGTTGGCTGTAAAACTCTACGAAGTCGAGTATGTTTTGGCTTACTTCTGGCTTGCCGCCATTTGGCAACTCCTCACAAAGGGATTGCTTCGCCGTGCAATTTTCATTCGGGAACAAGTGACTTGTTAGACCAACATCACCATTAAACGCGGCCGCATTTTGCTGCATCAATGTTGGTTGTCCTGCTTTCCATCCAAAACGGCCAAGCGAAAAGTCGCCTTTTTGAATGTCCCAAACTTTATTCACCTTGCCTGAGATGCCATCGCTATCACGGTCATTTTCGTCTGCCCACTTAAGCAACGTTTCATCAGGAATACTTTCTAGCAAACCTAAACCAATCATAGGTGGTGCGACACGAGCGGAAAACTGCGTCTCAGGGTGCATGTCCCCATAACCTAAATCGGTAATTTTCAGTGTAGGCTTTCTCAATGTCACTTTTGTGCCATCTTTAAACTCAACGGGAACGTCCGTATAAGTAATAGCAATTTTGCCCTCCGGCGTTTGGTCTTGCAGAGCAAAATCTTGCAGTTGCCCACCATACGTAGGCTCCGGAATACCGCCATCCATGATGTAAGCTTTCTTCTGCTCTGGCGTCATCGCCGGGATACTCAAACGCACCAACATAGACACGGCATGAATGTCGTCTTTTTCAGGAGGATGCCCACGGCCATCTTTTATGTGGCAATTCTGACAACCATTGGTGTTGAAAAGCGGGCCAAGGCCGTCTCTTGCATCTGTAGTCGCTGGCGCTTGCACCCATGGGTTACGAAAAAAACTATTGCCCACACTAAAATCAAG
>NZ_JAWOTA010000084.1:0-1710 GCF_033338635.1 Vibrio sp. Vb1755 | reverse complement strand
ATCACTGATTAATACATCTAAAGCGGAGCAGTAAATGAAGCTTACCCCAGTGTCAGCGGCAGTACTTTCGGTACTAGCTGCCAGCCAAGTGCACGCCAAATCTGACGTTTTCTCTATGGAAGAGGTTGTGGTGACGGCGAATCGGATTGAACAACCTGTGTCTGAAGTAGCAGGCAGCGTTGCGGTTGTCACCAGCGAAGAGATTGAACAAAAGGGCGAAACAGAGCTTTATGATGCGCTGCGTCACGAGCCTGGGGTAAGTGTGTCAGGTGGCGCTGGTCGTCCACAAAACATCACGATTCGGGGCATGACGGGTAACCGTATTATGATCATTCGTGACGGCATTCGCTCTGCAGACGGTTTTGGGGCGAATGACAACAATGACAAAGTGGGCCGCGACACGTTCGATCTATCTAATCTTGAATCATTAGAAGTAGTGAAAGGGGCAAGCTCCTCAGTCTTGGGCTCTGGTGCCATTGGTGGCGCTGTGATTCTAAAATCCAAACAGCCGGGCGAGTTTTTAGAAGATCGTGACTTTTATGTTGACGCCACGGGCACTTATACAGGGATCAGCAATAAATACAAAGGCGCGAGCAATTTGGCATTTCGTTCTGGCGATACGGAAAGCTTGGTCAACGCGGCTTATTGGCAAGGTGAAGAGACGCGTAACTTCAGCCAAGATTTGTACAACCGCGATTTGGATGGTTACAGCGCGTCATACGCCATCAATCATTTCTTCAATGATGAAGTGATGATCAAAGCGCGTGCTGAACTCTATCGACAAGACCAACAACGTCTTGAAGGTTCGTCATCCATACAAAAAGATGGCAAGTGGCATATCGAAGACTTTGCAGAAGATGAATCGACAGAAGAATACAGTGCATATTTAGGTGCCGAGCTAACGCCGCTTTATCCAACATGGTTTGAAGAGTTGGATACCAAAGTTTATTGGCGTCATACCGAAGTGATCACAGACACCAATCGCTTAATGAACTCTACCGACGCCAATGGTCTGCTGATCAAGCGCCGCGAACTTGAGCACAAAACATTTACCGATAACACGGTCGGTTTGAGAGCGGATTTCAAACAGACGCTTCATGCCTCATCGGCTGAGCACAAGTTAGCGTATGGCGTTGAGATAGCATCAGATTACTACCAACGTGAAGATAATCAGAAAGTCCTCGATTGGACGGGCTCCAACGCATCGCAAAAACAGCCCTTTGCCTCTGCACGTGCTTACAACATTGGGCTTTATTTCCGTGACATGATTGAGCTGGAGAAATGGACATTGACTGGCGGTTTGCGTTTCGATGCGCACCGACTTTCACCTGATGGCCAGAATGATATCGGTGGATATCCACTGAAAGATATCGACAGTTCTGAAATTTCACCAAGTTTGTCGATTTCTCGTGAAGTGTTCGAAAACAACCGCGTTTACCTCTCTTACGATCACGGCTATCGAGCGCCAGAATACGATAAGGCGTATGGCTTCGTAAGCCACGACTTTGTGCCGCTGACGCCTTTTGTTATTGCACCAAATATGGATCTAGAGGCTGAAACTTCGGACTCGTTTGAAATCGGTAACAAATTCGATAATGGCCGAGCGCAACTTTACGTTTCTGCGTTTTACAACAAGTTCCAAAACTTCATTGATGTTGTTACCACGGGTCAAGATAACTTCGGTAACTACGTCAAGCAATACCAAAACTT
>NZ_JAWOTA010000083.1:0-1719 GCF_033338635.1 Vibrio sp. Vb1755 | reverse complement strand
TCGCGCCTTAGTGCATGAGCTTATCTACACATCTCGTCTAACGGCTGAGCAGTGTCATGATGCAGCAGCAGTAGAAGCTTGGACAAAACAACTTGTTGAGCAACTAAACGCGAAAGAAGTGGGTGCAAGCCAATATAGCTACGAAGTGGAGCTGCACGCAGAGCTTGGTTTGAGCCTGCCGAAGATCATCGTTCGTACACACGGTGTGACTCACGAGCATGCGCTAAGTGTTGATTTCCTAAACTCAAAAGAATACGGCAAGCTGGCGGACCTTTCTGAAGTCCTAGACGGTCTTCTAGAAGAGGGCGCGTACATCAAACGTGGTGAACGTACTCTGCCAGTATCAAGCTTTGCTGAAGCACTTGAGTGGTTGGTTAAAGAATCGATGCGTGGTCTAAGCCGTCAGCGCTACAAAGGTCTAGGTGAGATGAACCCAGATCAGCTTTGGGAAACCACAATGGACCCAGAGACGCGTCGCATGATGCAAGTAACGATTGAAGATGCGGTAGGCGCAGACCAATTGTTCACAACGCTAATGGGTGACCAAGTTGAACCTCGTCGTCACTTCATCGAAGAGAACGCACTGAAGGTTGCAAACCTAGACGTGTAGCGACAAGCGTTTTTAGATAGAAAAAAGCAGCGAGCCATCGCTGCTTTTTTGTTTCTTGGTGGTATGAAAATCACCACTTTATGCCAAGACTTTGGCTTTTCTGCTACTAACTGCCAGAGGCTTGAGTAGCGGCACCATTTTGTTTCCCTTTTCTGTTTTTCTTGCCATTTTGTTCGCTTGAGTGCTTTTGCTTTCTTTTTTCGACTCGCTATAGTGCTGTAGAGCTTTCCAATCATACGAGGTTAGAAAACATGGTGACGATTTTCCTGAACTAAGCCGGAGGTGACGCACTGCCGGTTCAATTCACTGCAATTATCTGTAAGACAAGGCATTAAGAAGGAAAATATCATGTTTGAACGCTGGTTCACTGCGTACTGCTTGGCGCTGCGAACTTGGTGGTTAACCAGTCGCTTTTTAACCTATCAATCACCACTAAGATTACTGTCGCTGTTTGAAGCCTACGAACAGCAAACCCAGTGTCGCAACTTAGCCCGAATTGCGATTGGCGACACCGTTCGCTTAGTGGATCTTGACCGCTCCTATCAATATCGCATGACGTTAGTTGATTCACGTAAGAGCCAACCTCTTGCGGGGATGCTAGCTGTTGATTCGTACTTAGGTTCCCGATTGTTGGGGCGTTCTCAGGATGAGGTCTTAGAACTCGAGATATTCAACCAGCGCCGCTGCTTTGTGATTACCGAAATCATTCATCAATCACAGCCGCCAACACCGCATCTGGTGTGTAGCTGTATGTTATGTCAGTAAAATAGAGGTGAAGTCATGAGTAAAAAAGACAAGAAGCAACCCCAGTTAAGCTTGAAAGAAAAACGTAAGTTGAAGCAAGAGAAAGCGGCCGAGCAAGGAATGGTGAAAGCGCGTAAACCATCTCGCAAATAAAAATTGCGGCTTATAAGCCCGCCGTAAGAGGTGGGCTTTGTATTGTTGTCGCGTAGGAAAAGCGAGCTTAATTTGAGGTCTTTGATAGGCGCGTTGAAATTTTTTTCATTTTGTCCCTTGAAAGCGATTTTTGATGACCTTATATCTAGTTGTGAAGAGGGTGACTGGCTTGCTAGAGACTAGAAGACCAGCCCTCTGAAATCGCTAAAACG
>NZ_JAWOTA010000082.1:0-1742 GCF_033338635.1 Vibrio sp. Vb1755 | reverse complement strand
AAGTTCAAACCAATCTTGGCCGCTGTAACTTAGATGAGCATGGCATTTCTAGTATTCTGTTAACCGGATCTGGCGGTCCATTCCGTTACGCTGACATTGCCGATCTCGACAGCGTAACGCCAGCACAGGCAATCGCGCACCCTAACTGGTCTATGGGGCCAAAGATTTCGGTCGATTCTGCGACTATGATGAATAAAGGTCTTGAGTACATTGAAGCAAAATGGCTATTGAATGCGGCTCGTGACCAGTTAAAAGTGATTATTCACCCGCAATCCGTGATCCATTCAATGGTTCAGTATCGTGATGGTTCGGTACTGGCGCAAATGGGGGGGCCAGATATGGCAACACCAATTGCGCTGACAATGTCTTATCCTTCTCGTGTTGATGCCGGTGTAAAACCGCTAGACTTTACTCAAGTAGGTGAATTGACATTCTTGCAACCAGACTTTGCTCGTTATCCTTGTTTGAAGCTTGCGATTGACGCGTGTTACGAAGGGCAACATGCGACTACTGCTCTAAATGCAGCCAATGAAGTTGCTGTTGATGCGTTTCTAAATAATCGCCTTGGTTTTACAGACATAGCTCGCATCAATGAATTGGTTTTGCATAAAATCACCGCAAGCTGCAAACCTGAGAATGCGAATAGCTTGGAAAGCTTGCTCGAGCTAGATAGAATGTCTCGAACTATCGCCCTAGAAATTATACGCGAGCGTAGCTAATGACTGGTATTTTGTGGAATCTCGTTTCTTTTATCGTTGCACTGGGCATTCTCGTTGCCGTGCATGAGTTTGGGCACTTTTGGGTTGCTCGTCGTTGTGGCGTGAAGGTTGAAAGATTTTCCATCGGTTTTGGTAAGTCTATTTGGCGAAAAGTTGGTCAAGACGGAACCGAATATACTATCTCAATGATTCCTCTTGGTGGATACGTCAAAATGGTAGATAGCCGTGTTGACGATGTGCCAGAAAGTGAAAAACATTTAGCCTTTGATCAAAAGCCGCTTTGGAAACGAACGTCTATTGTTGCAGCTGGCCCTATCTTTAATTTCTTATTTGCTATTTTTGCTTATTGGTTGGTTTTCCTGATTGGTGTACCTGCGGTAAAACCCGTAATTGGTGAAGTTACGCCCAATTCGATTGTTGCTGAGGCAGGAATTGAATCTGGAATGGAACTAAAAGCAGTATCAGGCATCAAAACTCCGGATTGGGAATCAGTTAATATGGGATTAATTTCTCATATTGGTGATGATGCTATGACGCTAACACTGACGTCAGACTCAGAAGTTGGCGCTGAAGTGACGAAAACGCTGGACCTTCGTGACTGGAAATTTGATCCAGAAACTGAATCTGCGATGCATTCACTTGGCTTTGCTCCTTATACACCAGAAATCTATCGTGTTATTAAGCAAGTTTCTGAAGATGGTGCAGCCGCGAAAGCAGGTGTGCTTCCAGAAGATGAAATCATCGCGATTGGTGGTGAGCCTATCAATGACTGGAAACAAGTCGTAGATGCTGTACGCTCAAATCCAAATACTCCAATCGAGTTGACGGTATTACGCCGAGGCATTGAGCAATCACTAACATTAACACCAGACAGTCGTGAGCTGGCTAACAAACAAGTGGTTGGCTTTGCAGGTATCGCACCTGAAGTCGCAGAATGGCCAGAAAGTTATCGCTTCGAGCTGCAGTTTGGTGTATTCGAATCAATTGGTAAAGCGGTTGATAAGACAGGCCAAGTGATTGGTT
>NZ_JAWOTA010000081.1:0-1762 GCF_033338635.1 Vibrio sp. Vb1755 | reverse complement strand
TGAAAATGATCAATGGGTTGAAACCACGCTCGAGCCTGCCACCGAAGAGGAAGCAGAAGCGACCATTAAGGTCATGGGTGGAGAAGATTGGGAAAGCTGGATTGATACTCTCATCAACACGGAATCCGTCGCTCAAGGTTGCAAAACCATTGCATTCTCATACATGGGCCCAGAAGTTACTCACCCAATCTATCTCGATGGTACTTTAGGCCGAGCCAAAATTGATTTGCACCAAACCAGCCATGCATTGAATCTGAAACTGGCTAACTTCGACGGTGGTGCTTACGCCACGGTGTGTAAAGCTTTGGTAACGAAAGCCAGTGTTTTCATCCCTGCTCTGAGCCCTTACCTTTTAGCTCTGTACCGAGTAATGAAAGAGAAAGGCACGCATGAACGCTGCATCGAACAAATGCAACGTCTGTTCACGACGAAGCTTTACGATCAGCCTAAAGTTCCTGTTGATGGCGAGCGATTGATTCGAATTGATGATTTAGAACTGGATCCGCAAACGCAGGCTGAAGTGAGTCATTTATTAGAACAAATGAATGCGGAGAACTTTAAAGAGATTGGTGATTACCAAGGCTTTAAAGACGAGTTCATGAAACTAAACGGCTTTAACTTTGACGATGTAGACTACTCGCAAGACATTTCGTTAGAAACCTTGGCGTCACTTAAGCCATAAGTTCGTCAAATTTGTTTCATATTTGAGATGGCTTCCAACAATTTAGGGTCCTGAAAGGTTTTCAGGACTTTTTTTTGTTTCGTCTGTGGGCGACCCTATACTTAAGTAAAACGACTAATGTTATAACAATTACTACTGCATAAATCTTCGATTCACAGGATGTGAAACTACCGGAAAGGAAGACCTCTATGGGGAGATTTCAAACACTAGATTATGAGATTCCTGAATCCATGCAGCGAAGCTGGCAGGATATCGTCAATCTCCTCGCACAGATTGCAGACGTGCCAACCACGCTTATTATGCGAGTGCATCAAAACCACATCGAAGTAAACACCTCAAGTGACACTCAAGGTAATCCATTTAAAGCCGGCGACAAAGAAGATCTTGGACATGGTTTGTACTGTGAACATGTCATTGAAACCAAAAGCCAACTGGTTGTCCCAGATGCCCTTGCCGATGAAAAATGGTCGAATAACCCGGACATCAAACTTGGTATGCTCTCCTATTGTGGTTTGCCGTTGTTTTGGCCAAATGGCGAAACGTTTGGAACCATTTGTATGTTGGACTCCAAAGCCAATGAGTACAGCGAAACTTACCGGCAATTGCTCAATACGTTCAAGGACTCAATAGAAGCTCAACTTGCTGTTGTCTACCAACAATACAAACTGTTGAGACTTAACAGCGAACTTAAAAATCGCGTAGAGAACCGAACCACTGACCTCGCCCAACTCAGCTTTTCACTCACTCAAGAAATTGACCGCCGCAAAGCCGCTGAAAGACAAGTTAACTACCAGAAAACCCATGACCAAGGTACCGGATTTCTTAATCGCGCCGCTCTGGAAGCTGTCGTTGAAGATACGCTTCAATCCCTAGAACACGGGCATCAGTCTTTAATTGTTATAAATGTGGGCTTTAGTAATGCGCGTAGTATACAAACTCGATACGGCTTTGAAGCGTTTGATGAGATCCTCAAAGAATTTCGTAAGCGCCTTGGAACGAACGATTCAAACTACTTCATTACTGGTCGCCCAAGTTCAAACGACTTAGTGCTTTTGTTATGGGGAGAAGATGCTAATTCGA
>NZ_JAWOTA010000080.1:0-1762 GCF_033338635.1 Vibrio sp. Vb1755 | reverse complement strand
AAAGTGCCAGGTATTAAGGCGCTACCATGCGCGACGGGAGCGAAATGCATGGCAGTGCCCGCTACAAGTAAATAAGGTAACCCGCTACCCAAGACAATACCAGTAAGGTATTTGTTGGGAACGGCTTTTAGGGCGGCTTTATGTTTCATTACAAAAGGCAACAAGATTAGGCTAGGAACGAGAAAGCGCACCAAAGCAATATCAGCAGGTTGTAGTGCCGAAATTGCCCCACCTTTGAGCGAAATGAAAAAACCAGACCAAAGCAGTACGGTCACTAAAATTGCAGCGTATCCCAAAATCATCGTTGTCGCGTCCATGTGTAAAGTTCGCTGTAATTATTGAACGAAACTGACGCATCATGTTGGCAAAATGTGACGTACTTTGTTTCAGTATTGGTGTTAAACTACGTTTAATTAATTAAATTTAGTTATTTTTGGCAATTGGAGTTGGCCTGGACAAAATTGATAGGCAGTTACTTCATCTCATACAGAAAGACGCCACATTAACGACAGCGGAGCTTGCTGACCAAGTAGGGCTCTCTGCTTCACCATGTGCGAGGCGCTTAAAACGTCTTGAACAAGAAGGGGTTATCAGCGGATATCGAGCAATGATCTCACGTGGCGCAGTAGGCATTGCGATGACGGTGTTCGTTGAAGTGAGTTTGAATAATCACCAAGCGTCGTCAATCGATGAGTTTGAAACCGCAATCGTCGATATGGATGAGGTGATTTCTTGTCACGTTGTGTCTGGCGCTTACGATTATTTATTGGAAGTGGTAAGTAAAGATCTTCCCGGATACGAAAGCTTCACGAGAAAGCTGCAAAGGTTAGAAAACGTCAAAGACATCCACACACACCTTGCTATTCGGCAGGTAAAAGGAAATGGCTGTTTACCCATTTAATTTGATCATTGTGCCTGTAGTGAGCAACAGGGGAGATAAATGAAGTGGCTCGATAGATTGAAGATTGCCAACTACCACCGCAAGCGTTATAAACAATTCGGTAATGATAAAGCGCGTACGCTGGGTTGGCAGGACGAATATAGCCAAATCAGCCGATTTGAAGCGCTGACTCGTAGCCTTTGTTTAGAGGCAGTTAGTATTCTCGATATTGGCTGTGGCTTTGGTGATCTGCTTGAATATATTGAGAGCCAGAATCAATATCCAGCGCGCTATGTCGGCATTGATCAGCAGAAGCAGTTCATCACAAAGGCCAGAAAGAGAGCCTTTAAAACGCCTGTTAATTTCATTTGTGGCGACTTTTCTAAGCTTGTTCTTCCTCAAAGTGATTATGTGTTCGCGTCAGGCTCACTAAACTACAAATCGAGCAATGCAAATCATACGATTGAAATGATTGAGAAGATGTATCGAGCGGCTCGAATAGGCTGTGTGTTTAACTTACTCGATGAAGAAAAGCTGCCGAGTATGAGAATGCTAGAATCGCATAACAAAGTGGGGGTGTTGCGCTATTGCCGATGGCTATGCCCAGATGCACAATTAATCGAGGGTTACTCCGACCACGACTTCACGATTGTCATGATCAAAAAAGCGGAGCCAGTTTCCTAACTCCGCTTCATAAACTTTTAAGCCTTATTGGTGTTTGTACTGTGAGATCTTACAGTCACCAGTTTGTCTATCAACCTTAAATGAGAACGCGGCTGAATGGTATTCCCTTCCATCACTCCAAATTGTTTCTCCGAAGATTTTACACAGATCCAAATCACTGATTGAACCGAACTCTTTTACGTGCCTAACTACTGACAA
>NZ_JAWOTA010000079.1:0-1783 GCF_033338635.1 Vibrio sp. Vb1755 | reverse complement strand
TTTGTGGTGTGTATTTTCTGCAACTCTTTGGTTTCAAGCAAAGCAGACGATGCAAACGCTTTCCACATTGAATGAACTCGGCAGTAAAGTTGAGGAAGTACGTAACTTCTTTAATTTTGAGTTGCCGTATCGAGTTAAGCATGTCGATCAAGTCTCACTCAAACTTCAGCTTGTGTACGCGGTTCGTCTTCAATTAGAAAGTGAGGTCTCTGATGCGAATGGGCCAGACGTCACGCAATTGCTTTATTCAACTGACCGATTTTTGGAAAGTGCACGCGCTTTTATTGGCAGTGATGGTGAGTTGGTATCGTTGGCGGAGCAACTGCACACCAGCCGAGGTGCGGAAAACAACTCGCAGCAAATTGAAAACATGTATTACCGCTTGGGAGCCTTGGTTCTTGAATCGATTTTTAGCGATTCCAACACCAATACGGATACCTATCGCGAACTGGATTTACTGTTCATCGAATCGGATTCACTGTCGACAGGGGAGCGTTCTGCATTTCAACGTCGACTCGCACAAACCTCAAGTGTTCTTGCGGCGAATGCGCAGGGCAGTTATTTGGCGAATCAGTTATTAAAGCCAGATTTTCCTAATCAGTTGGTGTCGATGAAGGCTACGCTCGAACAAAAACTGGTTTCTTTCATCTTTTGGCTCATTGTCGTGAGCGGTTGTCTGTTGGCGTTGGTCTCATGGGCTGTCTTCTCTAAAAATGCGGTGGCGAATTCAAGTTCATCAGATCCTGCCGTTTCTCAAACTGAAAACGCATCCAATTCTTTAGAACACGAGAACAAAGCGCGTGAGTTGGCAAGTGATGCTCAAGCGAATAAAACGCAAGAGCTAACCCCTGATTCGCGACAAGAATTGCTGGCTCCGCAAGAACCGTTTATCGATATAAACAGAATGCTGGATTCGCTTTCTGGCGATGAAGGCGCTGTCCGAATGTTGCTCGAGGTCTTTATTCAAGATCATGCTGAAGATGGTTCTAAATTACATAAACTTCTAAACGAAGATATAGACAACGCACAGCGCGCGGCGCACAGCCTGAAAGGGGTGTCAGGAAGTTTAGGTGCAATGCCCCTGCATTACATCTCAGGTGAGATAGAATTATTGATAAAACAGGGCAAAGAGGTACCGGATAATAAGCTCTGTCAATTAAGGGATGTATTACAACAAACAACACTTTTCGCAGAGAAAGTTCTCAACAGTGAAAAGATACGAGAAGTGCTAACAGATTGATATTCCTCTGACTTAAAATGTTGGCGGTTGAGGTATTAAAGGCGCGTTCGAACCTACACTTGGGTTCCGCTTAATTCCTGTTCTATACAATTTGATAAAGGTAGCTTCATGTCCATTCGTCGAATATCGTCACTGATGGTTTTGTGGTTGGTTACCACTCTTTCAGGGTGTTCCCTGTTAGAAGTGAAAATTGACAGCCAGACCGTTCCTCTCACCAAGCAAGAGCTTAATATGCGCATTTTAACGCGCGAATATGCACTTCAATTTTTTGCTCAAGTTGAGCAAGCCGCCGATGTGCTTCAAGAGCAGTATGACCCCAATGATAAAGTGAACCAGTCTTACGTCCTGCTGTGGAAGATCAATGCAGAAGAAGGCTTGCAAGCAGCAGCATATCAAGTATCACCAATGGCTGCATTGATTGATACGTGGGTGTTCACTCATCAAATGAACCAGTTTTATGCAACGGGCGCTGGCCGTGACATTTTTGCTACGGATGAAGCCAAACAAGTCTCGGCACACTTAGCCAATGAGGTAGACCAGCTC
>NZ_JAWOTA010000078.1:0-1790 GCF_033338635.1 Vibrio sp. Vb1755 | reverse complement strand
GGAGTGACATGTTGCCATGCCACCTCTGGAATTCTTTTAAGAGGTTGCCCTCTCGATGGAATAACTATACGAGACCTTACTTATTTTTCTTATAAAAATAACGACAGGTTGATATGAGAAAAGCGACAATGTTGATTTTTGATTTTAAATTATTGATGTTAGAAGATAAAATTTATTCTGATTAGGGGATGTTAAGTTTTTGTTTCTTTTTGATGGTTTTCAAAATGTCGATTTTGACGAAAATGACGAGGTAAAACTTAACGGAGTTAACGTTCAAAATATGAAAGGCAATTATGGAATCTTTGATTTCACACAATGAATGGAAGGGTATAGAGGAGTATTATCGCAGCCTAAATACTCTTAAATAATAATATTTATCATTAGCAATACTCTTAAGGGCCACTATGAAATTATCAGAAATTAAACCTGGCGATACGGTGACAATTCGTTTGTTAGATGGTCTTTCATCAGATATTAGAAAAAAGCTTATGGTAATGGGGCTACTTCCGAACACAGAAGTTAAGGTGATCAGACGCGCGCCGATGGGAGACCCACTACAAGTTGAGGTACGCGGTGTATCTGTTGCGTTAAGAGAAACCATTGCTCAAAAAATTGAAGTGGAGCGAGTGTAATGCAGTATCAAGTTCTTACCGTAGGTAACCCAAACAGCGGTAAAACCACTCTTTTTAATGGTTTGACTGGTGCCAAACAGCAAGTCGGTAACTGGGCGGGTGTGACTGTTGAGAAAAAAACGGGTCAATTTAAGCACGCGGGTGATGAGTTTTTACTGACGGACTTGCCGGGCATTTACTCTCTGGATAGCGGTAACGATAGTAACAGTATCGATGAATCCATCGCTTCTCGTGCCGTGTTGACGCACCCAGCTGATTTGATCATCAACGTGATTGATGCCACCAGCTTAGAGCGCAGTCTATATATGACGCTGCAACTTCGTGAGCTTGGTCGCCCGATGGTTGTTGTTCTCAACAAAATGGATGCGTTAAAGCGTGAACGTCAGATGATCAACATTGCTGAGTTAGAAAAGACGCTAGGTTGCCCAGTGATCAGTTTGTCTGCCACTAATAAAGCACAAGTTGCTGAGTTTAAAGAAAAGCTCCACAAAGCCATAGTTCAGGGTGTTGCGCTAAAAGACCGCTCTTTGAATTACGGCGATAAGATGGAAGCAGCGATCGAGCATATTTCTTCTCTATTTAACGATCAAACCGTTTCTCATCGTGCATTAGCGATTCGTGCTCTAGAAAAAGACACGATGGTTCTCAATAGCCTGTCCGATCTTGATAGAAGCAAAGTACTGGAAGCGATTGCGACTTTAGATTTGGATATTGATTTACATGTTGCGGATACCAAATACACACATCTGCACAAACAATGTAAAAAAGTTCGCCGCAGTGAAGGCAAACTCAGCCGCAGTGTTACCGAAAAACTTGATCAGTTTATTTTGAACAAGTGGGTGGGGATTCCATTCTTCTTTGTTGTGATGTACCTAATGTTTATGTTCTCGATTAACATTGGTAGTGCATTTATCGATTTCTTTGATATCGGCGTTGGCGCACTTTTGGTTGATGGCGGTCATCACCTATTGGATGGTCATTTGCCAGTTTGGCTTGTGACGGTTATTGCCGATGGTATTGGTGGCGGTATCCAAACGGTAGCGACCTTTATTCCTGTCATTGCGAGTTTGTATTAGTTCCTCGCTGTGCTTGAGAGTTCGGGTTACATGGCTCGAGCTGCGTTTGTACTGGATAAAGTGGAGCAAAAAATAGGCTTAC
>NZ_JAWOTA010000077.1:0-1791 GCF_033338635.1 Vibrio sp. Vb1755 | reverse complement strand
ATCGCTATTTCCCTTGCTTTTGCTGTGCAAGCGCACGCCAACGATTATTCGTTACAACGTTCTCAACCAGCCGACACTAGCCGCTGGCAGTGCAGTGGATGCAGCAGCGACGGCACATGGAGTGGAGAAGTCAGCGCGGGCGTAGGGTACCTTAACAACGATGGTTCCTCGCGATTCTATAATTGGAATCCGCCCGTTTACGGTACAAACTCTGACAATAAGCACTTTAACGCTAGCCTAAACGCCGATATCGAACAATATGAAGACGATGGATTCTACAATCGAATCGTCGTCGAAGATCTTGGTTTGCAACGCTTCTTACTGCAGTGGGAAATGGGCCAGTACGACGGATTACGTATCCTCGGCAGTTACAGCGAAACTCCGTATTTCTGGAATCAGTCCTCACTCAGTGCGTATCATCCAAGAGAAGATGCACTCGTTAGTGGTGACCTATCGAAATATGAAAACTCAGTGACGCGAGAGACGTTTAAGTTAGAACTCAAGTACACACCACATACGCTATGGAAGCCATATGCATCCATGAAGCACGAACGTAAAGAAGGCACAACTTCGCTCTATTCATCGACCATTCCGGGTTACGCCAACGCGCCGGGATTCATACCTAAAGACGTCGATCATGAAACCTTAAATACTCAAGTAGGAGTGAGCTACATTGAAGATTTGTGGCTGGTGGATATTGCGTATCGCGGCTCGTTTTTCCGCAATGACAAGTCCGCACTCTATTACGGCGGCATTACCAACCCTTACGCCAACCACCTTGCGTATGAGCCTGACAACGACTTTCACCAATTTGCTGTCACGGGGAATTATCGGTTGAATCAACAAACGTTCAGTGGCCGCTTACTTTGGTCACAGACGTCTTCTGAAGGCGGGTTAAATCCGTTTCCGCAGTCCCCCGTCAACTCCAATACATTCCATGGCGAAACCAACACTTGGCAAATGAGCGCGGATTACCACAACAAGCTTTCGAGAGACACAGCTTTCGCCATTTCTGTGGACTATTCAGACAAAGACGATAACTCCGATAGAAACACCATCATCGGCTCTACAAGAGAAAAATACGACCACACAAAAACCAAACTGGAAACAACGTTAACGCATCGTGTTGCATCTGATGTGAAGGTGAATGCGGGTTATCACTTCAAACAAGACGAGCGAAGCTATGCCGACCGAAAACGTACCGATGAACAACGCGTTTTTGTTGGTGCTCAGTACAGGCCAAACAGTCCGTGGCAATTAGGCGGTAAAGTCTCCTACTCTTTCCGCGATGGCTCTGATTGGCAGGACGACAGCAGCGACTCGCCTAATTTGCGCCAATACTATTTAGCCGACAAAGAGAGGATTGAGCTCCGTGGCGACGGCAGTTATGACATGACAGACGATGTCCAGCTACTTGCAGAACTTTGGTACGGAAATGATGACTATGCAAAACCCGATATTGGTTTAAGCGAAGGGGAAGATTACGGCTACGACCTCAGCCTCAACTTCAATTTACTCGACGGATTAAGCGGGCATGTTTTTTACAATCAACAGATCATCCGCTCCGAGCAACAACAAGCAAACTCTGACATTGTCGGCTGGAATCGCTACACCACCAAGCTCAAAGATGACATCACAACCATTGGTTTTGGTGTGAGTAAAGAGCGACTGCTGGACGACAAACTTTCTATCTCATTTGATTACAGCTACAGCCAAGCGGACAGTAAATCTTCAACCACATCTGGTGGTTACCAATATCCTGATAACGAGGCGAACTCGTATCGATTTGAA
>NZ_JAWOTA010000076.1:0-1829 GCF_033338635.1 Vibrio sp. Vb1755 | reverse complement strand
ACATTATCTTGGTTAGCCCAACCACGTTGTTGGTGGCACTGCGCACCATCGACAATTTATGGCGTAACGAACGTCAGAATGAAAACGCCAAACTGATCGCCCAGCGCGCCACCAAACTGTACGACAAGCTGCGTTTATTCATCGATGACATGGAAGGGTTGGGCGGCGCATTAGACCGAGCGAACCAAACCTATCAAGGCGCTATGAACAAGCTGGCAACAGGCCGTGGCAACGTGATTCGTCAAGCAGAAAGCTTTAGACAGTTGGGGGTTGAAATCAAACGACCGATTTCTTCTGACCTTGCGCAGTTGGCGCAAAGTGATGCATTTTCAGAAAATGAATCACCAAATGAATCGTTAGTAGAAAGACATCCGGCTGAGGATAAAGTAAACTAATCGCCCGCAGTACAGAGGGCGACTTTCATTGTCAGCAAACGCCCTGTAGTGAACAAGTGCTGCCCAAGAGGAATTAGAATGACGGACACAAGTTTGCAATCCAATACAGCGTTAGAGAACGAAACGACCCACTTTGGTTTCACCACAGTGGCGAAAGAAGAAAAAGTGACCAAAGTTGCCGAAGTTTTCCACTCAGTGGCAGCGAAATACGACATCATGAACGACCTGATGTCAGGTGGTATTCACCGCCTTTGGAAGCGTTTTACGATCGATTGCAGTGGCGCTCGTCCTGGTCAGCGCATTCTGGATCTAGGTGGTGGTACGGGTGACCTAACCGCGAAATTCTCGCGTATTGTGGGTGACCAAGGCCACGTTGTTCTGGCAGATATTAACAACTCAATGCTGAATGTTGGCCGCGACAAACTGCGCGATAACGGCATTGTGGGTAACGTACACTACGTACAAGCAAACGCAGAAGAACTGCCTTTCCCAGATGATTACTTCGATGTGATCACCATCAGCTTCTGTCTTCGTAACGTAACCGACAAAGACAAAGCACTGCGTTCAATGTTCCGCGTCCTCAAGCCAGGTGGTCGTCTATTGGTTTTGGAATTCTCTAAACCAGTTCTCGAACCACTATCAAAAGTGTACGACGCGTACTCATTCCACCTATTGCCAAAAATGGGCGAATTGGTCGCGAATGACGCAGAAAGCTACCGCTACCTTGCTGAATCTATTCGCATGCACCCAGACCAAGAAACACTGGAAGGCATGATGCAAGACGCTGGCTTCGAAAACACCAAATACTACAACCTAACGGGTGGTATTGTGGCGTTGCACCGCGGTTACAAATTCTAAGGGTTAACGGCATGCCATTTGAACCTCTTATCACTGCTGTCATTGAAACTTCGCTGAACACACTGATTAAAGACGATCCTGCATTGGGTCGTCGTTTAGCGCGTTTCAAGGGCCAAGTTATCCAAGTTCACCTCAAAGAAATCGACAAGACGCTGACGTTTGTTTTCAGTCAGCAGATTGATGTGCTGGGTAACTACGAAGGTCAGCCTGACTGCTATCTCTCGTTGAACTTGAGTGTGCTGCCTGAGCTGCGTGACCAAGCCAACATCACTCGCTTGATTAAGCAAGACAAGCTTGAGCTTGAAGGTGATATTCAACTGGCGCAGAAATTTTCTCAGTTGATGACCGATTGCAAACCGGACATTGAAGAGTGGTTATCTCGCGTAACAGGCGATGTAGTTGCACACACTTTGGTACAAGGCACCAAAAACGTGGGTGGTTTCTTCGTTTCTCAAGCGGAAAAACATCAGCGTCACCTTGCCCAAGTGGTCACAGAAGAGTGGAAATTGGCACCCGCACCATTGGAAGTCGCGTATTTTTGCGATCAAGTGGATGAGGTACGCAGCCAGGCTTCTC
>NZ_JAWOTA010000075.1:0-1830 GCF_033338635.1 Vibrio sp. Vb1755 | reverse complement strand
CGTCTATTTCAGATGCAATGAACTCACCGATTGCTCACAGGGAGTACTTGCTAACTCATTGAGCATTATGCTTTTTGATGTCGCATTTAGGTTGAAAAACCAACACGAGCATTCGGCTGAATACAACAATAAAAAAGGATTTTTGATGTTAGCAAAACCCATAGTACGTTGGCTTTTACCCTTCGTTGTCGTCGGCGGATCTTACGCTGGATATGCTGCGATTGCAGCGACAGCACCAGAGAAAGAGTCAACAAAAGAAACCATAACCGAACCCACAGTTCGAGCCTCTTCTCTTTTTCCTACTGACCATAAAGTCGTGATTACCAGCCATGGCGAATTGGTTCCATTCGAAAAAACACACCTTTCTGCTCAAGTCAGCGGTGAAGTGATCAGTTGGCACCCTAATTTTGTAACCGGTGGCATCGTGAAGCGTGGGGAAGTGTTATTCACGATAGAAAGCGATAATTATGAAGCGGCCGTACTTCAAGCTGAAGCGGGTCTGGCTAGTGCTCGAGCATCGTTAATTGAAGAACAAGCAAAAGCGGAAGTGGCGAAACGCCAAGCGAAAAAACTTAGCGACAAGCAAATCACCGAGCTGTACTGGCGTAAACCTCAGGTGCTTAGCGCGCAAGCGCAAGTGAAGTCTGCTCAAGCCGCTCTCAAACGTGCAAATCGCGACTTGGAAAACTGCCGAGTGGTTGCGCCATACGATGCTTTAGTGGTCGAGCGTGATGTCGGTGTGGGGCAGTTTGTGACGTCGGGATCTCGTGTCGCCACTTTGAATAACATCGAAGTGGCGGAAGTGCATGTTCCAATTGCTGGTTTTGATAGTGCGTTTTTGCCGGAGTCAATCAAAGAGCTGACAGCAACCGTAACTCAGCAAGGCATTCTCTCGACCACACGTGAAGGTAAAGTCGTTCGCGATTTGGGAATGATTGACAGCGCCACACGCATGATCAATATGGTGATTCAGGTTGAAGACCCTTATGGCATCGATAACCAGCAACCGCCAATCAAATTTGGTTCTTACGTAGAAGTCAGCTTTACGGGCAAAGAGCTCAAGCACATCTATCGTCTTCCACAAGAATTAGTGAAAAACCGCACGGTTTGGGTCGTCAACGATGAAAATCAACTTCAGCCTCGCATTGTCACAGTATTAAGAGCTGAGGGAGAATTCATGTTGGTAGGTGAAGGTTTGGAACAAAGTGACCAATTGGTTCTGACTCTTCCTGAATACCCGCAAAAAGGCATGGCGGTTCAAATTGCAAAAAAGAATGACGACTCCGAAACCGTCGTACAGTAAGTAGGAGTTTGTCATGGAAGATACGAATCAAAAGGGCATCATTGCCTATTTTGCCAATAACCCTGTGGCTGCCAACCTGTTGATGGTGTTTATCATCATCATGGGTATCGTGAGTTACATGTTTATCCAGCGTCAGATGTTCCCGAATATCGAAGTGAACTACATCGACGTTCGCGCGACTTATCCAGGTGCGTCTCCTCAAGAAATTGAAGAGAGTATTTTGGTCAAAGTGGAAGAGTCGATCAAAGACGTTACTGGCATTAAAAAAGTGGTGTCGCGAGCTTCTCGTGGCAGTGCTTATATTTCTATCGAAGTTGATGTCAACGCGGATATCAAGCGAGTGCTTGATGATGTGAATCAGCGCATCGATACTATTTCTAACCTGCCTCTTGGCATGGAGCCCATCAATGTCTATCAGGTTGAATGGCGACAAGACGTGATAGAAATGGGGCTGGTGGGGGACAGGCCTCTTGAAGAGCTTAAGCCGATTGCGAAGCAGATTGAAGATGAGCTTCTGCAGCTTAATA
>NZ_JAWOTA010000074.1:0-1835 GCF_033338635.1 Vibrio sp. Vb1755 | reverse complement strand
TGCTCTGGCGAGGTACTTAATAGAAGCTCTGCATTTTGGATAACTTCGTTTTGTTGACTGAGCTTTGCTTCTAGATCGGAAATGGCAACTTGCTGTTGGTTGTAGATTAATCCAAGACCTGCCACAAACAATAAGCTGGCTGCGACACCAGTGGCCAAGGGCCAATATTGCTTGTTCAAACGACGCTTAACTGTCTTTGCATTAAAATCAGCGGGAATTGTACCAGTTGAAAAAATCTTCGAGAAAATCGGCCACTTCGCTATTGGCATATTTGCTGGTTTAGAGACCTTAATATTTTTCTTTAGTGCTTCATTAACTGGTGTTCTTGAATATGGATGCTTACAACTCAACAATTCATACGTAATACAACATAAGGCGAACATATCATCGCTTATGTTTGGTTCTTTTCCTGAGAGCAGGTTGAGTGAGGCGTAGTTAGGCGTGTAGCCCAGCGTTTCTAGATCTTCTGTTTTACGTTTTGCTGCATACTGATCCTGTTTGATCTGGTGAGTTTTCGACACACCAAAATCCAAAAGCTTTACATGGCCTTCGGAGGTTAAAATTACGTTGGCTGGTTTTAAGTCGGCGTGCACAACACCGAGCGAATGAGCATAGGATAGTGCGTCGAGGATTTGGTTGAGGATAGAAAGCATTGCATGGTACTTCAAACCATTTGGACGAGATCGTTGGATTAAACTTTCCAACGTTTCGCCGTCAATATATTCCATCACTAAAAAGTAGATATCACCGTCGACTCCGAAATCAAAGACCCGGATTACGTTTGGATGACTAAGTCTTTGTGTTTGTTGCGCTTCTCGAATCAACATTCTTGCTGTCTCTGGCTGAGACGCAAACTCTTTCTGTAAAACTTTTAGAGCAACATAAGGGGACTCCGAGCCAGAAGACTCAAGAATTTTGTCTTTTGCTAAATAAACATCACAGAGTCCACCATGACCTAAAATAGACTCAATTTCGTAACGGTTTTTTACTGTTTGCCCAATTAAATTTGAGTTAATAACACTTTTGTTTTTTGTGTTCTTATTATTACTTTTGTTGATAGGTGGTATTGTGTTTTCTTTTTGAGACAGTTTTGTATCCGTTTCATTTATATTTTCAGCGGAGTCTTGTTTATTAACGTTTTTAGCGGGTTCAATTGCGTTTTCTCTTTTTTGAGTCTTTACAATTTTTGTTTTATCTCCGCTATCGCTGCTATTTATAGATTTGTCTTTATTTTTTTCTTCCATCACAAGGACTCCATATAAATGATGGGGTTAATATATATATTCCTGCTAAATGAAAAATACTTCGGTTAGATTTTCTCGGCCAAACTAACATCGGTTTTTTGACGGGTGAAAGTTTGAGTGTCAAAAATTTGAACCTGGTTGGATATTTAAAATTGTTCAACAATTCATGATTGCTTTGATAAAAAAATGATTCATTATGCCGTCAATAGTTTTTATAACAGCTATAAGAACTCTATTAATCTTAATGTTAATAATTAAAGCTTAAAATCTAATTATAAAAATCGATATATAAATATTTAGCAGGTCTTTGGCGAGGATTTTCATGAAATTGGTATTGACCATAACGAGTTTCCACAAATTTACTCCGGAAATAGAGAGTGAGTTTGTGTTTGAATCAAGTGATGAGCATGCAAAGGTAACCTTCGGACGCTCAGAACAATGTGACTGGACGTTACCAGACCCTGAGAGAGTTATTTCTGGGACTCACGGCGAATTGATTAAATTTGGCGATAAATATCTAATTAAAGATTTATCAACAAATGGCACATTTGTTAATAATGCAGTTACTCCAATCGGCCAAGGGAATGAGCT
>NZ_JAWOTA010000073.1:0-1837 GCF_033338635.1 Vibrio sp. Vb1755 | reverse complement strand
AGAAGCGCCGACTGAGACGTGATTTAGAATCATTTTTAAGTCCTTTTATTGTTTAAAACTTGAAAGCATATAACGCCGCATTAAGGTGTGAGCGACGCTTGGCTATACTTGAGCGAAGCGAAAGCGCCAAGCGTTGCGAATCACTCTTAAATGCTTTGTTAGGCGAAATCCTGTTCGGAGCTACTTCCGCCCAGGTTCATGCTTCTCGTAACGCGGCAATTCCGCATTTAGGTCCTCCCAATTCGCTTTCGAAGTCACGAAATTGTGAGATATAGGACGCTCTGATATGTCACTGTCTAGAGCTCCCAAACGAAGGCGATACCTTTCTGGGGATTGAGCATTTGAACTGTATATAGGAGAGCCGCAACTTTTACAGAAGTACTTGCGCTTACCTTCGCTGCTCTCGTAAAACGTAAGAGTTTTATCTTGGTCTGTTAGCTTGAGTTCTTGAGCATTAATGAACCCATTTGTTGCATAAGCACTTCCACTTGCTTTACGACACAGCGAGCAATGACAGTGAATAATATCAGTTACAATACCATCAAGTTCAAACTGAATTGAACCACACAAACAACTTCCCTTATACATCTGTTTTCCTTCGTCAATTTTGGCTATTCGCCTAACGCCCTGTTAAGGGGTGAGCAACGCAATACCGAAGTCGCCGCAGACCACCTTAAACACTAAAACCAACGCATAGTGAAAATGCCACGCGTTGCGAATCCCTCTTGAACAGTTTGTTAGGCGCGTAGCCACGTTTTATAACTGAATCTCAACGTTGTTCCGTACATATGTAGGGATAGATAGCTGCTCATCTATATCTTTGAACTTTGGCTGTTGAGGCATCAATTCTATTATCGCGTTCAGTTCTTCAAAACTGATACCGACCACTCGGCAAGCCGTCATCAAACCATTTATAAAGCACTTTTTATCCCGCTTTTGCTGTTGCTCAATTGCAGGAATAGACGAGTACAATTCGCACTCTTTCGTTAATAAGGCTAGAAGTTCTTCTTTTGAGGTTTCCATATAAAACTCAGTTACTAGATAGTTTGGACACATTATCAATGATTTAAGACACAACTTCCAAGAGCTTGATCTTACGTTTTAAACCAAGCGCCTAACGCCGCGTTAAGTAGTGAGCAACGCCACCACTTAACCTAACCATACCACCGTAAACACAAAACCCAACGATGGAATTAAAAATGCCATGCGTTGGGAATCTGTCTTAAACGCTTTGTTATATGCCTTTTTTCAGCAAACTCTACTGCTCACTATCTAGAATTTGCCATTCATTTGAAGTGTGTTCTTTACAGACATTTATTGTCTTGTGGAGTTCATCATTACAAAACACAGCGCTTGGTTTAACTGCTCCTTTCTGAACTAAACGCGTAAATAGATTTTCAGAAATAAGGAAGTTTTCTTCATCTAAATGTTGAATTAAAAGTTCAGTAAAATCTCCGTCACTTTCATTAACAACAAATTGATTTGAGCCTAAAACGTGCTCAACTACACTCAGTGTAAACGCCTCTGTTCTGTTTAATCTATTGGATTCATACGTGGTTCGGCCACCGTAGCAAACTAATTTAGTTGTCATTTGAATATCTCCATATGTGCATCATAGTGCTCATTGTGAACACCCGACACCATAGGTTTAGCATAAAAAAACTGTTTCGCGTGTAATCGCTCACCGATTCAGGGCATATAACGCCTTGCTAAGGTGTGAGTAACGCAATACAAAAGCTACTGCACAGCGCCTTAATCACCATAAGCCACCGCAAAGTAAAAATGCCACGCGTTACGAATCACTCTTAAGCAATTTGTTAGTACATGCGCTACTTCT
>NZ_JAWOTA010000072.1:0-1845 GCF_033338635.1 Vibrio sp. Vb1755 | reverse complement strand
ATGTTGATCGCGTAGTGAAACAAGTGGTGCCAAACATCACAACGCAACCATACGCCGATGGCAAACTAGGTCGTAAAATCCCGGTTGCTCAAGTGCCGGAAATTGATTGGACGCATATTCCAAAAGATGGCTTGGAATACTGGAAGACCATCCATCAAATCATCCAAGAAAACCCAGTGGAAGAACGCGATCGTTTTGTTATGGCTCAGCTGAAGTTCTTAGGTATCGAGAAGGGTAAGCCGTTTAACCCAACAGAAGAGCAAAAGAAAATTCTGCTTGAAGCAAGTAAAGTCGGCCGAGCAATGGCGCAATCAAATGATTACACCAAGCGTTTTACACAGCCGTACTGGAAAGGCACGAATTGGAAAGATGCCATCAGTGTGTCACTTGATCAACGAAGCGAAAACTACGATGAACTTGATGAACGTGCGGCTTGGTTCTACGAAGCGATCACGGTTTCTCGCGGTATGAAGAGTACGATTTCAGGCTTTGGTCAGCGTTACTTAGTAACGTATCAAGATAGTGATGGTAACTGGCTTTCAGGTGAACATACCTACAAACTGCATGTACCAGCGAATGTCCCTGCGTCAAACTTCTGGTCGACGACGGTTTACGATGAAAACAATCGTCTGATGATCATCAACGATGCAGGCTCACCAGACATTTCTTCTCGTAAGAATTTAAAAGTTAACTCTGACGGTTCGATTGACGTTTACTACGGTCCAAAGCCAGTGAAAGGTTATGAGAACAACTGGGTACAAACGAACCCAGAAGAAGGTTGGGTTACGTATGTCCGCTTCTACGGCCCAACAAAGAAAATGTTCGATAAGAGCTGGACGATGGGTGATATCGAACTCGTCAAATAAGAACATTGGTATCAATATAGGGAAACACACGTCTCCCTGAGTTATAACACGGCACCTCAAAACTGAGATTGCCTGTGGCAAAACTAAGCTCGGCTACAGGACTGTTTTACCTGTGGCTGAGCTTTTTACTAAATAAACAAGACTTATCAACTGGCTAAGTCTTGAGAATAATCTGATGGCGCGTTTTCCAACTTTCCAGTTGTTTATTGGCTGAAACACAGAACATTTACTGTTGAGATATTGAACGCAAATATCGTGTAGTCAAAGGTGGAATATCTTGTCAGAATGTCCTTACTTATTTTTAATTAATCCATTTAAAACATATAGTTAATGCTCATTTCGTTAAAGTTCGAAATTTGACATTTTTGCTGATCAATTTAGTCTGGCTTTCCAATTAGAGGAAGCATTTATGTTCAGCATTCTAAGAAAAATAATCATACTTACCGCAACCGTAACCAGTCTTGCGGTTTCCTTTAATGCGCTTGCGAAAGAAAATACAAAAGACAGCATCGTAGTCGGCGTTATCACACAAAACGACTCTTCAAATTCCGTTGTAGACAGTGTCGGTCCATTTTACGGCATCAACCTCGATTATCTCTCTAACATCGCTAAGGTTCTTGGGCTCAACCTAGAACTGCGCGCTTATCAACACATTCCGCCGTTGCTTAACGATGTCGAAAACGGTGTGATTGATGGCGCTGTGGGTTTTAGCAAAACGCCAGAAAGAGAGAAGCGTTTTCTGTTCTCGAAACCCTTTTTCTCCAGCACCATCGCTGCTTGGTATCGCGATGCTAGCTATAAAGATCGTGATATTCGCGATATCAAATGGGTGTGTGTGGAAGGTAGCGTGTACTGCGACAATCTAACCTCGCAGGGCATCGACAACATTATCTACGTGAAAACGCGTTTAGAAGCCTTTGATGACGTTCGACGCGGCAAAGCTAACGCGTTGATTTACACCTATGTGGGCATTACCGAA
>NZ_JAWOTA010000071.1:0-1878 GCF_033338635.1 Vibrio sp. Vb1755 | reverse complement strand
AGAGTGATTCGCAACGCTTGGCAGTTTCGCTTCGCTCAAGTATAGCCAAGCGCTGCTCACACCTTAATGCGGCGTTAGCTGCAAGGAGGTAAAATTGAGTTATTTTGCAAGATTTGAAAAAATAAATGGTCAACTTTTTAGGTTTGATACTCGTATTTACCTTACGGAATTTGACCCGCAAGAACCGAGTATTTGTGTTGGAGCCATAGTTGGTAAAAATCCTGGTTCGGCTCAACCTCACATATTTGGAGAACTGCAACCTCTCGATCTCAATGGCGACAAAATGCTTCCAGCCGTTCGCAATCGCTTTTTGGATGCTTATAAAATTGCTCAGAAGGACATTCCTATAAACGCTTATGTTCGTGTCTGGAACCTTTTTTACTTATGCGACGCTGACTTGAGCTCCGCATGTAACAAAATTGCGAATTTCAGTAATATACCGACTTGTGAAAGTGAAAAAGAGTATACCCCTATAATTTGGTTCGGTTGGGGTGGGAGTGATAATAGGTTAAATTCCTATAAAAATAGATTTATATCTAAAACATGGGACAACCAGTTTTATTATAGTCATGTGGAGAAAAGAGTAGTCAACCAACTCCCTTGTCCTGAATCATTTGCTAAACACACACAAGGCATGCCTTCTGAGCCAGTAAATGGGCATCTCTCAGAAATAATTTAGTATACAGCTAACAAAGCATTTAAGGGTGATTCGCAACGCTTGGCGTTTTCGCTTCGCTCAAGTATAGCCAAGCGTCGCTCACACCTTAATGCGGCGTTAGCTGTTTGAGAAACAAATGAAAATAATCGATAAGCCGTTATTTTGGCTATATGTTAGAACGCGAGACTCAGTCTTTTCATCATTTAAAGGTTTTTCCTCTCTACTCTTAGTCATCATTATTGCGGCTATAGTTTCAGGTAACAAATCTCCCGAAAACACCTTCATGTCTTACATGTTGTACCTGTTGGCGCTTAGTGTACCTACCTCAATGGGTCTTATGCTTTTGAAGCTTAAGTTTCGAAAAGTTGCAGGCTCCATTCCTAGGGCAGAGTTAGCGTACTTTTTACAGAACAATAAAGGTATCGAGCTGGAAAGTACTGTAAAAGGGATATTTTCGCTCTACCTATCATTGATGATTTATCTCTGGTTTTTGATGATGGTTGTTGCAGTTTTGGGGCCTTTTATTTTAATGCTAGTGTTGTAGTACACAGCTAACAATCTGTTCAAGAGGGATTCGCAACGCGTGGCATTTTCACTATGCGTTGGTTTTAGTGTTTAAGGTGGTATGCGGTGGCTTTGGTATTGCGTTGCTCACCCCTTAACAGGGCGTTATGTTTCTCTACAATCTCATTACATATTGATTTTACGTAAATTATCTCCATATCTATAATTACAAACTTAATTGCATTGAGACATTTAAATGACTAGAGAAGAATTGTTAGAAAAGATCGAAAGAAAAGAGGCTCAACTTCTGAAAGCGCAGTCTGAAAGTAGTGCTTGGAACAGAGGTAAGTATAACAAAAGCTCTAACACAAAAGTCTCAAAAATCTTTGTGAAATCTCTAGAGTCTGAAATTTCAGATCTTGAAAATCAGTTATCAAAATTAGAGTCATAAAGCCGTTAGGCTGTCCATTTGAGCGGCATAGTGAATGACGTTTTAAGTCCGCAACATAACAAACTGTTCAAGAGGGATTCGCAACGCGTGGCATTTTCACTATGCGTTGGTTTTAGTGATTAAGGCGGTATGCGGCGGCTTCGGTATTGCGTTGCTCACCCCTTAACAGGGCGTTAGCTGTTTGAGGAAAAAATGAGAAAATTCGATAAGCCGCTATTCTGGCTGTATATAAAAACAAGAGACTCATTGTTGTCATCTTTTAAGG
>NZ_JAWOTA010000070.1:0-1889 GCF_033338635.1 Vibrio sp. Vb1755 | reverse complement strand
CAAGCCAAACTTACCCATATCTCGGGATGTTAGACGTAAACCCCAGTCAGCTCCTGCTTCGCCACTACCGATGTTTGGCAGCCACTGATACTCTTCAATATCTAAAGGGAAAAAAATCTTCTCTTTCATTACTTCCGTAAATGATTGCCCATATACTTTTTCAATCACTTTAGAAAGACCAACTGTAGAAAGACCGCTGTACGCGAACTTTGTTCCTGGATCAAAAGCTAATTGAGTGGAAAGAAACTGCTGTTTTAAGTCCTTCGCATTGTAATGACGAGAAAAAATGTTGCCTTGTCCATATGGTACGGACAATTCGTCCAATGCGTAGCCTGTGGACATATTTAGAACATCTCGTAATGTTATCGCTAGCTTCGCCTTTCTATCTGGCTCGGTATACTCTGGAAAGAAATCAAATATTGGCGTATCTAACCCTTCGATTTTGCCTTCATCAATAGCGATGAAAATCAGCGTAGCGACAAAGGATTTCGTGACGGAATGCACGTTATGCACAACCTCTTGCCCGACAGGCACATTTGGTGTTTGACGATTACCATCAAGCCCACCACCTTGACGATACAGTTCCAACGTCAACTGGCTATCTTGCCACACTAGTAAGCTATGCAGGTTTGCTGCTTGTCCTTGTTCTACTCGCTGAATGATAGGATCAAACTCTGGCTTACTCGCCTCAACAACTACGGCGTGTTTATCACACCCTACGAGTAGGATAAGCAACCACGCTATGATGAAAGTTTTCATGCTTTCCTCTTTATTTCTCAATATGCACAACCATGAATAAAACAGAAATAAAGAGATGAGTCTTCGTGCTAGACAGATATAAAAAAAGCGTGCGACCAATCGCACGCTTTTGATTTGAAATTGACGACAAACGTTAGTGCATTGCTGCTTCTTTCTCACTCAAATATTCAAATTCAAGCGCATCATTTACTAACGACACTTTCACCGTACCACCATCAACAAGTGATCCGAACAACAGTTCATTTGCCAATGGTTTCTTCAATTGCTCTTGGATTACACGGCCCATTGGACGTGCCCCCATCGCTTTGTCATAACCTTTATGTGCTAACCAATGGCGAGCATCTTGCGATACTTCCATGGATACTCCGCGAGCATCCAACTGGACTTGAAGCTCGACAATAAACTTATCAACCACTTGATGGATAACACTTTCATCTAGGCTATTAAACCAGATGATATTATCAAGACGGTTACGGAACTCCGGAGTGAACACCTTCTTAATTTCTGCCATGGCATCGTGACTATGATCTTGTTGGATTAAACCGATCGATTTCTTCTCAGTTTCAGCCACACCAGCGTTAGTGGTCATCACAAGGATCACGTTACGGAAATCGGCCTTGCGACCATTGTTGTCCGTTAGCGTACCGTTATCCATCACTTGCAGTAACAAGTTAAAGATATCTGGGTGCGCTTTCTCAATCTCATCCAACAAAACAACGGAATGAGGATGCTTAATAACGGCATCGGTTAACAAGCCACCTTGATCATAACCAACATAACCTGGAGGAGCACCAATTAAGCGGCTCACAGAGTGACGCTCACCATACTCAGACATATCAAAACGAAGCAGTTCAATGCCAAGCAGTTTCGATAGCTGAACAGTTACCTCGGTTTTACCCACACCAGTAGGCCCTGCAAACAAGAACGAACCCACAGGCTTGCTATCTACGCCCAAACCAGCACGAGACAGTTTGATAGCCTCCGAAAGCGCATCAATAGCGTTGTCTTGACCAAAGACTAGCATCTTCATTTTGCCATCAAGATTCTTCAAGATGTCTTTGTCAGATGAAGACACCGACTTCTCTGGAATTCGAGCCATTTTTGCAACCATGGCTTCAATATCAGCCACG
>NZ_JAWOTA010000069.1:0-1911 GCF_033338635.1 Vibrio sp. Vb1755 | reverse complement strand
CAGTGCGCCATTTGATACTTTTGTTTGAGTTCGGAAATTTCACTTGAAGTAAAAAAGTGGGTCGTCAATTTGGATGACAACATTTCCTCAATAAACTCAGGTTTAGGTTGATAGCTGTTTTTGAACTCATTGATCAGCGAGGAGTACCATTTGTTGTTTGATTGGTTGTCGTGGACCACATCAACTGGATATCCGAGAAAATCGCCAACGGTAGCTGGTGATTGCTTCAGCTTGTCACTTCGGATTACGAGCAGAGAAAAGTTGCCTTGTTGGTAGGTTTGGCAACCAGCTTCATGATCGAACGGTTTATTGAACACGTCGATCCCTGTTAGCGTTTTGATTTCATTATCAAACCACTCCAAAGGGTAGTGGTGATTCATGTGCTCTTCGAAAGCTTCTTGCAACAATTGCGGACGCTCAGAGCGAATTGCACTGTCGTCATTTAGGTATTTTTCTGCCATCCAGAAAGGTAACGATTGAAAGAACATCGAGATATTTCTACCAATCGGCTCTCTCACCAATGAGATGATGCGCACGTCTTGTTTACGTTTGAGCATGTGGCTCATAACGCTTCGCTTGAGCAGACGTTTTACATAATGCTTGTTTGGTTGATGCAGCTTCGCTCTCACTGGAGAGATCTGCTTGTTAGCATCAATCGCCATAAGGTCATGCAAATGAATCGAGTTAGGAATCGACTTTTCTAACGCACTCGAGCCGACTTTACCCATTTGATATATCAGCACCGGGCGTTCTTGGCTTTTTAATATCTGATACCAAGACGCATGTGGATTAGTAGGCGTATTTCTGGACATATAAAGTCTCTCCTTCCTTAGCTTTTGCTTGAGTGATAAGCACGCCAAGAGACGGTATCGAGTGTTGTATTTGTTTAGATAGCGCGACATTAACCAGTGATGCTTTGGTGGACTCGGAACGAATCACTGTGATGAGTCCGTTCGCATATTGGCCTAAGATGAGCGCATCACTGACCGACAACAGTGGTGGTGTATCGATGATGATGCGATCGTATTTATCTTGAAAATGGTCCAGTAGTTTTTTGAAGCGATTGGATGCCAGCAACTCTTGTGGGTTGGGTGGAATCAGCCCAGCAGGTAGTACATCTAAATTGGCGTCATCGATGCGAACGATACAATCTTTTATTGCGGTATCCATCGTCAATATGTTGGTTAAACCTGGCTGGGACTCAGGAATATTGAATCGTTTGGCTAAAGATGGACGACGCAAGTCGCAGTCGATAATCAACACTTTCTCCATAGTCGAGAAGGACACCGCCATATTGATGCTGGTGGAGGTTTTGCCTTCCTCTGGAATCGCTGAAGTAAAAGGTAAGATCTTTTGCTTAGTGTTGGTCAGCCTTAATAGCAACGACGTTCGAACAGAGCGACAAGCTTCGCTAAAGAGTTTTTCATCTTTATCTAAGTAGGCGGTATAACTTACCCCATTTTTTCGCAGGGTACGTTTTTTCACCATTGGGATAACCCCCAAGCATGTCACGCCTAGCTTATCTTGAACATCGTTTGAAGTGCGGATGACTTCTCGCAACGTTTCTAAAATGATCGCCAATGCACAAGCGATAGCAAAACCGAAGAATGTGGCGATAAGCACCAGTTTCATTCGTTGTGGCGCGACAGGAAACAGTGGAATGATCGCTTTATCAGTAAAGCGAGCGGTCACATTTTTGTAATCGCTAGTAGCGCTGGTTTCTTTTTCTCGATTTAAGAAAGCTTCGTAAAGATCTTTGTTTGACTCTACTTCTCGTTTCAATTGCTCATAGCGAGCCTTTTGCGAACCCAATGATTGGAAATCTGATTTTTTTCTGTCCAGTTCTTCGCGCAACATGTCTTCTTGAGCTTTCGCTGCAAGTAAGTCTTGTTGCTTACTAAAAGAGATTTC
>NZ_JAWOTA010000068.1:0-1942 GCF_033338635.1 Vibrio sp. Vb1755 | reverse complement strand
TCGCGATATGCTTCAATCGCGGCTTTCTGCTCCGCATCGAGTTCAATCAACTCACCTTTGATGAACAAGTTGTTGTCTTCGTCCACGACGGCTTTATCACCAGAAGTCTGGCGAATTTCCAAACTCTGTCCATCCATACGAACTTCATTATGGATGTCCACACGACATTGCGCTGCATAGCCTGTTGCACTAACCATCAGCAATGAAAGTGTAAAAAGTTTCTTCATGTCATTCTCTTATCTTCAAAATAACTTCTGTTAAACATAACACTCAGTTATACATTTGATGTCAGAACACCGTCACGACTTCGTAACAAGTTGTTTTATCGCCAATTTTCATCTCAAACTCTTCGCCTTCCTCTTTGCCAAGTAACGCTCGTCCCAATGGTGATTTCGCTGTTAAGACAAAGACTTCCAAATCTTGCCAAGCCACCGTTAGTCCACCAGAGCACGGACCGATGAAAAAGCGTTTTTCGATATTGTTCTCATCGACGAGAACCACATACGCGCCTACACCTATTGGCGCATCCGTAAAGTCGCGAATAACCATTGAGCGATACTGACGCAATTCGTCCTCACTCTCTTGTACTCGCATTGCTTGGCCATGAGCAAGATAGGAAGCCTCTAATGCAAGCGTGTCGTACTTATGCTCGGGCACTGTTTCTTCGTCCGTTGCGGCATCGATGGCTCTTTGGGTGGAAGCGTGTGCAATTCGAAGTTTTTCTTCCAATTGATGAATGATGATTTGGATTAACTCAGCTTTGTTCATACTTTTTGAAGGCGCGCTCAGTAGGCAGGATATGTTAATGTACCCTAGTCTATCACCGAAGAAAGGTTTCCCTAACATGCAAAGTACCCAGTTACTACAAACGCTTCAATCCGTGTTTGGTTTTGACTCATTACGCCAAGGCCAACAACCAGTTATTGAATCGGTCATGAATGGTTACTCTGCAGCAGCAATATTCCCAACGGGCTCGGGCAAATCTCTTTGTTATCAACTCCCCGCCACCATGCTGCCAAACCTCACTTTAGTGATCTCGCCATTACTGGCACTAATGAAAGATCAGCTGAGCTTTTTGCAAAGCAAAGGGATCGCCGCCGCTTCTATCGATAGCAGCCAAAGCAGAGAAGAAGCGCAACGCGTAATGGTTGGAGTCAAAAACGGTGAAATCAAAATTTTGATGATTTCTGTCGAACGCCTCAAAAACGAGCGCTTTCGCGAGTTCATTCGTCAGGTGCCAATCTCTTTGATGGTGGTCGATGAAGCGCACTGTATCTCTGAGTGGGGGCATAACTTCCGTCCGGATTACCTCAAGTTGCCGCAATATCAGCGAGAACTGAATATTCCCCAAACCTTGTTGCTGACCGCCACAGCAACGCCCGCCGTTATTGAGGACATGAAAAATAAATTCGATATTGCGAGTGACCACATTACTGTAACTGGCTTTTACCGTTCGAACCTCGATATTTCAGTCATCCCTTGCGAAGAGTCCGAAAAGCAAACGCAACTCAACACGATTGTCGCCGCAGCCCCTAAACTGCCAACCATCGTTTACGTAACGCAACAGCAAACTGCAGAGCAAGTGGCTAAATCATTGATCCACATTGGCGTTAACGCTCATGCGTATCACGCGGGAATGAAAAGTGAAGTTCGTGAGCAAATACAACAGCAATTTATGGCGGGCCAAATTGACTGCATTGTGGCCACGATTGCCTTTGGGATGGGTGTCGACAAATCCGACATTCGCCGAGTAATTCACTTTGATCTGCCTAAATCCATTGAAAACTATGCCCAGGAAATAGGTCGAGCAGGACGCGACGGACAACGCTCTGAATGCATTCTGCTTGGCAATACTTCTGGGTTAACTGTATTAGAAAACTTTGTGTTTGGCGACACGCCTGAGCGCTCTTCGATTAGTTATGTATTGGGTCAAATCAAAGAG
>NZ_JAWOTA010000067.1:0-2001 GCF_033338635.1 Vibrio sp. Vb1755 | reverse complement strand
TAGCCACGTGCAGTGTGATATCTTTACGTTTCAGACCTGCGCTGTCCATTAGCCACTTTGTTTCTACTTTGAAACGGTCAACCTTGCGGCGGATTTCATCAAGACCTTCATTCGGGAAGTGGGTCATCATACCTACGATTTTTAGGTTAGGATCGCTTGCGATTTCCACACCTTCAACCTGACCTTCATACGTTGTCAGATCCAGACCATTACGACCCATGCCTGAAGTATTCAGAGCAAGGTGAACAGGAATAACGGTATTGTAGTTGTATGCAATCTCGATGATTTGATCTGCCTGCATCTTAGTGCCAATCAGCTCTTCGATTTCGTACTGTACGCCGTTTTCAATTTCGTTGCGGCTAGCCGCACGGACACGCATGATCTTGCCTTCGAAGCCGTGCTCACGCACTACGCGAGCTTCTTCATTACTGGTGATACCCACACATGCAACGTTGTTCGCGATGATGCTAGGCATCAGGCCAGCGATACCGTTACCGTACGCGTCAGCCTTCATGATGGCACAGATCTGAGTGTTGCCCTTTAGATCCTTCTGAAGCAACTGAATATTATTTGAAAATGCCTGAGTATCAATTTCTAGCCAAGCGTTGCTCGCCTGAACGCGCTCTTCGCGCTCGCTGTCATCAAAATCAACTAGCAGAGGAGCGGCATGTGCGGCTGTTTGGCCCATCAGAGCCAGTGCAGTTAGGCTAAGTTTCAGTTTCAAAGGATATCTCCTGTTATGAGTTTTTTCTTCTTGTTGGTTGAAGTTAAAGTGTAAATAGATGCACAACGTCGCGTAGCGCAGTAGCTTTGCGTTTCCGCTCTTCAACCCCTTGTTGTGCGTCCTTAGTAGATAATCGGTTTTCTTCGGCACTGTTGCTCAGTGCGGCAAGATTGAATGAAAAGTGTTCGCAGGAAGAGATCTCTCTTTGACCGATTCAGTCCTCTCTTCCATGCTTTGGTAACGGTTGAGATTTCGCTGCGTAAACCGTTAAGTGAGGCGTTGGCCTGGTCGACAGAATGCTTGGTTATGTCCCGAATCATCGGTTTCAGCTAGGTAATGGTTGCCGCAATACTTTCTGGTGGACGGGTTAACTTTCCGCAGGGCTGCCTTAAAGGCGATGAAGGCATTTACCATTGCGTAGACTTCACGTTTACTGGCTACCGTTCTTAACGTCTTTCATCTTCAGTTTGGTTGAATATGGATGTCGTAAACTCGACCATTTTTCATCACAATAGTGTGATTCTTATTCCATATTTTGTGTCGCAAATAATCTAGGCGGCAGAGACTACATGAGACTTAAATGTTTTAGAACGGTTTGGTGTCTTTTTTATTGAGTTTTCTGAAAATAAACAAAAATCAGAGAGAAATCGTAAGATTTTGCGTCTCGACCGACACAAAATCTCATGATTTGTAGGGGTTATAGATGGTTATGCGAGGTGTAGGTCGAGCGGCGTTTTGCTTTTTCGGCCGCCGATTTCACGGGTGAGGGTCGGGATCAGGTAGCCAGAGACGTTTTCTAATAAGCCTGCCATTAGTTGTCGGGCTCGTTCGTCATCGACCATAAAGTGGGCCGCTCCCTGGACTTTGTCTAGCACGTGCAAGTAATACGGCAGGATCCCAGCATCGAACAGGGCCTCGCTGAGCTGGCTCAGGGCATCAACGGAATCATTAACGCCTCTTAGTAAAACTCCCTGGTTTAGCAGGGTGACATTGGCTTCTTTTAGTTTTTTCATTGCCTGGCGCAGCTCATCGTTAATCTCATTAGCATGGTTGATGTGCGTAACAAGGATAATTTGCAAGCGTGACGCTTTTAGCAACTGACACAGCTCATCTGTGATTCGAGCTGGGATCACTACAGGCAAACGGCTGTGAATGCGCAGACGTTTGATGTGCGGAATCTGAGCTATGTGTTCCAGCAGCCAATGAATCTCATCGTCTTTTGCCATTAATGGATCACCGCCAGAGAAAATCACCTCATAGAGCTCTGGTTTTTCCGC
>NZ_JAWOTA010000066.1:0-2091 GCF_033338635.1 Vibrio sp. Vb1755 | reverse complement strand
AAGCATTTCATATATGCATCTTCCAGCTCCGTTTACGGCTTAAACAAGAAAGTGCCTTTCTCTACATCGGATAATGTTGATCACCCCGTTTCTTTATATGCAGCGACTAAAAAATCTAATGAATTGATGGCGCATAGTTATTCTCATCTCTATCAACTTCCTACAACAGGCTTACGTTTTTTTACTGTGTATGGTTCTTGGGGACGTCCAGATATGGCGCCTTTTATCTTTACTGAGAAAATAATTAACGGTCAGTCTATTGATATTAATAATAATGGTGATATGTGGAGGGACTTTACCCATATTAATGACATTGTCGAAGGGATAGTCAGAATTTCTGATGTCATACCAAGAATTAATCAGCGATGGCAGTTTGAAAATAGTACTCCAGCGGATAGTTCTGCTCCTTATTCTATTTACAATATTGGTTATGGTTCACCGATTTGTTTGATGGATTTTATCAAAGCAATAGAAAATGAACTCGGAATAGAAGCAAAGAAGAATTATCGAGAGATGCAGCCAGGAGATGTATACCAAACCTATGCTGATACAACAGCTTTCTATCAAGCCACTGGTTACCGGCCGTCAGTTTCCGTAGAAGAAGGCATTGCCGAGTTTGTCGCTTGGTACCGGAATTTTTATAACAAGTAAAAGATTTGTCATTCAGAACTTTCAAGGTCGAGAGTTCACATAAGGTTAGAGCTATGTTACCGAGTATATCAGTCGTTATTCCTGCAAAAAATGAACAAGGAAATATCGGGAAGTTAGTGAAAGAAATTCATGCCAGTTTAGAAGCATACCCTAACGTCGAAATTGTCATTACGGACGACGGTAGTACCGATGATACGGTGCAAGAGGCACTTGAAGCTGCTAAAGAATGTGGGTGTGACCTGCAAGTGGTAAGCCACGAACATAGTTGCGGTCAAAGCACAGCAGTGTTAACTGCCGTCAAACATGCAAAAGGCGAGTGGATTGTTACCTCCGATGCTGATGGGCAGAACGATCCGTCGGATATGCCTAAGATGCTTGAGCTTGCTGCTAAAGTCAGCAATCCGAATTTTTGCATCGCGGGTTATCGAGCAAAAAGGTTAGATACAGCTTGGGTTAGGTTTCAATCGAAGGTGGCGAACAGAGTGCGTCATGCATTACTAGGTGATGGTGTTCCAGATTCTGGTTGTGGACTTAAAGTCATCCCTAAATCGACTTATCTGCGCTTGCCGTATTTTGATCATATGCATCGGTTTTTGCCTGCACTCATCAAAGCGATGGGCGGGGAAATCGTCGTTCACCCAGTCGCGCACCGAGACAGAGAAGCAGGCACTTCCAATTACAATGCATGGAACCGTGCTTGGGTAGGGATTGTTGATATGTTTGGTGTGATCTGGTTACAAAAGCGCACGAAAAATCCGATGATCAAAGCTGTCAGCATTGCCAATGAAAATGCAAAACAATGAAATGGTTAAAGCTTGCACTTCTTATACTTGCTGGGGTTTTGTTAGCAAATCAGCTCGATAATCCCGTTTTATCTCACCTCACAGATAAGAACTGGCTGGTTGGCTACATTCAAAAAAACGGGGCTTTAGGGCATGTGGTCATCTTCACATTCAGTGTGGTGTTTTTGTCGTTAAGTGGGCCAAAGCAAGCCATCGCATTGGTATTCGGCTATTTATACCACGTCCAATTAGGCGTGCTTATCACCTTATTTGCTTGTGTTTTTGGGGCGACATTTAACTACGCCTGCGCGCGCTTTCTCATCGGAAATTGGCTATATCGACGGTTCCCGAAAAAAATGACGCGTTTTAATTCATTTGCGAGTCGTAAGCCGTTTTACAAAATCCTTTTGCTACGTTTGTTTCCGATTGGGAATAACGTCGTGACCAACGTTTTATCGGGTAGTGTCCGAGTGCCGTTCTTTGCCTTTATCTCCGCCAGTCTGTTGGGATACTTGCCTCAAATTATCATCTTCGCATTGATGGGCGCTGGTATTCATTCATCGAGTAATACAATGATATATCTCAGTATTTTCTTTGGCATCGTTAGCGCGGTACTCACAGGGTTTCTCTATCGAGATCATATTAAAAGGCGTGTTGA
>NZ_JAWOTA010000065.1:0-2105 GCF_033338635.1 Vibrio sp. Vb1755 | reverse complement strand
GCGAGAGTATTTTAAATACGCGCAGAGTTTGGATAACGAGCAAATCTCAGCTTGGGGGATTGAACTTGAAAGGGACAAAGGTGAATTGGTTTATCCGCTAAGTCCGTCACTACGCATTTTGATGCCCATTTCAGTGAATGACGTTCGACAGGGTTACTTAGTGTTGAATGTCGATATCGAGTATCTGTCATCCCTTCTCAACTATTCACCAGTGCGAGATTTCCATATCGAGTTGGTTAAGCACAAAGGCTTTTACATCGCGAGTCCTGACGAGTCGCGCTTGTATGGCGATATTATTCCTGAGCGTTCTCAGTTTAATTTCTCGAATATGTATCCAGATATATGGCCGCGAGTAGTATCTGAGCAAGCGGGGTACTCTTATAACGGTGAACATTTGATTGCGTTTAGCTCGATTAAGTTTGTCTCCAACGAGCCTTTGCATCTCATCATCGACCTCTCGAATGAGCAGTTGTCAAAAAGAGCGACGCGCGACATCAATGACCTTATTCAAGAATCCTTGTTTGTATTAAGTCTTGTGCTGGTTTTCACTTTGCCAATTACCGCGTTGGCACTGCATTACCGTCGTCATAGTGTGGAATCGAAGTTAGCCCGTGCCGCACTCGATGGTATGACCGCCGTCATGATTTCTGACGCATCGCTTCGCATCATCATGGTCAACCAAGAGTTTGAAAACATGATGGGTTATTCTACCGAACAAGTGAAAGGCTCAAATGCCCATAGCCTGATTTTGCTTCCTGAAGACCTCGAAGAGACGCTAAACATTTGGAATAAGTTAGGGCGCGAGAATGTTTGGGAAGGCGAAGTACGCTGCCGTACCCAATTGAATCATGTGTTTACGGCGATCATGCGTATCCAAGCGAACTTAACAAAGTCCGGTAAAATCAGCTATTACATCACTTCGCTGGTGGATATTTCTGAACGTAAAGCGTTGGAAGAGCAGCTGCGCAACTTAAGTGAGAAAGACGGTTTGACTGGACTGTGGAACCGCAGAAAGTTTGAAGAACAATTAACCCACTACGCGAATATTGTAGAACGTTATCCTGATACACCGACGACGTGTTTGGCTTTGTTTGATATTGACCACTTTAAGCGCATTAACGATGAACGCGGTCACGATGAAGGGGATAAAGTCATTTGTAGCGTCGCAGAAACGTTACTGCGTGAAGTACGCACTACGGATTTTGTTTCTCGTGTTGGTGGTGAGGAGTTTGCGGTGATCATGCCTCATACCACAGTCAAAGAGGCCGAAGTGGTGCTCAATCGTTTGCGAGTCGCGGTTCAGCTGCGAAGCAATATGACCGTTACCGTCAGTGCGGGTTATAGTGACCTCACTGCCGATCGAACTCGAAGCTATAAGTGCGCAGATATCGCGCTGTATGAATCCAAAAGCGCTGGTAGAAACTGCGTTTCTTTGTGTCATAGCATTGATGATATTGCTTAGTTCACATGAGCGAGAGAACCGTTTATACCAAAAAGAAAAAATCGGGATATACCCGATTTTTCGTTAATAAGCGAGTTGATTTGGCGTGACGTTTATAGCGGGTTGTCGATGGCGGTTTCGACACATTGCAACGACTTCAACAAATAACGATCCAGAAACTGCACTGCATCGTCACTATTTTTAGACAGCGACAACTTCATGATCATCTCTTGTTCATCGATATTACAGTGACCTTGATTGTTCGTTCCTAGCACTTGCATAGCAAAGTAATGGTAACGCTTGATCTGGTTTAAAATATCTCGGAAGAAGGTAAACAAATTGTGCGAGTTCGCCCCCTCAAGCAACGCCTCAAGAAAGTGATAGTGGCGTTCTTCCCATTCTCTCCAGCAAAAGCCTTGGTCGAGATTCACTCGAGATAGTTTGTGGTATGAAGTTAGGACGTCCAGTTCCCAGTTCTCATCGCCTGTCATGATCGCCTTTTTCAATAGAAATGAAGCCGTCATCCGTAGGCTTTCATACAAGTCATTCAACTCATGCTTACACACTGGTGCAACCCAGCAGCCTTTTTGCGGCTCGAGTTTGACGTATTTGCTCCACGATAGCTGAACCAATGCTTCGCGAATAGGGGAGGCACCTACGTTGT
>NZ_JAWOTA010000064.1:0-2177 GCF_033338635.1 Vibrio sp. Vb1755 | reverse complement strand
TCCGATTATTTTCGGGTCGCACATTCAGTGAATGTGATTCCCTCTTATTTATTTTGCGAGTGAATATAAGTGATAAGTATTACCATTTGCATTAAATTTACATTCTTTGCATTTGCAAAGTTTTGTAAAGAACTCTCTGATGAAGAACCGCTCATACGAGATCCAGATCACAAATCGAGTTCACTTCATTGTTACCCGTTATTGTCTGAACACCAAACTCACGGTTAAACCACCTTGAGAACGATTCTCTGCATTGACGGAACCACCCATCATTCGCATCGATTCCTTAACAATCGCCAGTCCAAGCCCGTATCCACCAAGCTTTTTGTCTCGCGAGGCATCCAAGCGGGTAAACGGGTTAAAGATATCAGACAACTTGTTCTCTGGGATGCCTGGTCCATCGTCAGAGACAGACATAACCAGATAAGCCTGCCCATTGATTTCTTGATTAGTCAGAGTCACTTCGATCCGAGCATCTTCACCCGCGTATTTGATAGCGTTGCCAACTAGATTATTCAGACAACGCACCACGAGAGTATCTTCACAGTAAGCTCTCGGCTCGGTCACACGAGAAACAAATACAATGCTCTGTGATTCCCTCAAATCGATTTTGCAACGCTCAACTTGTGGGGCTAGTAGCACTTCAAGATCACTACGCTTGGTCTCTTTGTCGTAGCGAGCATTCTCAAGGCGACTAAATTCCAAAATGTCACTGATTAGATGATTCAGCTCTTTGGCTTCGTCTTCCAACCGCGTCACTAGTTCTTGTTCGCTTTCACCAACTCTTTTACGCAATAGGTGCAAAACCAAGTTCTGTCTAGCAAGAGGCGTTCTTAGTTCATGGGACACATCGCGAATCAAAAGACGTTGCTTCTCCGCTAGCGAGTGAATCTCTTTCGTCATGTGGTCAAAGTCTTGCGCGAGTTCATTAAATTCTCGCGTGTTGGACTTTAGCTCCTGCACAACACTGACATTAAAATCGCCGTTAGAAAGCTTCTTGCTCGCCTCTCTGAGTCTGTCCAACGGTTGCTGTAAGTTGCGTGCCATTAAAAGCGAGAACAAAGCCAAAATCACGGCGGCAATCACCACTTTGATAATGGAAAAGTACAGTATGAAGTCATTCGCAGGATGTAAGCGATGCGGCAGTTGAATGACTAAGTTGTGCTGCTGAACCAATGGAATGCTGATGATTGGTCGATTCACTTTGTCTTCCAATTGATCATCAATGCTGCGTTTGAATTGGAGCTTAAATTCAAAATGTGGATGCATGAGACGATGCGTCACTGGTTGAAGTTGCTCGTTCAGTACAAACAAATAGAACTGCTGCGCGTTCGCCCAATCAGCCAACTCATCCATGTCGCCATGTTCAATCAACACGTTGGCTTGGTGAGCAAGATCCAACATTTCCATTTTGACGCTATTTGGAACTTTCAACATAGCTTTCACCAAGGCTTGTTCCGCTAACGCTTGCACCAGCAAAATGCTGATGACTATCGCGGTCATGTAACTGAAAAGCTTAAACGCAAGGCTGTCTTTGCGTTTTGCTATGTAGGATGGACACACCAGCTTCATCACGCGCCCACAGATTCTAAATAACTGTAGCCTTTGCCTCGAAACGTTTTGATGTGCTGTTTAGATAAGCCCGCTTCAACCAATTTTCGGCGAATGTTACTGATGTGCATATCTAGGTTGCGATCAAACGGGCTGAGTTCTTTTTTCAACACTTCTGTCTGTAGCTCAGCTTTGGAGATAACCACGCCTTGATTCTTAACCAAATGGCTCAAAAGCTCCGCTTCTGTGCTAGTCAACGGTAAGCTGGTTAGCTGATCACTGATACTCTGGGCGGTATTACAAATGGTTTGGCGTTGACGCTCCAAGCCCACTCGACGCAGGATCGCTTTGATGCGCATTAGCAACTCAGCAACATTGAATGGCTTACCAATGTATTGATCGGCCCCCGCTTGATAGCCATCCAGCATCGAGTTTTCATCGTTCAATGCTGTAAGCATCAGAATTGGCGTAGCAAATCGTTGGCAAATACGACGAGCAACTTGCATCCCATTTAAGCTTGGCAACATCACATCGAGCAACACTAAATCGACTGGCGTTTTCTCCATGTACTGCAGCGCGCTTTCACCACAATGCACAGAAGAGACGGTATATCCTTCATCTTGCAA
>NZ_JAWOTA010000063.1:0-2249 GCF_033338635.1 Vibrio sp. Vb1755 | reverse complement strand
TTTTGTGCGCCGATAGGTCGCGTGAATTTGTGCCAGCGGAAAGCGCACTAGTGCTTCTTTGACCATCGCCAAACCAATCCCTCCGTTTCCACCGACGATCAAAATGTTCATCACAAATGCTCCAAATCCGCGATATAGCGTTCAGCCGTCTCAAGAATCGCTTGGCGCTGCGAAGCTTCCATATTGTCCCAAGACCGGAAAATCATGCCGATGCGTGGATTGGTAGCGAGTCGCTTTTCATGCTTGTCCATAAATCGCCAATAAAGACTATTAAACGGACAAGAGCCTTCACCACTGCGCGCCTTGTTGTCATAGTGGCAACCTTTACAGTAATCGCTCATTTTGTTGATGTACGACCCGCTTGCGGCATAAGTCTTGTTGCCAACAATGCCACCATCGGCAAACAATGCCATACCGCGTGTATTGGGCATTTCTACCCACTCAATCGCATCGACATAAATGCCGAGATACCAAGCATCTACTTGGTCAGGGTTCATCTCGGTGAGCAAACAAAAGTTGCCCGTCACCATCAAACGCTGAATATGATGGGCGTAGGCATAATCGAGAGACTGGCCTATTGCATTGCGCATACAAGCCATCTTGGTTTTTCCTGTCCAAAAGTAGTCGGGTAAATCACGTGATGCTTCGAGCTCATTTTTCTGCAGATACTGCGGCATATTCGCCCAGTACACCCCCCGAATGAATTCCCGCCAACCTAAGATCTGACGAATGAATCCTTCTACCTGTGCAATATCGATGTGTTTGTTTGATTGATACGCACTAAGTGCAGCATCTATTACCTCTTTGGGGTGCAGTAACTTACTGTTCATCGAGAACGACAAACGACTGTGGTACAAACTCCATTTGGATTCGTGCTCCGCCGTCATCGCATCTTGAAACCGACCAAAATGAGGGAGACAAACCTGACAAAAATGCGCGAGCAAAGATAGGCTTTGAGCGCGATTCACTGGCCATAACAAATCACCATTTAGTGAACCGATGGTCGAGATCTTGTGTCGCGTTAGTCGCTCTACAATCTCGTCAACATTCAGGCTAAACATCAGCGGTTTGGGTAATTGCTCGATATCTTTCACTTTCAGTTTATTACGGTTGTTGGCATCGTAATTCCACTTTTCACCCACTGGCTTACCGTCTTGCATCAAAATATCAAAGCGCTTGCGCATCCGTCGGTAAAAGTGCTCCATCATGACGTGTTTGCCTTGCGGGAACTGCTGTTCTATTTCTGCAAAAGGCAGTAAAAAATGCTCAGTATCGACGCAACGTTTGACAACACTTTCTAATTTCAACTTGGTCAGTTGTTCCAGCAGTCGATATTCATCTGGCCGTTGATACTCAAATTTACTTGCCCCAACTTCACGAACGTAGTGCTGCAATACTTGGTCAAGATCATCAAAAGCGGCAGTGTCATCCAACGTTAGATGCAGAACATGATGCCCTTCTTCTTGCTTCTCTTGAGCGAAAATAGCCATCGCGGAGAAGAAGGCGCACACCTTTTGAATGTGATGCGTAACGTAAGTGTTTTCTTGCTTGAGCTCAGCAATCAAGTAAAGCACGGTATCATCCGCTTGCTGAAACCAAGAATGCTCGCTGTTGAGTTGGTCGCCGAGAATCAATCGCACCGTGTCATAACGCATTTATTTATCTCCATTTTCTTGCTGCGTTGCGATTGGCCAGTCGACCATATCGACAACGTCTTGCTGCGCTCGGCTGTCACGCCCTTGCCATCGATCAATGAACTCATGATTTTGGTCGTACATTTGCGTCTGCTTCTCCAAATTAAACTGACGAGAGCCTCTCGGATCTGCCCCTACTCCCGCTAAATATTGCCAGTTTCCCCAATTCGAGCCGACATCGTAGTCAATCAACTGCGTTTCAAAGTAGGCCGCGCCATACCGCCAGTCCAGCCCCAGTTCATGAACAAGGCAACTTGCAACCAACTGGCGACCACGGTTAGACATATAACCAGTGTGATTCAGTTGGTGCATACACGCATTGACAATGGGATACGGTGTGGTGCCATTTTTCCACTGCTGAAAACGATGCGCATAAAAACTGGTTAACGGCGGTTGATTGCGAATACCACCAAACCGAAACAGCCTTTGTTGATAACACCTTGCGTACCAATAAAAATATTCGCGCCACAACAATTCAAAGTAAATCCAGTAAGTCGAATCATTCGCCCCTTGGGTTTGTTCATGCTGTTTGAGCATGGCATAAATCATTCTTGG
>NZ_JAWOTA010000062.1:0-2288 GCF_033338635.1 Vibrio sp. Vb1755 | reverse complement strand
GTGGTGCCCGGAGGCGGAATCGAACCACCGACACGAGGATTTTCAATCCTCTGCTCTACCGACTGAGCTATCCGGGCGACGAGGTGTATTAAAAGGCTTTTCGGCTTTCAGGTCAACAATAAAATTAAAATAAAATATCGTTTGATGAATTTGTGCTCGGAGTGGGCTGTTTTTATGCGTTTTTAGCAGCAATGCGCCATGCTTTAAGCGATGTTTTAACATTGATAGTGTGTTCACTTGCAAAATAAAGGCGATAAAAACAAAAAAGCACGTCTGAAAACGTGCTTTTTATTGAACAATTGACTTTAAACTAGTGCTTTACTGAGAACTTGTTTACCCAACCTTCTAGCTCATTCGCTAGTGAAGCTAAACTTTGAGTACTTGATTGGCTCTCGGTTACGACAGAGTTGAGTTGGCCTCCGCTTTCCTCGATAAGGTTTATGCGTAGCGCAATATCATCGCTAACCTGCGTCTGCTCAGCGGCAGCAGTAGCGATCTGCTGGCTCATTGTGGTGATAGATTCTAACGCCGTTACAATTTGCTGTAGAGCTTCAGAGGCATTCTTAGACTCTGTAACAGTGCTTTCACTGGTTTCTGCACATATTTCCATTGTGTGAATGGCATTGCGAGAGCCTTCTTGCAGATTGGAGATCATATACTGAATCTCTTTTGTGCTGTCTTGTGTGCGTCCTGCTAGGTTGCGTACCTCATCAGCAACGACTGCGAAGCCTCGGCCTTGTTCTCCAGCACGTGCTGCTTCAATGGCTGCATTGAGTGCCAATAGGTTTGTTTGCTCTGCAATATCACCAATCACATCGAGCACTTTTACAATATTATTTACATCCTGATCTAGATCGGCGACCGCTTTACTCGCAGTATTTAATTGAGAAGCTAAACCTTGAATGTTTTCAACCGTGTTATGAATGAGTTTCTGAGTATGTTGGCTTTGTTTGTCAGCCTCGTCCGTATTGTTTGCGGTGTCGCTTGCTGAATTGGCAACATGGTTGGCTGAAGATGCCATTTCAGTCATCGCAGTGGCAATCATCGCCGTTGATTGCTGCTGAGATACGGTAAGATCGGCAATCGTATTTGATCGAGCCTCTACGGCAAACAACTCTGCGCGCAGTGCATGCATAGACTTCTCTAGGTTTGTCACCATAGTAGCTAGTGATTGACTCATATCTTGCACGGCACGATAGATACTTCCTCTCGGTGCCACAGTATCAAAACTGGTCTGAATGTCTCCTTGAGCGACAGCTTGAACTGCTTTACGCACGTCGTTAGGCTCTCCACCAAGTAGATGAAGCATTTTGCGAATCGAAATGATCAGGCCACTTAGAATACTTCCCGCGATAATCAGACACAGCACAAGCTGCCATTGTGCTGTCGACCAAAAACGTGCGTTAACTTCATTAAAGCCAATACCTGTACCGACAACCCAGCCCCAGTGTGGTGTTTTTTCTGCTATCGAGTGTTTTTCTTCAATGCTGCCATCAGCTTGTTTTTGGCTCCAGGTATATTCAACGATCTGACCTGTTTTGTGCCCCAATACATCTAGAATGAGTTGGCCTACGCTATTACCACTGCCATCTCTAAAGTCATGGAAGCTGGTTCCGTGCAGTTGAGGGTCTAGTGGTGCGGCGATGAACATCATATTTTCATCTGCGACATAAACGTATTCGTTGTCTTTGTAGATATTGTTACGAAGTAGGCGAGTGGCTAATGCTTTCGCTTCGTCTTCCGGCATTTTGCCTTCGATAGCCATCTTTTCTACTTCGGTAAGTATGCTGTACGCACTTTTAAATAGCTCAGTAACTCGAGCTTTGTTATCAAGGTTACTTGCGACGCGAAGTGTCCATAAGCCCGTTGCGGTCAGAGCTAGGAGAGCTAGCAATATGATCGCAGATAATAAATAGGCTTGAGTTTTTAGTTTCATATTTAGCTCACAAATAAAGTGTTATCACTATGCAAGGCATAGCTAAAAGAAGAAATGTAATAACTTGGGCATCTTAGTGAAGATAAATATGCTCGGATACTAATGCGTATTGAAATTACGATGAGGATTAAATTTTTAGCGTGAAATAAGTATTTTTGAAGAAAGGATTTAATGTTCGCTGATGTTTAGAAATGAAGTGCAGATAAATGGGAAAGTGAGAAATGACGTATAAAGCAGATACAAAAAAGCCGCATCAAGTGATGCGGCTTTAAAAGTGGCTCCTCCTGCTGGGCTCGAACCAGCGACCTGCGGATTAACAGTCCGTCGCTCTACCAACTGAGCTAAGGAGGAA
>NZ_JAWOTA010000061.1:0-2311 GCF_033338635.1 Vibrio sp. Vb1755 | reverse complement strand
GTTGGTTATCCCACTGTGGACCAAGTGTAAATGTGCGTTGATAAGCGCCCGTTGGGTTGTCGGTTGGTACAAACGGGACGTCGATCGGGAATGGGAAGCCCTCATCGGTGTATTGCAGATCGCCGTGGCCTTCCATTTGCCACATGTTTGGGACGGTAATGTGTCCCCAGTCATTCATTGTTTGTGAGTAAAACTCATCAGGTACCAACATTGGGTTGGTGAAATAACGGAATGTCCATTGGCCACTGAGCAACATAAAGCGGCGACTCAGTTCACGTTGAAAGGTTTGTGCGCTCTGAACAGAGTCGTAGGAGAAAAAGTACGCACGTGGTGCCATACGATTCTCGTGTAAGTGTTGGAAGTTTTCCCAATTGTTCACGTTTTGATCTCCCCTCGGCTTGGTGCGCTTATGTTGGAGTGCGGATTGGTTTCATCGCGGCTCAACATCAGTGCAAAAACAACGGCCGATGTATTGTGAAAAATGCTTATGAATAATCTGAGAAAGATATTAGTAAAAGTTTTACTAAAATAAATTAGTGAAAACGTTTTACTTTAACTTGGTCACGTTTTAAATGACCAATGTTGAGCAAGATGTGATCAGAGTAAAGGAATGCGTTCTAGATTGTTTTGGAAAGTAAAAACAGTAAAAATTCGGTAGAAAATAAAAGAAGAAATAAAAAGCACTGAAAATTCAGTGCTTTATTTGAGCAGTTTTGAGGGTGTTTTTATCGAGTTGTGCCGCGTAGCTTGAGCTTGCTTGGAACATACACCTGAAGGGGCAGTGCGCGTCCGTCACGGTATTTTTCTACTAACAAGTTCACGCCTTGAATACCCATCATTTCAGAATGAATACGAACGGTAGATAGAGGTGGGAAGGTAAAGCGCGCGGTAGGAATGTCGTTCACGCTGATCAGCGCAATATCATCAGGAATGTTTAAACCAAACTCATGCACTGCTCGTAACACACCAATCGCAATGGAGTCCGAAGCAATGAACATCGCTTTTGGGAAATCGCCTTTGGCCAGCATCTCTTTCGCTAAGTCATAACCGGACAAGCTAGAGAAATCGCCACGATAAATGTCGTCTTCAGAAACCACACCTTTTAGACTGCCGTAGTCCACAAACGCATTTTCACGAATGTCTGCGGTGTTGGGCTCGTCTTGTCCACCAATAAATCCGATGCGCTCGTAGCCTTGTTGTACAAAGAAATCAACCACTTGCTTGCTGATTCTTACAAGGTCGATATCAACGCAATCGTAAGGGCTAGTTGGATCTGAAAAGTCGATGTAACAGATGCTATCGGCTAAGCGTTTAGGTAACTTATTGACCACCTTTGGGTCGACTTTCCCGACTAAAAGGACACCCGTGATCTTTTGCGTTTCAACATCAACTTCGCTGTTGTAGCAATTGGTTAGCGTAATGCCGAGTTTGTCGCACTGAGTTTCAATCCCATGACGAATCGACAGGTAGTACGGGTCATTCACTTCTGCTTCTTGTTTGTAATTGTACAAGGCCAAAAAGGGATGTTTTTGCTTGGCTTCTTTGGTGGCTTTCTTCGAGCTGCTGGTGCGGTACTCCAGCTTTTCTGCGATTTCTAAAATGCGGCGTTTGGTTTCTTCTTTAACGCTCAACGTCGGATCGTCATTCAAAACTCGCGATACGGTTGCAAGTGAGACGCCCGCTTCAGTGGCGATATCTTTTAGTGTTGCCATGTACATTTCCCGTTGGCATTGCTCACAGTCCAAGTGAGAACTCAATAATCTGGCTATTGTAAACAGCTACTTAGGGATGCACAAACTTTTAGTAAAATCGTGCGATCCACGAAAGAGAGCGGTATCTGCTCGACTCATCTTCACTGCTCATCATCTTCCTGGTTTAATTTAACTAAAGTCAGCATCTAAAATAAGGCTTTTTTGTAATTTTGTGGAAACGTTTACACAATTTGAATTCGATCACGGATCTGGATCGAGATTGGTTGCTAGACTTTTAGCCAGTTAAGAAATGGGCGTACCGATTCGATGCAATGGCGATTGGCTTTTAGCGCATCAGAGTGAGGTGTGAACAGAAAGCAGCAAACGTGGAGAAGCAAAAAGTGAAAGTTCTTGTCACAGGCGGTATGGGATACATCGGTAGTCACACTTGCGTTCAGATGATTGAAGCGGGAATGGAACCTATCATCGTTGATAACTTGTGTAACGCCAAACTGGAAGTGTTAAACCGTATTGAAGCGCTGACTGGCAAACAGCCTGCGTTCCACCAAGGTGACATCCGTGACGAAGCCTTTTTGGATACGGTATTCGCGCAACACGAC
>NZ_JAWOTA010000060.1:0-2321 GCF_033338635.1 Vibrio sp. Vb1755 | reverse complement strand
TTCCTCCTTAGCTCAGTTGGTAGAGCGACGGACTGTTAATCCGCAGGTCGCTGGTTCGAGCCCAGCAGGAGGAGCCATATTAGAAGAAGCCGCATCACTTGATGCGGCTTTTTTGTATTAGTTTAAAGCTAAGCTCTCTCCTACTACCCACGAAATAACATAAGCGCTTTGATTATTAAAAACCGCTTACCGCAAGCTAACTATCGACTCACTAAGTAACCAGAAAATATTAACCACAAACGCGCGTGGCAAATGGTGTATCTTTCAACTAAAAAAAGCCAGGTAAAAACCTAGCTTTTTAATTCAATCGGCCATCTCTGAAATCAGCTTAAACCACCAAGACAAATATACTTTGTCTCCAGATATTCATCGAGTCCTTGCTTAGCACCTTCCCGTCCAACACCCGACTCTTTAACTCCACCAAATGGAGCCACTTCAGTAGAGATGATCCCTTCATTAACTCCAACCATGCCGTACTCTAAACCTTCACTAAAAGCCATAATACGCTTCAAGCTATTCGTATAGAAATAGCAAGCCAAACCATATTCTGTATCGTTCGCCATTTCGAGAACTTGATAATCATTTTCAAAGGTAACAATAGGCAACACAGGCCCGAATAGCTCTTGCTGAACAATCGACATATTCTGCGTCACACTATCCAAAAGAACGGGCTCCATAAAGCGACCAGGCCGTCTCTGTGGAGAGTTAGCAATAGAGGCTCCTTCTTGTACAGCTTGATCGATCACCGCCTCTAGTCGATGCTTAGAGGCCATCGTAATAACAGGACCTAATGTGACACCTTTCTCTAAACCATTTCCAAGCTTTAATTTGCTTAACTTCGACAATACTTTATCAATAAAAGCTTGTTTTACATTTTTATGAACATATAGCCGATTGGTACAAACACATGTTTGCCCTGCATTACGGAACTTCGACGCGACAAGCCCTTCCGCAGCCTCATCTAAGTCTGCATCTTCAAACACGATGAAAGGCGCATTACCACCCAACTCCATCGACACCGCCTTGACTGAATCACTGGCTTGCTTCATCAAAATTTTCCCAACGCGCGTAGACCCCGTAAAAGAGATCTTCTGAATCCTAGGATCAGTACTTAGTACTTGACCAAACTCAGCAGCCTGCTCCGACACCACGACAGAAAGCAGTTCTTTAGGGATACCAGCCTGATAAGCTAATTCAACAACAGCAATTGCAGTGAGAGGGGTAAGCTCTGATGGCTTGATCAACATGCCACAACCTGCCGCTAGGGCTGGTGCTGCTTTTCTTGTAATCATCGCAATAGGGAAGTTCCAAGGTGTAATTGCAGCGCATACTCCCACAGGCTGGCGAATTGCAGATAGACGTCTATCTGTCGTGGGGGCAGGAATAACTTCGCCATAAGCACGTTTTGCTTCTTCTGAGAACCACTCGACAAAAGAGGCACCATACATCACTTCCCCTTTGCTCTCAGCTAAAGGTTTACCCTGCTCTAAGGTAATAATCGTGGCTATGTCTTCTGCATTATCAAGAAGTAGTTGATACCACCCCCTCAAACGACGAGAGCGCTCTTTGGCACTTAATTTAGCCCAACGGACTTGCTCCGTTTTGCACTGACCAATGAGATCATCTAACTCATCAAGAGTACTAGGCTTTAACCGAATTAACTCTTGCTCAGTTGCAGGGTTGATGACCACAATTCCCTCTTCGGAAGACCATTGCTTAAATACAGATTTCAGCGTTTCATTTTTTATTTGTTGCATCATCAAACATACTCCTCAAGAACTCCTCTTAGGTTAATCGCTACTAGCAAGTTCAGCAAAGAAAACAAAGTTTTCTAAAAGGCATTAATTTTCGGAAGACTTAGATCTCTTCCTCACTATATTTCGGGAAATTGCGTAATCCACGCAACGACGGTCCCGCTCTAAACATGGAAGCAATGAATGTTTGAGAAATAAGATGTAGAAAATTATTGTTTAAGAGAGACGCTAACAAAACGCGCAGTGAGGAAGACTATTCATTCTACTACGGTTGAGGGCGAGTGTTATAAAGACTCATTGTTCAAATGACCAATCTTTCAACAAGGACATAATACAAACTCGGAGTAATTGGAAGTGCAGGCAGCAGGCCCATCTTCCTGAGAAACTCATGTGCCAAAAGGGTAAAGAAAGTCGTATTGTCTCGCCTTCAATGTGTAAATGCATTTCTAGGGGACACGACCAAACGAAAAAGCCCCAGTCTTTCGACTGGGGCTTAATATAAGTGGCGGAGTGGACGGGACTCGAACCCGCGACCCCCGGCGTGACAGGCCGGTATTCTAACCAACT
>NZ_JAWOTA010000059.1:0-2364 GCF_033338635.1 Vibrio sp. Vb1755 | reverse complement strand
TGCCTTGCAGTCAGGCTCTAGGTCGCAAGAGGCTAACGAACTAGCAGGTTAGCCCAAGGTATTCCATGGCGTTTAGCCATTGGTACGTTTAACCATTAGTGCTTTCAAAAATTTTGTCTGCTGAAGCGGCAACAAATCCTGGATACAACTCGCCATTCTCCATTGGGTAACGTTTAGCAAACTCGTAAAAGCCACCTGGGATAATTTCCGAACCTTCTTCGAAGGTCACTGGCACTTTGTCTGCCATCGTCGACGATTGCTCAAGCAGCACTTCCGGCGAGCCTTTCACCTCACCGCCCGACTCATTGATCACAAACCCTGCTTGACGAAGATGGTCGTTAACCTGTTTGACTTCATCGTGTTGATTCAGCTGATTCACACTCACCGTAAAGTGATTAGCACCATAACCGTGCGCGGCCAGCCAAGACGCATACTCGCTCTCTTTAGCCAACGTTTGGTAATCAGCAAAGCTTAGATCCCATAAGCGACCGCCATGCAGAAATGCACTGCCCGACAGTTTGTCAGCATCCACTTGCGCAACCAGTTTCGCCACAATATCTTGCAGCTCTGGCGAACACTCTTCGACTTTCAGCTCACTGATGAAGACTTTAGGCTGCTTCGGATCTGGGTGCTCATAGTGTTTTGCGACCAGTTTTTTGCTCTCAAATACGTAGTCCCCACACGCTTTATAGCCAGCAGCTAAAAACGGTTTCGCCAATGTCTCAATACCTAGCGGCTCAACATTGAAAGTACGTAAAGCAATATGATCATTAATCAGAGCCTCATCTTCTTGTAGAAGCTGATGCACCTTAGCAGCAGAAGGACAAAGACGTTGGATGTAGTCTTGCCATAGCGATTCAAATAACACATCGGGCGTCATAACGACTCCTTGTTACGAGATGTAGGATTAAGATAAGAGTGTGGTCGCTCGTTCACAGCCCAAAAGCTGTCCAGAATAATGAACGAGCAACCATCAACCTGTGACGGTAAATGTCAGTCAGTCAAACACGCTTTTTGAGTCTGTGCTCACTTGCCGTGTAATGCCAACGCGTACTACCCAAACCTAAATGATGCGTCAGCACATTGGGCCACGATGCATGGTCGTGACCCTGTTATTGAAACTTAAAGCGTCACGCCAGGGCTCAATATCGCAGGTAATTCCGTCTCCTGCCCTTCCATAGACGCCATAGGGTAAGCACAGTAATCCGCCGCGTAGTAGGCGCTTGGACGAAGGTTGCCTGATGCACCAGGGCCACCAAATGGGGCGTCACCACTTGCGCCCGTCAATTGACGGTTGCGGTTTACGATGCCTGCGCGAATGTGGTCAACAAAGTATTCCCATTCTTGATCGTCTGTTGATACAAGACCTGCCGACAAGCCAAAGCGCGTGTCATTCGCCAGCTCTACGGCCTTATCTAAACCTTCATAGCGCACGACTTGCAGCAGCGGTCCGAAGTATTCTTCATCTGGCAACTCAGCAATGTTAGTCACATCGATGATGCCAGGAGAAACAAACGCCGCCTCTCCTGCTTTCGCTTCAATCAAGCTTTCACCGCCTAGAGATTGCAGGTTTGCTTGCGCATCAAGAATGAACTTCGCCGCAGCCACAGAGATTTGTGGGCCCATAAATGGCGCAGGTTCTGCGAATGGTTGATCCATGCGAATGTTTTTCGTCGCTTCCACCAGCTTAGTGATCAGAGCATCCCCTTTCTCACCAAACGGCACGTATAGACGACGAGCACAAGTACAACGTTGACCAGCACTGATGAATGCCGATTGGATGATGGTGTACACCGTTGCATCCAAATCACCGTAGTTATCAGAGATGACCATCGGGTTGTTGCCGCCCATTTCTAGCGCTAACATCTTGCCTGGTTGACCTGCAAACTGACGATGCAGAATGTGACCCGTGTTCGCACTGCCCGTAAACAGAATGCCATCAATACCTTTCGCATCAGCCAACGCAATACCGGTTTCCTTCGCACCTTGAACAAGGTTGATCACGCCTTTTGGCAAACCCGCTTCTTCCCACAATTTCATAGCTAGCTCGCCAGTCCAAGGCGTTTGCTCAGATGGTTTGAACACAACTGTGTTCCCCGCTAGCAAGGCAGGAACGATGTGGCCATTCGGTAAGTGACCAGGGAAGTTATATGGCCCAAACACCGCCATTACGCCAAGAGGGCGATGTCGCAATACAATCTGGTTGCCCGCAGCTTCGCGAGTCGCTTCACCAGTACGGTCATGGTAGGCACGAATAGAAATAGCGATTTTTCCAGCCATTGCAGCCGCTTCTGTGCGCGTTTCCCAAATTGGTTTACCCGTTTCTTTCGCGATCACTTCGGCAATTTTTTCCCTGTTTTCTTT
>NZ_JAWOTA010000058.1:0-2599 GCF_033338635.1 Vibrio sp. Vb1755 | reverse complement strand
AGAAGCGCCGACTGAGACGTGATTTAGAATCATTTTTAAGTCCTTTTATTGTTTAAAACTTGAAAGCATATAACGCCCGCTTAAGTGGTGAGCAACGCAATACGGAACTTCCGCATACCACCTAAATCACTAAAATCAACGCATGATAAAAATGCCACGCGTTGCGAATCCGTCTTAAAGCGTTTGTTATATTCTATTTTACGAACTCTTTTACTTCAGTTATTGCCTCTTTTGGTGTGAAGATGCCGAAACCAATACTGAGAACAAATAGAAATCCAACTGCCACAATACCTGTGACCATTGAGTCTTTAAATTTTAGCTGGGCACTAAGTGTAGCTAAAACAGCAACAATAAGACTCATAACTAATAGAAGTTCTTCAATCTTTGGCGATATATCTACAACATACCTGAGTCCCACTAGAAAGCAAAAACCCACAACTAATAGGGAAAACATAATTAACGGTGTATCACGTTTATTATTGTTAGTTACGCTAGGAACGACTTGCGCAGCCATAAAAGAACTATCGAAACCCTCGTTTACGCTTTCATCTTGAAAGCGTTGAATAGTTCTAACATCATCAGCAACTTTGGCTATTTGATCAAACGTCATCTTATCTTGAGGCATTACTTGCCTCCTTGTGAGGTAGAAGCCACTCGTCTCACGTCATCATTGGCAGCATTTCCGTCCCAGCTATTCTTATTATCTTCACCTTTGATCAAAAGTAACCTATCCCCCTCCATGTAAATATTTGTTCCACCAAACGTCACACCTTGTATATTCCCTGCAATCATACGCTGAGGAACTACCGACAAAACATGACCGACAGTCGGCATCACTGATGCAAATTCGATAGTATCCTTGCCATCACGATTGAAAGTGAATTCAAACACCGCCCCTTGAGCTTCAACAGGGTAGATTTTTGTTTTAATCGATACTCCAGGAGCTAGGAACTTTTGTAAATTCCGTAGAAAAAGTTCAGTATACTTTTCTAATTTTGATGTTTTTTTCATTAATACCTCATAACTTTCCTAGAATATAACGCCCTGCTAAGGGGTGAGCAACGCAATACCGAAGCCGCCGTAAACCACCTTAATCACTAAAATCAACGCATAGTAAAAATGCCACGCGTTGTGAATCCCTCTTGAGCAGTTTGTTAGTTTGCAAACCCAAAGCGTTGATTTTACGTCATTTTAAATTTTGAAAACAATAAGCTTTATGTGCTTTAATGCATTTAAGTCAGGCTTAGTCTCAAAGCGGCAACTCAATGAAACCACTTGGAACAAACAATGCCGCAAAAAACGAACTAACAACACCAAAAAGCGCTTTTGGAAAACCAATCTCACAATGCGGACTTTCAACAAAGTCACTGAAACCACATGAGCTTACAACACCGGAGAAAACGCTATTTCAGCGAGTAGATCGGCTTTTGTACCAACAAACTCAACGAGCAGAGTTTCAGCAAAAAAGTTCGACTCAGGTAAACCAAAAGTCGCCGCACCAAAGAACAAATCAACCGTTGAAACGATGCCAATTTTCAATTTTCAATTTTCAATTTTCACCACGCTAGTTAACACTGAAATTGAACGCCGATACGACAATTTCAACTTTGAGCTTTTACCACTAGATCTTGCGATATAGCTGCGTTTTTCCTCTTGCAAACTAACGCCGCGTTAAGTGGTGAACAACGCCAACCACCAAACCTAAACCATTGTACCTTAAACACATAAGCTAACTTGAACTGAAGTCGCCAAGCGTTGTGAATCCGCCTTAAACGCTTTGTTAGCACTATGATTTACTGCACAACCAAGTATTCATATAGATTAAATACGCCAATTATAAATAACATTAAGCCCGCTACAATTCTGATAGCAGTATATTTTCCTTCATTCTCATCATAAAACTCTTCACCAATGATGCTACGGATCATTTCCCAACGTTCTAATACTTGAGCTAGTAAATAATAACCACACGAGTTAAGGAAAAAAATCATAAGGTTGTATGTTGGATTGAGGAGTTCATATTGACCATATACATACATAGGCACAACCAATCCTAGAGTAACCCCAAACATTGCCGATAATATGGTAAACCCAATAACCAAACCTAACTGAGCAACAAAGAAAGATATTCGACCAACAACTGGAATTTTGGCTGTTGATATGGCGAATCCATACAGTACGAAGTTTAGATGTAAGAAGATTATTCCAATCGTCACCTGCATCATTTCTTCAATAGATATAAATAGTTTATCGTGAGGGAATATTAAGCATACAGCGCCAAGTAAAAATACGGCCAAAAATACTTTTAACCAAATAAAAAGCCATTTAACGATTAAAGTTTCTATTTTCAATTCGTGCAAGAAGTAAAAACCATTTCGGGCCTCTCTGGTAAGCTCAGAGTATAGTCTTCTTATCATTAACTGCCCCCATGTAGATATTAAGAGTGCTAACGCCCTGCTAAGGGGTGAGCAACGCAATACGAAAGCCACCGCAAACCACCTTAATCACCAAAATCAACGCATAGTAAAAATGCCACGCGTTGCGAATCCCTCTTGAGCAGTTTGTTAGCTGTGTTTTACAACACGAGCTTTGCTCCCAA
>NZ_JAWOTA010000057.1:0-2746 GCF_033338635.1 Vibrio sp. Vb1755 | reverse complement strand
CCGAACTTAGCTACCGGGCAATGCGTCTGGCGACACAACCCGAACACCAGAGGTTCGTCCACTCCGGTCCTCTCGTACTAGGAGCAGCCCCTTTCAATTCTCCAACGCCCACGGCAGATAGGGACCGAACTGTCTCACGACGTTCTAAACCCAGCTCGCGTACCACTTTAAATGGCGAACAGCCATACCCTTGGGACCGACTTCAGCCCCAGGATGTGATGAGCCGACATCGAGGTGCCAAACACCGCCGTCGATATGAACTCTTGGGCGGTATCAGCCTGTTATCCCCGGAGTACCTTTTATCCGTTGAGCGATGGCCCTTCCATTCAGAACCACCGGATCACTATGACCTGCTTTCGCACCTGCTCGAATTGTCATTCTCGCAGTCAAGCGGGCTTATGCCATTGCACTAACCTCACGATGTCCAACCGTGATTAGCCCACCTTCGTGCTCCTCCGTTACGCTTTGGGAGGAGACCGCCCCAGTCAAACTACCCACCAGGCACTGTCCGCAACCCCGATAAGGGGTCGACGTTAGAACATCAACACTACAAGGGTGGTATTTCAAGGACGGCTCCACGCAATCTAGCGACTGCGTTTCAAAGCCTCCCACCTATCCTACACATGTAGGGTCAATGTTCAGTGCCAAGCTGTAGTAAAGGTTCACGGGGTCTTTCCGTCTAGCCGCGGGTACACTGCATCTTCACAGCGATTTCAATTTCACTGAGTCTCGGGTGGAGACAGCGTGGCCATCATTACGCCATTCGTGCAGGTCGGAACTTACCCGACAAGGAATTTCGCTACCTTAGGACCGTTATAGTTACGGCCGCCGTTTACCGGGGCTTCGATCAAGAGCTTCGACCGAAGTCTAACCCCATCAATTAACCTTCCGGCACCGGGCAGGCGTCACACCGTATACGTCATCTTGCGATTTTGCACAGTGCTGTGTTTTTAATAAACAGTTGCAGCCACCTGGTATCTGCGACTCTCAATAGCTCCATCCGCGAGGGACTTCACCGTCGAGAGCGTACCTTCTCCCGAAGTTACGGTACCATTTTGCCTAGTTCCTTCACCCGAGTTCTCTCAAGCGCCTTGGTATTCTCTACCCGACCACCTGTGTCGGTTTGGGGTACGATTCCTTACAATCTGAAGCTTAGAGGCTTTTCCTGGAAGCATGGCATCAATGACTTCACTACCGTAGTAGCTCGACGTCGTGTCTCAGCCTTAGAAAGAGCCGGATTTACCTAACTCTTAAGCCTACGCACTTGAACCTGGACAACCGTCGCCAGGCCCACCTAGCCTTCTCCGTCCCCCCATCGCAATTGTAAGAAGTACGGGAATATTAACCCGTTTCCCATCGACTACGCCTTTCGGCCTCGCCTTAGGGGTCGACTTACCCTGCCCCGATTAACGTTGGACAGGAACCCTTGGTCTTCCGGCGAGGAGGTTTTTCACCCCCTTTATCGTTACTCATGTCAGCATTCGCACTTCTGATACGTCCAGCATGCGTTACCACACACCTTCAACCGCTTACAGAACGCTCCCCTACCCAATATACAAAAGTACATTGCCGCAGCTTCGGTTTACTACTTAGCCCCGTTACATCTTCCGCGCAGGCCGACTCGACCAGTGAGCTATTACGCTTTCTTTAAATGATGGCTGCTTCTAAGCCAACATCCTGGCTGTCTGAGCCTTCCCACATCGTTTCCCACTTAGTAGTAATTTGGGACCTTAGCTGGCGGTCTGGGTTGTTTCCCTCTCCACGACGGACGTTAGCACCCGCCGTGTGTCTCCCGGATAGTACTTACTGGTATTCGGAGTTTGCAAAGGGTTGGTAAGTCGGGATGACCCCCTAGCCTTAACAGTGCTCTACCCCCAGTAGTATTCGTCCGAGGCGCTACCTAAATAGCTTTCGGGGAGAACCAGCTATCTCCAGGTTTGATTGGCCTTTCACCCCTAGCCACAAGTCATCCGCTAATTTTTCAACATTAGTCGGTTCGGTCCTCCAGTTGATGTTACTCAACCTTCAACCTGCCCATGGCTAGATCACCTGGTTTCGGGTCTATATCCAGAGACTGAACGCCCAGTTAAGACTCGGTTTCCCTACGGCTCCCCTAGATGGTTAACCTTGCCACTGAATATAAGTCGCTGACCCATTATACAAAAGGTACGCAGTCACAGGACAAGCCTGCTCCTACTGCTTGTACGTACACGGTTTCAGGTTCTATTTCACTCCCCTCACAGGGGTTCTTTTCGCCTTTCCCTCACGGTACTGGTTCACTATCGGTCAGTCAGTAGTATTTAGCCTTGGAGGATGGTCCCCCCATATTCAGACAGGATATCACGTGTCCCGCCCTACTCGATTTCACTGAACACACGTCGTCAACTACGGGACTATCACCCTGTATCGTCGGCCTTTCCAGGCTGTTCGTCTAACGCGTGTAAAGCTTAAGGGCTAGTCCAATTTCGCTCGCCGCTACTTTCGGAATCTCGGTTGATTTCTTTTCCTCGGGGTACTTAGATGTTTCAGTTCCCCCGGTTCGCCCTGTTGAGCTATGTATTCACTCAACAGTAATACCTTATGGTATTGGGTTTCCCCATTCGGAAATCCCAGACTCAAATGGTTTTTACTACCTAATCTGGGCTTATCGCAAGTTAATACGTCCTTCATCGCCTCTGACTGCCAAGGCATCCACCGTGTACGCTTAGTCACTTAACCATACAACCCGAAGGAGTTTCGAGTTGAT
>NZ_JAWOTA010000056.1:0-3817 GCF_033338635.1 Vibrio sp. Vb1755 | reverse complement strand
CGCGCAGCAACTATGATGGGTATCAACCGCGGTACTCTTCGCAAGAAACTTAAGAAATACGGCATGAACTAAGACCGTTTTTCAAAAAGTATTTGGAACAAGCCGTTACCTTCTTAGGTAACGGCTTTTCTTTATCTACTAAAACACTACGAATAACGCTCACTTTGTTCAGTATTACCAACTGGCTTTAAGATAACTACTGCTGAGCCAAACAATAGCAAAGCCACGAAAGCGACCCATTCATTGCCTACAGAATACGCGAAGCCCGCCAAGGCAGACCAAATCGCGACACCAAAGTGCATCATACTCATTCCAAAAGACATTAACACACCTCGATATTCATCAGATAAGCTTGCGATATGTGCTTGTAATGCCGGAGAACCAACCCCTCCAGCAAGAGACCAGAGCACTAGAGCTGGAAGATAAGCGGTAACCGTACTCATCTCACTTGAGAACACCCATGCACTGCAAGGTATGCACACCATTAAAGCCACTCGCATAACAGCTCGAGAGCTACCAAGCCAACGGCAAGCTCTCCCCACGCACATATTTCCAACCACACTCACGATCCCTAGAGCAGCATAAATAGCGCCCACCCAACCGAGCGCCAACTCGCTGGTATCTCGAATATGAAGGCCTATCAGGTTAAATACACCAATACCTCCCCCTAGGCCTAAACACATCGCTAGAATCGCCCTCAACGCGCATGGAAGATGAATGACGTCTGTGATAGGTGGCAGAGTATCTGACTTCTTGGACTCATTATGCTTGTTGTTCATGGACACTACGCTCATGGCACCGACAAAGAGAGCCGCCACGCCCAAAATAATAAAAGCGGCACGCCATGATAAAAGCTGGGTCAACAATGCTCCGATCGCCGGGCTAGTTATCATACCTAGCGTTAATCCCGCCTGAACCATCACAATTTGACGCATCGCTCTATTACCCTTCGCGTCTCCCGCTAACGCGAATGCAATTGGTAACATGCCTGCACTTGCAATACCAGTGATCACTCGAGTTGCAATAGCAAGTTCAAAATCATGAACTATGCCCGTCGTAATAGACGCAACCCCAAATACAAAGCAAGCAGGCACCATGATACGAATACGCCCAACTCGGTCTGATAAACGGCCCAAGTAAGGAGCGCAAATTGCTATGGCTAAACTATATGCCGTAATAAATAAGGTAACCTGACTCGGTTGAACACTTAAATCATTTCCGATGGGTTCAAGAATAGATCCAAGCATCAACTCATCAGCACCAACAAGAAAAGCAACGAGAAATAGGATCATGGACTGCATCATAGCTCCACCTCCTGTTCTGTTTTCGATTCAGCACAAGTGAGCAACGAAATATCTAAAACTCTATCAGGCCAAGATTGCAAAAATGCCTTCTCATGAGATACCACAATCACGCTACCGGAAAAGCGCTGGAGAGCCTCTTTAAGCGCATTTTTGCTGCTGCTATCCAAATGTGTTGTTGGTTCGTCCAACAGCAAAACATTGCATTTCTGAACCGATAAACAACACAGTTTCACCCGAGTTTGCTCACCACCGCTCAATGTATCTAAGTGGCGCTGCGTCTTATCCCCCGTGATCCCAAAGCGAGCTAATAGCTTGCGTGACTCTTTGCTTGAGATTGTTGGCGCACAAGAGCACAGCTCCTGTTCAGGCGTGTTCTGAGGATGGCGCCAAGACAAATCTTGAGAAAAATAACCAATCATTGCACCTTTTGCCAATACCACCTCACCAGAGAGTGGCTCGATCTTCCCCATCAGGGTTTTAAGTAAGGTCGACTTACCCACGCCGTTAAAGCCAGCAACAACCAACTTTTCCCCGCGCGCTAACGTGATATCAAATACTGGAAGCAGAGGCTGCTGATAACCGATCATCAACGCTTTTGCCTCAACCACATTCGGTTGCTCAATGGGCTGGTAAGCAAAGTCAAACGTCGATACTTTCTCTACATGATTCAGTTGAATACGTTCGATTTTATCCAGTCTCTTCTTACGCCCTTTAGCAAGACTGGCGTTAACTCCTGCACCATTTTGGGCAACAAATTTCTCTAACTTTCGAATTTCACTTTGCTGAGCCTTATATTGCTTTTCTAATAAAGCACCGTCGTGCTGCTTTTGCTGCATTGCTTTGACATAAGTACCGCTGTATTTTCGAACCGTTTGATAATCAATATCACAAACACTGGTCGCTACTTGATTAAGGAAATCAATATCATGAGAAACCAGTAAAACGGTGCCAATGTAATCATTGAGAAACGCGACTAGCCATTCAATGTGCGAAGCATCAAGATAGTTTGTCGGCTCATCAAGAATTAACACATCGGGGTTGCGAAGTAACAACTTGCCTAAAAGGACTTTGTGTCTTTGACCACCACTTAGCGAGACAAGCGGTGTATCTAAGCCAAATTGATAAATACCAAGACCTACAGCAACTCGTTCAATTTTGGTATTAATTGCATAGAAGTCTTCATCTTCTAAATATGCCTGTAGCCGAGCGACTTGGCTTAAAAGAGATGTAGAGTGAGACTCGGTCATCGCCTGATACAAAGTCCAAAGCTTCTGCTCGGCAGCGTATAAGTTCTCAAAAGCACTCTTTAAGCATTCATAAACCGTCAGCGCATTATCCATCTTAAAATGTTGCTCTAAATACCCCACCTCAAGGTTTGGTAACCAGTCAATGCAGCCCTTATCTGCAGATAATTCACCAATAAGCAATTTTAATAAGGTGCTTTTTCCAACGCCATTCGCTCCAGTGATACCTATTTTCTCTCCCACGTTAATACGAAAGGTCACGTTGTTGTATAATGTCTTATCGGCTATCTGATAAGACAAATTTTTAACTTGTAAAATACTCATGTTTTCAACCAAATAAAAAAGGGCCGGTGATCAATACCGGCCCTTATTTCAATACTGGGTAATGCTTTGTAGCTGCTTAACAGATACAAAAAGGCCGATGATGAAATATCACCGGCCATCTCTTCTCTTTTATCAGGTGTAGAGACGCCTGCGTATAACTTCAGCGAAGCTACCCACACATAAAACACCTGATGAAGATTAATTTAAGACTCCGAGCAACACTTCATCGCATTTTTTGCACGGAGTTCAGCCTTCTTACAAAGCTTTTAAACAAGAGATATAACATGATTTACTGTCGAAAAACACTCGATGTGAAGCGTACACCTTTAGAATAAAAAGTACCAGATAATTATTAAAACTATCGTGACTTACACGAAGGTCCACTGAAAGAAGACTTTTCCTCAGTCAATGTGCTAGGTGAACGACTTACTCAGCAAACACAACTATGAGAGCACCTATACCGCTCACGTTATACGAATGTAGTGGTGGCTTTGTAGGTTGGAGAGGGTTAGAGGGAAGAAGTAGCGAATACACTTTAAGACACTAGCTTAAATAGATCGACAAAACAAAATCCATGTTTGGAAAGTTTTAAATGCGCTGAGTTTATATTAATAAGCGCCTATGGCTAAATCAAAACATCTAAAGCAGAGAAATCTCCCCCGAAAATAACATAACCTAGTGAATAAATTTTCCAGGTAATAATAAAGGAAGCTTTGGTAAGTAAGCATAAGGGCTGAGAGCTAGCGCTCGATACTAGGACCCGGTTCAGTAGAAACCACACAAAACTGAGTTCCACTTCACTCATAACAGGGCTTAGAAAGCATCGCCAGAGGGAAGCCTGCCTCTAGATGCAAGGTTTCAATATGAAAGTGGGTTTAAGGTAAGTCAGGTAACCAAAACGAAAAAAGCCCCAGTCTTTCGACTGAGGCTTAATATAAGTGGCGG
>NZ_JAWOTA010000055.1:0-4096 GCF_033338635.1 Vibrio sp. Vb1755 | reverse complement strand
AAAACAGCCCCTTTCTTAAATCCATTTAATGTATCTTCAGCTAAAACACCCAACTGCTTAATTGTAGGGTTTGTAATCCTATATGGATAATTTTTTTTGATATTTAATCCATTAACAACAGCATAATACTTCTTAGGGTCATTCCAGAGACTGGATATTATTACTCGTTCTATTCCCTGAGCATCAATATATTGTTTAACTGTAATACCAAAGCCACCTAAAGCTTTTGATATTTTTGCCGCAGTAATAATACCTATGCCCATATCTATTTTTGAATGAATGTCATCTAATAGTTTCAGAGTTTCACTTCCAATCGTTTCCCCTTCTTCATTTTTTTGATGCCAGATATTCATCGCACACTTTGCGGCATCATCAACAGAGAAAATACAAACTTGTGTATGTCTACCTTCTAAGTATTCTTTCAAATCGTCTTGTAGATCTTTGTTCCATTCTGGCTCTGTTAGATCGTAGGCCTGTAACGCTGCCGCGTTACGTTCTGCAGTAGCACGCACACGATTTTTTTCCCAACGAGCGTAATCTTCTTGGGTATACGTCAATTCAGCTTGACGCTCTCGACGTTGGCGGGCAGCTCGCTCTCTTACTGTTTCTTCTCGAGCTTGCGGTTTTCTCAATGATTCTTCTTCATGGAGGGGCTTATAACCTCCACCAGAAGAACTCAACGGTTTTTTCTTTCTATCCAAAAAATTGTGTGGCATCAGTTCACCTAACCTCAATTAACGTGATGACATCATAACGACACTTAAAGGTGCGTAATATTGGTCATATGTTAAATAGGCAACTTCACTATCAAAAACACCACTTAGAAGCCCCTCAAACGCTCTAGGCACGATTTCAGACTGAAATCCGGCACATTACCCACCAAAAAACATTTGAAAGTTTGTGACACTTTGAGAGCGATTTACATAGCAATCTAACTAACTTCTAAACTCACTCAGAAACACCTCTGAAATGCTCGTTTTTCACATGTTCAACCTGCAACTAGGCATCTATCATTATCCAAAAATAAAAATGCCTAGTTGGCTCAAACCGCACAAACGGTCATTTGCCGCGTCACAACAATCATTCGAATTAAACTCACATTCGCTGAACCAAAGAGTAACTCTTGTTACTTCAAAACTTGGCTCAAATGACAGCAAACTAACAGCGTGAGATCTTAAGATCATAGAGAAAAATGAAACACGCTAACTTGTGTCGAGATTTACGAAAAGAAAGGACGAAAAGCATGAACTTCAAAAAACGTTACATGACCATAATATTGCTCGCATTAGGATTAGGAAGTACTCAAAAAGCGCCTATCAACGAATTAACACTGAACCTTGAGTTACAACATAACTGCTTAGTTTGTTTGTCCTGGTGAAACTAAGCGAAGCGTTTTTACCAAGACAAACGAACCGGCAACGAGCAGCGCGAGGCGACAGTTCGAACAGCGAAACAAAGTGAGTTAGTGAGCCATGTTTTTTTCTGGCTCAATCGCCCAAGCGCCCCCTTGCGGGGTTCAATTGCTAGTCAGAAAAAAATGCGAAGTGTTCAACGTAGCATCGAGAAAACAGGTGAGTTCCCGAACCTTTTTATCGACAGGGGGAGCCGAACCAAACGCCCGTTCCCGAACGAAAAGGCGAGCAGTTCCCAAACTGCGTTTTGGTTTGGGGGCTTGCCCCAAAATCCGTTGAGCAGGCGAGACCAAGTCCGTATAACGATGTAAAAACGAGACTCTTTGGACTTGTCCAAAAAGGGCGACATTTTTCACGCTCTATAGGGGCTTGGTCTCGCGGAGCGAGGCGGATTTTGCTTTAAATTAGAATTTGAATTGTAGGGGCGTCCAGCCCCGAAGATTTACATTCTAATTCATTGAAAAAGCACGCTTTTTCAATATTCGCCCTTTGGCGAAACTTCTTGTTATTGTTTGGATTTCATCGGTGTCTGCGGTCGGGTGCTATACTCCCCCGATGATAGACACCGATGGCAGAGGCCGATGAACACACAATATCTGATCCAAGATAAAACCGAACGTTACCAACGAAATGCAGACAACATGCAATGCGTCATACAATTTTTAATACAAGAAACGTACTCCACAATCACCAACTTAATGGTGCTTTTGAATTATCAAAAAAGGCAGCCTCTCGATCGTTTACTGGCAAAACTAAAAGGCTTAGACCTCATCAAAAAGTACGAACTAAAAACGCCAAGAGGGAAGCTTGCATTGTGGGGAGTGACCGACTTAGGCCTTGCGCAAAACCAACAGAAAAGTAATGGCAGAGAGAAGAGTTTTGTACCGTACCGAGTCACGGCCAAGAATGCAGAACATAAAATGAAAGTACAGTTTGTGCAGCTCCAGCTACAAAAAAATGGATGGCGTGATTGGGAAAATGGTAAGCATGAAGATGTACGCAAAAAATATCAGGTAGCACACAAACCGGATGGCTTGGTGAAAAGTCCTTCGGGAGCAAAGATTGCACTCGAACTGATGCAAACAATTCAAACACCATCACGCTACCGGACCATTTTTAAAGATCACATACAGGCAAAAAAAGAGGGGTACTGGCATGCGGTCTTTTTCATCGTTGAGAGTAACGAAATGAAAAAGCTGTTAGAGAACCACTTCAACAAAATTGAATACATAAGGTTCAAAGAATCGAAGCACCCATTCGAGTATTATCGTTCAAACCTTTACCGAATCTTCACATTAGAAGAGGTAAAGACCTTACAAGAAACAAGAGACCAAAAGCGGTGAATAAGGTTGTCGCAAGACTCCCCAAATCAGCCCTTTCGGCTGCGCCGACCCCTACCCATTTCAACTCTAAACTTGAGTGATTTGGGTATCATCTATGGTCGCTTTCCGTGGAGTTTTGTCTCTTACCCTTTCGGGCTGCCCTGCGCTGTGTGTAAAGCTTTCGCCCCCGTTCCAGTCACACAACACTAATCAGTTATTCCTTTTCCGCTTGTCCCCTCTAGCAGCTACAAGGGGCGGTGTTATCGAGCTTTACGCTTAGTTCTGATTAGTGCCTTTACCTCTCACCTTTGGAACATCCCTTGGTCGGTGAGTGATGCGCGTCGTTCTGTCCAAAACATCTTGATTCCAAACAGAGTGCAGAAATACTCTTGAAGTGCTTACTTGATATGGTCTATCATGGAAGGACTTACACAACGATTTGGTCATCATTTGTGAGTATTCCGAAAAAACCACTCCGGCAAGAGTGGTTTTTTCACATCTGGGGATAGAGATTAATCCTAAAATCGTTAGATCTCAATGATCAATGCAAAGATCTTTGTTGCATACTCTTCTCAAATTTTTGTTTAATCAGCCCTATGGTATATATCTTTATCAAGAGATATATAAAATGATGTTCTTATCTTTTCTGTAGTAATTAAAAAGTAACCACTATCAACAAGGTGTTTCTTTATTGCATCTTTTCCAATCGTTCCAAAAACAACCCCCATGACAAATAGAAAACAAGGAATGTAAGTCCCTAAATATTTGCTCCACTCTTTAGGTAATTCAGGTCGCTTATTAAAACAAATACAAACAAACCCTATTATACTTAAAAACCAAAACCATGATAAAAAAGGAACTATAGAAAAAACGGAGGTTAACGCTATAGATTCTGGATGATATATATAAACATCCAGTATTGGGCTTATCGCATCAAATAATAAGAAAGGCATCCCTATTAATACAAGAGGAACTCCTAAAAAAATCAGAATTCTATTTGGCATTTGTGGCCTCTTTTAAGCCATTTATTATGTTTTCTTCTATCTTGTTTTCATCCCAAATATTAGAAATAATTACATCAACACCAACCCAAACCATCGCACCAACCACCATAGGAATGGCAACTCCAAGAGCGACCGTCAAGCAAACAATCCCACCGACAACTGCGCCAGTGGCTAAAAGCTTAAACAAATCACTTCCCATACTACCGCACCAATCAACTAAATGATAATCATCATTAAACATCAATTCATTAGTATTGATTGTTGCCGATATAATTAAACTTAAAACAGCCCCTTTCTTAAATCCATTTAATGTATCTTCAGCTAAAACACCCAACTGCTTAATTGTAGGGTTTGTAAT
>NZ_JAWOTA010000054.1:0-4944 GCF_033338635.1 Vibrio sp. Vb1755 | reverse complement strand
TCGTTCACTGGATTAACGGTAACGGCTACTTTCGCTTGGTCAGTCAGCGAACCATCGGTGATGGTGTAAGTGATTTCGGCATCACCATTGAAGTTCTCGGCCGGTGTGAAGACCAGTTTGCCGTCAACAATCTCGACTGTACCTTGTGTTTCAGGTACGGAAGCCGATTGGATAGACAGCGTATCGCCATCAATGTCGGTGTCGTTTGGCAGGACATCAATTGTCACTGGCGTGTCTTCGTCAGTGACAGCGGTATCATCTTTTGCCACTGGCGCATCGTTGACTGGTGTGACATCGACGTTCACCGTGGTGGACTCTGATACCCCACCGGACGTGACGATGTAGGTGAAGCTGTCTGTACCGTGGAAGTTGTCGTTTGGCGTGTAAGTCACGCTGCCGTCCGGGTTGACCGAGACCGTACCGTTAGCTGGACCGTTGTTGGTATCCAGCGACACCACTTTGTCGTCGCCTTCGAACGTGTCGTTACCTAAGACCTTAATGATGGTTGGCGTGTCTTCCACAACCGTCGCGTTGTCTGCCACGATGTCCGCCACAGGCGCAACTGTGAAATTCACCGTTTGGCTAACGCTCTCGCCGCTTGGATCGGTAGCCGTAAAGGTCAATGCTTCTGAGCCGTTCCAGTCTGCGGTTGGAGTGAACGTAGCAATGCCATTGACGATCGCCACTTGAATGTTGCTGTTGCCAGAAACGCTAAACGTTAACTCACTATCCACGTTATCCACATCGCTGAAAGCGGTATTCAGATCGATGCTGTATGGCGTGAAATCTTCCGCCAAGGTTTGGTCTGCAATGCTACTTTCAACCACAGGCGTGTCGTTCACCGCATTTACGGTGACGTTGACCGTCGCTTGGTCGGTCAGTGCACCATCGGTGACGGTGTAAGTGATTTCGGCATCACCATTGAAGTTCTCAGCTGGTGTGAAGACCAATTTGCCGTCAACAATCTCGACTGTGCCTTGTGTTTCAGGTACGGACGCCGATTGGATAGACAGCGTATCACCATCGATGTCGGTGTCGTTTGGTAGGACATCAATCGTGACAGCGGTATCTTCTTGTGTTGTTGCCGCGTCATCTTTTGCCACTGGCGCATCGTTCACTGATGTGACATCGACGTTCACCGTGGTGGACTCACTGACGCCACCGGAGGTAACGATGTAGGTAAAGCTGTCTGCCCCGTGGAAGTTGTCGTTTGGCGTGTAGGTTACGCTGCCATCCGGGTTGACCGAGACCGTGCCGTTCGCTGGTCCATTGTTGGTATCCAGCGACACCACTTTATCGTTGCCTTCGAACGTGTCGTTACCTAAGACCTTAATGATGGTTGGCGTATCTTCCACAACCGTCGCTTTATCTGCCACGATATCCGCCACTGGCGCCACTGTGAAGTTCACCGTTTGGCTAACGCTTTCGCCGCTTGGATCGGTCGCCGTAAAGGTCAACGCTTCAGAGCCGTTCCAGTCTGCCGTTGGGCTAATGGTCGCGATGCCATTTTCAATCGACACCAACACGTTGCTGTTGCCAGAGACGCTAAACGTTAACTCGCCATCCACGTTATCCACATCGCTGAAAGCGGTATTTAGATCGATGCTGTATGGCGTAAAGTCTTCCGCCAAGGTTTGGTCTGCGAGGCTGCTTTCAACCACAGGCGTGTCGTTCACCGCATTCACGGTGACGTTGACCGTCGCTTGGTCAGTCAGCGAACCATCGGTCACGGTGTAAGTGATTTCAGCGTCACCATGGAAGTTCTCAGCCGGTGTGAAGACCAGTTTGCCGTCAACAATCTCGACTGTCCCTTGGTCACTCGGCACAGACGCCGATTGGATAGACAGCGTATCGCCATCAATGTCAGTATCGTTTGGCAGGACATCAATCGTCACTGGCGTGTCTTCGTCAGTAATCGCCGTGTCATCTTTTGCCACTGGCGCATCGTTCACTGGTGTGACATCGACGTTCACCGTGGTGGATTCACTGACGCCCCCAGATGTGACGATGTAGGTGAAGCTGTCTGTGCCGTGGTAGTTGTCGTTTGGCGTGTAAGTGACGCTGCCATCCAGGTTGACCGAGACCGTGCCATTGGCTGGACCGTTATTGGTATCCAGCGACACCACTTTGTCGTCGCCTTCAAACGTGTCGTTACCTAAGACCTTGATGATGGTTGGCGTGTCTTCCACGACCGTCGCTTTGTCTGCCACGATGTCCGCCACTGGCGCAACCGTAAAGTTCACCGTTTGGCTAACGCTTTCACCGCTTGGATCGGTAGCCGTAAAGGTCAATGCTTCAGAGCCGTTCCAGTCCGCAGTTGGAGTGAACGTAGCAATGCCATTGACGATCGCCACTTGAATGTTGCTGTTGCCAGAAACGCTGAAGGTCAGCTCGCCATCGACGTTATCCACATCGCTGAAAGCGGTATTTAGATCGATGCTGTATGGCGTAAAGTCTTCTGCCAAGGTTTGGTCTGCAATGCTACTTTCAACCACAGGCGTGTCGTTCACCGCATTTACGGTGACGTTGACCGTCGCTTGATCAGTCAGCGAACCATCGGTGATGGTGTAAGTGATTTCGGCGTCACCATTGAAGTTCTCGGCCGGTGTGAAGACCAGTTTGCCGTCAACAATCTCTACTGTGCCTTGTGTTTCAGGTACGGACGCCGATTGGATAGACAGCGTATCACCATCGATGTCGGTGTCGTTTGGCAGAACATCAATTGTCACTGGCGTGTCTTCGTCAGTAACAGCGGTATCACCTTTTGCCACTGGCGCATCATTGACTGGTGTGACATCGACGTTCACCGTGGTGGACTCCGATACCCCACCCGAGGTAACGATGTAGGTGAAGCTGTCTGCCCCGTGGTAGTTGTCGTTTGGCGTGTAAGTGACGCTGCCATCCGGGTTGACCGAGACCGTGCCGTTGGCTGGACCGTTATTGCTATCCAGCGACACCACTTTGTCGTCGCCTTCGAACGTGTCGTTACCTAAGACCTTAATGATGGTCGGCGTGTCTTCCACAACCGTCGCGTTGTCTGCCACGATGTCTGCCACAGGCGCAACTGTGAAGTTCACCGTTTGGCTTACGCTTTCGCCGCTTGGATCGGTAGCCGTAAACGTTAACGCTTCTGAGCCGTTCCAGTCTGCGGTTGGAGTGAACGTAGCAATACCGTTGACGATCGCCACTTGAATGTTGCTGTTGCCAGAGACGCTGAAGCTCAGATCGCCATCCACGTTATCCACATCGCTGAAAGCGGTATTCAGATCGATGCTGTATGGCGTAAAGTCTTCCGCCAAGGCTTGGTCTGCAATGCTGCTTTCAACCACAGGCGCGTCGTTCACCGCATTCACGGTGACATTGACCGTCGCTTGGTCAGTCAGCGCACCATCGGTGACGGTGTAAGTGATTTCAGCATCGCCATGGAAGTTCTCAGCCGGTGTGAAGACCAGTTTTCCATCAATAATTTCGACTTTACCTTGGTCACTCGGCACAGACGCCGAATCAATGCTTAACGTATCGCCATCAATGTCAGTATCGTTTGGCAAGACATCAATCGTCACTGGCGTGTCTTCGTCAGTAATCGCCGTATCATCTTTTGCCACTGGCGCATCGTTCACTGGTGTGACATCGACGTTCACCATGGTGGACTCCGATACCCCACCGGAGGTAACGATGTAGGTAAAGCTGTCTGCACCGTGGTAGTTGTCGTTTGGCGTGTAGGTTACGCTGCCGTCCGGGTTGACCGAGACCGTGCCGTTGGCTGGACCGTTATTGGTATCCAGCGACACCACTTTGTCGTCGCCTTCGAACGTGTCGTTACCTAAGACCTTGATGATGGTTGGCGTGTCTTCCACGACCGTCGCGTTGTCTGCCACGATGTCCGCCACTGGCGCAACCGTAAAGTTCACCGTTTGGCTAACGCTTTCGCCGCTTGGATCGGTGGCAGTAAACGCCAACGCTTCTGAGCCGTTCCAGTCTGCCGTTGGGCTAATGGTCGCGATGCCATTTTCAATCGACACCAACACGTTGTTGTTGCCAGAAACGCTGAAGCTCAGCTCGCCATCCACGTTATCCACATCGCTGAAGGCCGTATTCAGATCGATGCTGTATGGCGTAAAGTCTTCCGCCAAGGTTTGGTCTGCAATGTTGCTTTCAACCACAGGCGTGTCGTTCACCGCATTCACGGTGACGTTGACCGTCGCTTGGTCAGTCAGTGAACCATCGGTAACGGTGTAAGTGATTTCAGCGTCGCCATGGAAGTTCTCAGCCGGTGTGAAGACCAGTTTGCCGTCAACAATTTCGACTGTACCTTGGTCACTCGGCACAGACGCTGATTGGATAGACAGCGTATCACCATCGATGTCGGTGTCGTTTGGCAGGACATCAATTGTCACTGGCGTGTCTTCGTCAGTAACAGCGGTATCATCTTTTGCCACTGGCGCATCGTTCACTGGTGTGACATCGACGTTCACCGTGGTGGACTCTGATACCCCACCGGACGTAACGATGTAGGTAAAGCTGTCTGTACCGTGGTAGTTGTCGTTTGGCGTGTAGGTTACGCTGCCGTCCGGGTTGACCGAGACCGTGCCGTTCGCTGGACCGTTATTGGTATCTAGCGACACCACTTTATCGTCGCCTTCGAACTTGTCGTTACCTAAGACCTTGATGATGGTTGGCGTGTCTTCCACAACCGTCGCGCGGTCAGATTCAATATCTGCCACAGGCGCAACTGTGAAGTTCACCGTTTGGCTGACGCTTTCGCCGCTTGGATCGGTGGCAGTAAACGTCAACGCTTCTGAGCCGTTCCAGTCCGCAGTTGGGCTAATGGTCGCGATGCCATTTTCAATCGAAACCAACACGTTGCTGTTGCCGGACACTGAGAAGTTCAGTGCGGAGTCGCTGTCTTTAAATGCGTCGTTTAAATCAATCGTGTAGATCGTA
>NZ_JAWOTA010000053.1:0-6267 GCF_033338635.1 Vibrio sp. Vb1755 | reverse complement strand
TGTTTTACCGTGGTCAACGTGGCCGATAGTACCAACGTTAACGTGCGGTTTCGTACGTTCAAATTTTTCTTTAGACATGAGTGGTCCCTCTAGGTACGGATTTAGGTGGCCCAAATTGACCACGCAACCAAAAAAAGATAATTGGTAAATCTAATATCAAAAGGAAATAAACTTGAGAGCTGGTGCTGATAGGCAGATTCGAACTGCCGACCTCATCCTTACCAAGGATGCGCTCTACCACCTGAGCTATATCAGCACTCAAATTAGAGTGGAGCGGGCAGCGGGAATCGAACCCGCATCATCAGCTTGGAAGGCTGAGGTAATAGCCATTATACGATGCCCGCAACACGTAACTCTGAGAGCTATTTCCTAAAGAATATGGTGGAGGGGGACGGATTCGAACCATCGAAGGCAGTGCCGGCAGATTTACAGTCTGCTCCCTTTGGCCACTCGGGAACCCCTCCAAATTTTCAAGCCATTCAGACTACTAAAGGAAAGAATGGTGCCGACTACCGGAATCGAACTGGTGACCTACTGATTACAAGTCAGTTGCTCTACCTACTGAGCTAAGTCGGCATAAGTGGTGCGCATTCTATTGAATGATTTTCTAGGTTGCAATAGTAATTTGAAAAAAAATCATAAATTTCGATTTTTTAGATTCGTTTGCTGCAAATTCGTACAAACTTGGCTTTTTTAAAGTAAACTTCGACCTTTGTCGTTTGCTTTGAAGTTCGCTTGATGTATGTTCTTGCTTCTATTAAACCAAGGATAAACGAGACCCATGAGTCCATTTTTGTCATTTGACCGTGCAAATTGGGCCGAGTTAAGAAACTCTGTACCGATGACACTTTCTGAAGACGACTTGACTGCGCTTCAGGGCATTAATGAAAACCTAACCATGGAGGAAGCGGTAGAGATCTACCTTCCTTTGTCTCGTCTTTTGAATCTGTATGTCCAAGCTCGTCAAAGCCGCAATTCCGTATTACAACAATTCTTAAATACAGAGGAACATGCTCCCCCTTTCGTAATTGGTATCGCTGGCAGTGTTGCTGTAGGCAAAAGTACGACTGCTCGTATTCTAACGGCATTGCTTTCTCGTTGGGAGAATCACCCCAAAGTCTCCTTGGTTACAACAGATGGCTTCCTATATCCGAAAAAAGTACTAGAAGAACGCGGTATCATGCATCGTAAAGGCTTCCCTGAATCCTATGATATCAAGCGTTTAGTCGAGTTCATGTCTGACGTAAAGGCAGGAAAGCCCGATCTTGAAGTACCCATCTACTCTCACATCACGTATGACATTACTGATGAACTAAGAAAAGTGGATAGACCGGATGTTCTTATTATTGAAGGTTTAAACGTTCTGCAAAGTGGAATGGACTATCCACATGACCCGCATCGTGTCTTCGTCTCTGACTTTTTAGATTTTTCAATTTATGTCGACGCAGAAACAGAGACCATTGAACATTGGTATGTAGAACGCTTTTTAAAGTTTCGCCAAGGGGCCTTTACGAAACCAGGCTCTTATTTTAGCCACTACACACAACTCTCTGTCGATGACGCAAAGAAAAAAGCGAAGCAAATTTGGCATGATATTAATGGGCTCAATTTAGAATTGAATATTCTTCCAACTCGTGAGAGAGCCCACTTGATTCTACACAAAGGCGTTAACCACTTGGTTGATAAAGTCTCGTTGCGAAAGTAATCGAAGATTAGTCACTTTTACGCAACGAGATTTCACCACCAATATAAGTCTCGAGTCCTTGGGAGGTTTCGATTAATATTCCACCTTGATGATCGATGCCTCGAACGACGCCATATACCTCTCTAGGACCAATAAGCAGTTTGACCTGACGATTAAGGAAATTGTCTAACCGATTCCAACGTTCGATAAAGCCAGTAAGCCCTTTCATTTCATATTCGACAAGTGCGGAATTCCAATGCTTGATAAGTGTCATTGCTAGAACATTTCTATCGTTCTTGAGACTCTGATTTACTTGGTTCAACGTGGTCCATGGCTGGTCAATCTCAGGCTGGTCGTCAGGCATTCCAATATTCAGGCCCATCCCAATCACTAGATGAGCAGCCCCACCGGCCTGACCCGACATTTCAACCAAGATTCCGGCCAGTTTTTTATCTTGATAATACAAGTCATTCGGCCACTTGAGTTTAACACCTTGCATGCCTACTTCTTCCAAAGCTTCCACTGCGGCAATCCCAATCACCAAGCTCAAGCCCATTGCCGCAGCCATTCCTGCATCCAGTCGCCAATACATAGAGAGATATAAGTTAGAGCCAAACGGTGAGACCCATTGTCTACCGCGGCGACCACGCCCTTGTGCTTGATATTCAGCAATACAAACACGGCCCTTTTCCGAATCCGCGACTCTGTCGAGCAAATATTGATTCGTTGAGTCAATCACAGGGACGAGTTCAACAAGTGACTCCGAGCTAGTGGTAAGGAGAGTCTCGTCTAACAACTGCAATGGTGAGGCTAATTGGTAACCGCGCCCTTGCACTCGATAAATATCAATACCCCATTCACTAAGACCTTTAATGTGCTTAGCGATTGCCGCTCTAGAAACATTAAGATCGTCGCCCAACGCTTCTCCTGAATGAAACTCTCCATCACTTAATAACTTTAGAATATGAAGTTTCGTAGAGTGATCTTTTCTCATCTAGATGCCTCGATCTGAGCCAAATTGGTCTCCCCGGTACGATTGAGAAAGCGTACTTCATGCTCAAGTATGATTTGGTATTTGTCCCATACTGTCTGCTTCACTAAAGAAGCAAGCGCGACAATGTCATCTGCACTACAATTATCCATGTTGGTCAAAACCAAAGCTTGCATAGGGTTGACCTGCGCACCGTGTACAGACTTCCCTTTTAATCCACACTGATCGATAAGCCAACCAGCAGCAATTTTCATTCCTCCAGAAGCTGGGTAGGCCACTACGTTAGGGTATTTTTTTGTGAGTCGATCATAGTGATCTTGCGTGATCACTGGGTTTTTAAAGAAACTACCTGCGTTACCTATCTTGGTTGGATCTGGTAGTTTTGCCTTTCGCACTTGGCATACTCGTTCGAAGATAGAAGCAGGGCTGAGTTGTTCTTCTGGGATACTTTGTAAAGGGCCGTACTGGTTAATCGGCTGCCATTGCTTCGCCAACTTAAGCCCTAATGCGGTGATAAAGCACTTTCCGTGCAACGCATGTTTAAATATGGAATCCCTATAGGCAAACTCACAGTCTTGGGCGTGCATTCTTTTGTTTTCAAACGTAGTTAGGTCAAGAACATCTACATAATCACAGATGTCTTTTAGCTCTAGGCCATACGCACCAATGTTCTGAATAGGAGCCGAGCCAGCACAACCTGGAATCAAAGCTAAGTTCTCGATCCCACCGATCCCCTGATTCACACACCAGGAAACCAATTCAGGCCAATCTTCACCACCGGCAATATGTAATAGGTAGTGCTCATCCGTTTCCGTGACTTCTTTACCCATGATTCGATTAACAATCACTAATCCCTCAAAATGTTCTGTAAAAAGAACATTACTTCCTTTACCTAAAAAAAGTTTCGGTAAATGGGTGAATCTTGGGTTTTGAAATAGCTCAATAACATCTTCGAGCGACTCAACGATAGCTAAATAGGAACACGATTGTTCAATTCCAAAAGTATGGTAAGCCTTTAGGCTCGCATTTGTTTTAATTTGCATAGTAGGTTTGCAACACCAGATAAGATTCTCTTAAACTGTCGACATTCTACATTAGTTATCTTTTAACCGCAGTGACAATACCAGACTCATTAATCATAGAAGTGTTAAATCCCATCAAGCTCCCCCTCATTAAGAAACTATACAAAGCGTATTACCCTGCGGGTCGAGCCAAAAAGGATGAATTGATCATTACAGCAAGCCATAAGGGTGAAATCATTGCGTTACTACGTTTAAAAGGTGTAGATAAAGTTCGTCTGTTGACAGGAATGTTGGTCATTCCGAAAGTTAGGGGAACAGGGATTGGAAAAAAACTACTAACTCATTGTAAAAACAATGTTTTCACTGATGGCGATTATTGCTTCGCGTTTACACATCTCGAATCCTATTATTCCAAGCATGGATTCACAACAATTGATTGCTCTGAGCTACCACACCCGCTAAAAATGGCATTTCAACGTTACGTAGATAGCGGTAAAGATCTCATTCCAATGCAATTCATCTCTTCAACGACATCAAAACGCGTGCTTTTGTAGCCAGGTAAATCATATCTTTGATAAAATGGCAGGTTCGCAATATTGCACTAAACTAAGGTACTCATACCGATATGATAGTAAGTAGGAATCCATTCGAACAGTTGCCAAGTCTCGCTGTCAATCCGGAAGACTTTGATGTTCTGTATTCAGCAGAATCATTCAGAACCCGTCTTTTAGATGCTATCAGCAAAGCAACGTCGCGAATTTACCTAGTCGCTCTATATCTGGAAGATGATGAAGCTGGACGTGAAATTCTCACTGCGCTTTATGAAGCGAAACAGCGCAATCCTGGGTTGGACATCAATATCTGTGTCGACTGGCATCGAGCGCAGCGTGGCCTGATTGGTGCGGAGACATCTGAGGGTAATTCAGCGCTTTACAAAGCATATGCCAGTAAGTACCAGCACCCAATCCCTGTCTATGGCATACCAGTGCGTGGCAGAGAAGTTTTTGGGGTACTGCATTTAAAAGGCTTCATTGTCGATGATACTGTTATCTACAGTGGGGCGAGCTTAAATAACGTTTATCTCCATTATCATGAACGTTATCGATTTGATCGTTACCATGTGATTCGACATGAATCTTTAGCGAATTCAATGGTGCAATTCATTCAGGAAGAAATGATTGCTCACCCTGCCGTTAATGATCTTGCAGGAAAAGATAAGCCAGAAACCAAAGAAATAAAGTCGGCGATTCGCCAACTGAGGGCTTCTCTTGCTCAAGCCAACTATAAGTTTGAAGACCAAGCTGCAACAGAAGAAAGTGTAAAAGTCACTCCGTTAGTTGGGCTAGGCAAACGCCGTAATCTGCTCAATCAACAGATTGTAAAGTTATTGGCAGCAGCCCAAGACGAAATTTTCATTTGTACGCCTTACTTTAACTTCCCTAAAGCACTTCATCGTGAAGTGAAACGAGCCATGAAGCGTGGTGTGAAAGTAACTATTGTTGTGGGCGATAAAACCGCCAATGACTTTTACATTGCACCTGAGGAAGACTTTAAAACCATTGGCGGACTTCCATATCTTTACGAAGTGAATTTGCGTCGCTTTGCGAAAGCCAATGAAGCGAATATCGCCGCACGTAAATTGTCAATTCACCTATGGAAGCATGACAATAACAGCTTCCACCTTAAGGGTATTTGGGTTGATAAACGCTATATGCTACTTACTGGGAATAACCTAAATCCACGTGCTTGGTCACTCGACCTAGAAAATGGGCTACTCATACAAGACAATTATGCGAAGCTCACTGAGAAGTTTGAAGACGAAGTTTCGCGTATTCTTGAGCATACTCACCTTATCTGTACTTATAAGCAATTAGAGAAAGTAGAAGACTATCCTATAGAGGTACAGCGACTGGTCAGAAAAATTACCCGCCTAAAGGCAGATGGTGTTTTAAAACGTATTCTTTAGACATCATTTCTCGCTCTAAAGTACGTCGAAATTTTTATACTAAGCCAACCGCTTTAGCAGTTGGCTTTTTCATATAATCCATTTGGAATAAGCACATAACCACTTAGATCTAGAGCGACTCTCTTAATGGGTTTGAGCTTTGACGTTTGTGAGTATTCCGCATAGCTTACAGCCTCGAGCTAAGCTCCCCCTCTCTGTTCTGGCGCTTCTTACCCTTTGGCGATATATTTTTTCTGAGACTCATCAAATGTTCAGCGTCGAAAATCATCACCTCGCTAATGAAGAGCTCCTTCAATCTTTCATCTTCCAATTCGTTTTTTCTTTCTCATCAAGATTCAAGTCGTTGAACGCCTTTGAATACCATAGATTACTTAGGCTTGTTTGTAGGTCATATTGCCTTTCCACAGCATCACCGGCCTATAATTAATTAAAGCCTAGTGTGTAATTACGCAGAGTTCGCTTAGTAGGGATTATGTGAAATAGTCTAGTTAGGTGTATAAACACTCTTCAGGGAAACGTCGCAGTAGAAACGAAAAAAGCCCCAGTCTTTCGACTGAGGCTTAATATAAGTGGCGGAGTGGACGGGACTCGAACCCGCGACCCC
>NZ_JAWOTA010000052.1:0-7361 GCF_033338635.1 Vibrio sp. Vb1755 | reverse complement strand
GAATTGGTAGACGCACCAGATTTAGGTTCTGGCGCCGCAAGGTGTGAGAGTTCAAGTCTCTCCTTCCGCACCATTATCGGAAAACCCAGCATGACTTTGCTGGGTTTTTTCTTTTTTGGTTCTGGACTCGGGAAATCATTAGATTTGCCGAATTAAAAAAGCGAGCTCATGGCTCGCTTTTTTTCTATCTGTGATTTGAGTAGCTTACTACATACCTAACGCGTATTTCAGTACTTGAGCCTTAATTGGCCCTGAGTTTTCAGCAAGCTTCAATGCAGCATTACGTACGAACTTCAATGGCCCAAGATCGTTGCTAAAACCTTTATAGAAAAAGTCCATGCCCGTCTGCATGAGTAAGTTGTCAGGTCGACGTGCGCGTTCGTATTTCGCGAGTAAGGTATCTTCCAGCTTTTCTTGGTGTTCTGTTACCGAAAGGAGAACGTCTACATCTTTGAAGCCTAAGTTTACCCCTTGCCCTGCAAGCGGGTTGATCGTATGAGCAGAGTCACCCACTAACACGCAATTTTTGCTTGAGTAGCTTTGCGCATGACGACGAGTGAGTGGGAATGAGCCAAACTGTAAAACTTCAATATCGCCTAATTCAGCAGGGAAATGACGTAAGATTTCTTCCCTTAGTTGAGGTTTACCCATCGCACACAGTTGTTTAATACGTATAGGCGAGTCATACCAAACCAAAGAACCTTGGCCTACTACTTGACCATCGTCGTTACTCAAAGAGCACAGAGGTAAAAATGAACGTGGGCCTGAAGGTGTAAATTGTTGCCAAGTAATATCTTGCTGAGGCAATTCTGTTTTCACGTTAATCAACATGCAGTGTTGTCGGTAATCCCACGCAGTTACACCAATTCCAGCCAATTGACGAACTTTAGAGTTTGCACCATCAGCACCAATCACCCAGTTAGCTTCAAACTGCTCCCCACTTTCGAGTGTCACAAGATTTACATCTGCAAACTCAATGGCTTTTAATCGCTCAGGACACATCACGGTTAGATTTTCATACTGAGAGAAGACTTGCCAAAGACCTAATTGGATTAGGCGATTTTCAACGATGTAACCTAGCTGATCCAATGACAATTCATCAGAGTGAAAACGAGTACGGCACTCTGGGTGCTCCCAAGTTTCTAACCGCCGATAAGGACAAACTCGCATGCTCTTGATCTCTGACCATGCTCCGAGTGAATCAAGTAACTCCACCGACTGGTGCGAGATTGCAGATACACGAATATCCATCGCCTGAGCGGCATCAAAAACTTTAGGTTTTGTACCTTCAACCAAGACAACGCTTCTGCCCTGCTTGGCAAATCCAACAGCGACGGCTGCCCCGACCATACCGCCACCGATCACGGCGATGTCATACTTGTTCATTTTTCACTCTTCATCGTGCTGATTAATTGGCGTTTTTTATTGTACTTTCCATGGCTATTTTTACAAAATTGTTTAACAAAAAACCTTGTTCTGCATAGGGCGAAAAACTAGATTTCATCAGGCTTTGCAGAGAATTAGCTAGATCACTAGTCAGGTGCTTTTTAAAGCAGTACAATACGCCGCTTACCGCCGTGATGGCGGCTATAATTTGAGCAATAGCTCTCCGATTTAAGTACAACTGAACGAGCGAAAGTGAGATGAGTAAGAAACTGCTAATTAAAACCTGGGGCTGCCAGATGAACGAATACGATTCATCAAAAATGGCCGACCTGCTTAATGCTGCAAACGGCTACGAGCTGACGGAAGAGCCAGAGGAAGCAGACGTACTTCTACTTAACACCTGTTCGATCCGTGAAAAAGCGCAAGAGAAAGTTTTCCACCAGCTAGGCCGCTGGAAAACACTAAAAGATAAAAAACCTGGCGTAGTTATCGGTGTAGGTGGTTGTGTAGCAACGCAAGAAGGTGACCATATTCGTGAACGAGCACCATACGTTGACGTTATTTTTGGCCCACAAACTTTGCACCGCCTACCTGAGATGATCAAACAATCTCAGTCCGATGATGCACCAGTTATGGACATTTCGTTCCCAGAGATCGAAAAATTCGACCGCCTACCTGAACCTCGCGCAGAAGGTGCGACAGCATTCGTTTCTATTATGGAAGGCTGCTCTAAGTACTGTACTTACTGTGTCGTACCGTACACTCGTGGTGAAGAAGTAAGCCGTCCAATGGATGACGTACTGTTCGAAATCGCCCAACTTGCTGAACAAGGCGTACGTGAAGTAAACCTTCTGGGGCAAAACGTAAACGCGTACCGTGGTCCTATGCACGATGGTGAGATCTGTTCATTTGCAGAACTGCTTCGTTTGGTTGCGTCTATCGATGGTATCGACCGTATTCGTTTCACGACGAGCCACCCGTTAGAATTCACAGACGACATCATCGCAGTATACGAAGATACGCCAGAACTTGTGAGCTTCCTGCACTTACCTGTGCAAAGTGGTAGTGACCGTATCCTAACGATGATGAAACGCCCTCACACCGCTATCGAATACAAATCGATCATCCGTAAACTGCGTAAAGCTCGTCCTGATATTCAAATCAGTTCAGACTTTATTGTTGGTTTCCCTGGTGAGACAGACAAAGACTTCCAAGACACCATGAAGCTAATCAAAGATGTAGACTTTGACATGAGCTTCAGCTTTATTTTCTCTCCACGTCCAGGTACGCCAGCAGCGGATTACCCTTGTGATGTGTCAGAACAAGTGAAGAAAGAGCGCCTTTACGAACTACAGCAAACTATCAATGCTCAAGCGATGCGTTACTCTCGCTTAATGCTTGGCACAGAACAACGTGTTCTAGTTGAAGGTCCTTCGAAGAAAAACCTAATGGAACTACGCGCTCGTACAGAAAACAACCGTGTAGTAAACTTTGAAGGTAGTGCAGACCTAATTGGTCAGTTCGTTGATGTGAAGATCGTAGACGTATTTGCAAACTCACTGCGTGGTGAGCTAGTACGTACTGAAAAAGACATGGATCTTCGTAGTGTGATTTCCCCAACGCAGATGATGGCGAAAACACGTCGCGAAGATGAGCTGGGTGTAGCTACTTTTACGCCGTAAGCTCGTATAAATAGCCATGGAGAGCCTGGTCGTTATCAGGCTCTCACTAAGTGGCAAAAAATGAGAGGCAACATTGAGCAATAAAATCGTAACTCTAGAAATTAACCTAGAACCTTCAGACAACCGCCGACTAGCTAGCCTGTGCGGTCCATTCGATGACAACATCAAGCATTTAGAACGTCGTCTAGGCGTTGAAATTAACCACCGTAGTGACCACTTTACGATTGTCGGTAAACCTCATCCCGCATCAGCCGCGCTGGATATCCTGAAAACTCTATATGTTGATACCGCACCTGTACGAGGTGAGATCCCAGATATTGAGCCTGAGCAAATCCACCTAGCGATCAAAGAGTCTGGTGTTCTTGAGCAGAATACTGAGTCTAATATCGAGCATGGTAAAGAAGTCTTCGTCAAAACCAAGAAAGGTGTGATCAAACCACGTACGCCAAACCAAGCGCAGTACTTGGTTAACATGGTCACGCATGATATTTCTTTTGGTATTGGCCCGGCTGGTACAGGTAAAACCTACCTTGCTGTAGCAGCAGCTGTTGACGCACTAGAGCGCCAAGAGATCCGTCGTATTCTTCTTACTCGTCCAGCGGTTGAAGCTGGTGAGAAATTGGGCTTCCTACCTGGTGATTTAAGCCAAAAAGTCGACCCATACCTACGTCCGCTATACGACGCCCTATTTGAAATGCTGGGCTTTGAGCGCGTAGAGAAGCTGATTGAACGTAACGTGATTGAGGTCGCCCCTCTTGCTTACATGCGTGGTCGTACTCTAAACGACGCCTTTATCATTCTTGATGAGAGTCAGAACACCACTGTTGAGCAGATGAAGATGTTCCTAACGCGTATTGGTTTTAACTCTCGCGCGGTTATCACTGGTGATGTCACGCAGATTGACTTACCTCGTGGTGCGAAATCGGGTCTTCGTCATGCTATTGAAGTACTAAGCGAAGTTGACGACATCAGCTTTAACTTCTTCTTGGCCGACGATGTTGTACGTCACCCTGTGGTTGCTCGTATCGTTAACGCGTACGAGAAGTGGGAAGCACAAGACCAGAAAGAGCGTAAAGAGTTCGAGAAACGCCGTCGTGAAGAACGCGATGCGAAGTTACTAGAAGCAGCAAAAGCCGAACTGAATGCACAAGTTGCTTCAACTAAGGAATAATCATGGCGATTGAACTTGATCTGCAACTGGCAGTCGAAAATGAAGAAGGTCTGCCTTCGCAGCAAGATTTCCAATTGTGGCTAGATAAGACAATCCCTCTCTTCCAGCCACAAGCCGAAGTCACCATTCGTATTGTTGATGAACAAGAAAGTCATACGCTCAACCATGAGTATCGCGGCAAAGATAAACCAACTAATGTGTTGTCGTTTCCATTTGAAGCACCTCCTGGTATGGAAATAGATTTACTTGGTGATTTGATTATTTGCCGCCAAGTTGTTGAAAAAGAGGCGGTTGAACAGAGCAAGCCTCTGCTAGCACATTGGGCGCATATGGTTGTACATGGCAGCTTGCATCTGCTAGGTTATGATCATATAGAGGATGACGAAGCCGAAGAGATGGAGTCCCTCGAAACCGAAATCATGCAAGGTATGGGTTATGAAGATCCTTACATTGCTGAAAAAGAGTAGCTATTGGCCACTCGACAGGGAAAGGCGAACCACCTAAATGACTCTCGTGTTCGCCTCTCTATGTGTGCTATCACACTTCTGATAGCGTTACTTAATTGAGAAACAATGAACGAAGATAATTCTCCCTCTTCTAACGAAGATAAGAAAGAAAAGGCAGAAGGTCCGAGTAGAAAGTCCTTCTTTGAACGTCTAGGTCAACTATTTCAGGGCGAACCAAAAGATCGCCAAGAGCTTGTGGATGTTATCCGCGACTCTGAAGTTAACGACCTGATTGACCATGACACTCGCGATATGCTTGAAGGTGTTATGGAAATCTCCGAAATGCGTGTGCGTGACATTATGATCCCGCGTTCGCAAATGGTTACCGTTGAGCGTACTCACGACCTTGATACCTTGGTTGCTTTGATTACCGATGCTCAACACTCTCGCTACCCTGTGATCAGCGAAGATAAAGACCATGTGGAAGGCATACTTCTAGCGAAGGACTTACTTAAATACTTAGGCTCAGGCAGTAATCCATTTGATATCGAAGAAGTCATTCGACCAGCGGTTGTAGTACCGGAAAGTAAACGCGTTGATCGACTGCTGAAAGAATTCCGTGAAGAACGTTATCATATGGCCATTGTTGTCGATGAATTCGGTGGTGTTTCTGGTCTTGTGACCATTGAAGATATCCTTGAGGAAATCGTCGGGGATATTGAAGATGAATTCGATGAAAGTGAAGAGACGGACATTCGTAAACTAAGCAAGCATACGTTTGCTGTCAGAGCGCTGACAACCATCGAAGAGTTTAATGAGACATTCGGAACCAACTTCAGCGATGAGGAAGTTGATACCGTTGGTGGTATGGTCATGACTGCCTTTGGTCACTTACCTTCTCGTGGTGAACTGGTTGAAATTGAAGGCTACAACTTCAAAGTCACCGCTGCCGATAACCGTCGTGTCATTCAACTCCAAGTGACGATCCCAGACGAAGAAACCCTGGTTGAAGCCACTCAAGAGTAACGCGATACCCATTGGGAATCTCAGAAAATTACAATGATGAATGAACTCTTTCATCGCCTTAAGCGGCCCTCAGTGGCCGCTTTTGTTGGCGCCTCTACTACACTCGCTTTCGCTCCTTACCAGCTGTGGCCTATTGCCATTCTTAGCCCAGCAATTCTACTGATTCTTCTTGCTAACCAAACTCCGAAACGCGCACTATGGATTGGTTATGCTTGGGGGTTAGGTCAATTTGCAACTGGCGTTAGCTGGGTTTACGTCAGTATCTCCGGTTTTGGCGGTATGCCGCTCATTGCCAATTTATTTTTAATGGGCTTACTTGTTGCCTACTTGGCTGTTTATTCAGGCTTATTTGCTTGGCTCAACAACAAGCTGTTTCCTCAATTTACGCTCACAAAAGCACTTCTCGCTGCACCTGCTTTATGGCTGATCAGTGATTGGTTGCGTGGTTGGGTGATGACCGGCTTCCCTTGGTTATGGCTAGGCTATAGCCAGATAGATGCTCCACTCGCAAGCTTTGCACCAATTGGCGGCGTAGAACTGCTTACTCTATTTATCCTTATCAGCGCAGGGGCGTTAGCCTATGCATGGATTCATAAGCAGTGGCTGGTGGCGATTATCCCTGCGGTGCTACTCAGTACTGGCTTTGGGATTCGCAACTACGATTGGGTAACACCCCGACCAGAAGACACGACTAAGCTCGCGCTGATTCAAGGTAACGTAGACCAAAACCTAAAGTGGCTACCAAGTCAACGCTGGCCAACCATCATGAAGTACGCTGACTTAACTCGTGAAAACTGGGATGCTGACATTATCGTTTGGCCAGAAGCAGCAATTCCCGCTTTTGAAATTGAAGTGCCTTCATTTTTGAGCAATATCGACAGCGCTGCAAAAATGAATAACAGCGCAATCATCACCGGTGTCGTCAACCAAGCTGAAGATCGACAGTTCTACAACAGTATTCTGTCCCTCGGCATCACACCATACGGTGACTACAGCTTCGATTTAAGCGAACGTTACCATAAGCATCACCTACTACCGTTTGGTGAGTTTGTACCATTTGAAGATATTTTGCGCCCATTAGCGCCATTCTTTAACCTACCGATGTCGTCGTTTAGCCGTGGGGCTTTTGTGCAGCCAAACATCGTTGCGAATGGCATGCACATGGCACCAGCGCTTTGCTATGAGATCATCTTTAATGAGCAAGTGCGTCAAAATGTGACTGACGAAACAGACTTCATTCTAACGCTTTCAAACGATGCATGGTTTGGTCACTCTATCGGCCCTCTTCAGCATATGGAGATCGCCCGTATGCGTGCCTTAGAGTTAGGTAAACCGCTCATCCGCTCGACTAACAACGGATTAACAGCGGTAACCGATCACAAAGGTAAAATCGTTGAGCAAGTACCGCAGTTTGAAACTGCAGTACTGCGCGCAGAGCTCACCCCAACCAATGGACAAACGCCATATCGAGTCCTTGGTACTTGGCCATTGTATATTTGGGTTGGGTTAAGTTTAGCTCTGGCTTTCGGCTTAAGAAGAAAACAGAGCTGATAACAGCTTGAAAGTAGAAAAGGTAAATTACCACCTTCTAAAGAAGGTGGCTTTGTGTGAGCCCCCTAAAAGGGGGCCTTTGTTTAGTCCAGCGCCAAT
>NZ_JAWOTA010000051.1:0-7696 GCF_033338635.1 Vibrio sp. Vb1755 | reverse complement strand
TTGTTTTAGGTCAATAGCGTATCTGCCTCTTTGTGCTTATACTGGGCACATTGGTTACTAGCACGAAATTTCCATGAAACAATCTCTACAGATCTGGCTTGAAGCCGCTCGTCCAAAAACATTACCTCTGGCATTGGTCTCTATCTTAACAGGTAGCGTGCTCGCGTACTCGGCGGGTCATTTCTCACTGACGATTGCCATCATGGCTTTCGTAACCGCGACATTGCTGCAAATTCTGTCCAACCTGGCAAACGACTATGGTGATGCCGTTCAAGGTACAGATAACGACAAACGCCTCGGCCCATTACGAGCGATGCAGTCAGGCGCGGTAAGTGCGAAACAGATGAAACAGGCGATTATCTTTAACATCGCTCTGACCGCCATTTCAGGCTTGGTGTTAGTTTTCTATTCACTAAGTTCACTGGAAAGTATTGTTACTTTTATCGGGCTGGGAATTTTGGCCATTCTCGCAGCCATTGCTTATACCATGGGTAGCAAACCATACGGTTACGTGGGGCTTGGCGATATATCAGTGTTCTTGTTTTTTGGTTTACTCGGCGTATCCGGTACCTACTTCTTGCATACCGGTCACGTAGACACCACGCTATTCTTACCTGCTTTAGGCTGCGGTTTACTCGCCGTTGCAGTACTCAATATCAACAATATGCGTGATATAGAGAACGACCGAGAGTGTGGTAAACGCACGGTGGCGGTACGCTTAGGTCAACGTAAAGCCAAACAGTACCACTTTATTTTACTTGGCGGAGCTATCCTTGCCTTTGCGGCTTACTTGTTAATTCAAGACAAACCCGTTTGGATTAGCTTGCCATTCTTACTTAGTATTTATTTCGTGGCCGATCATGGTAAAGCGGTTTGGCATACACAAAAGCCTGCTCAAATAGCACCAATGATGCCAGTCATCGTGAAATGCTCTCTAGTCACCAACGTTTTGTTTGCAACAATTGTGGTAGCTCAAACTCTAGTAAGTTAAAAAAGGATTGTCATTGCATTGACTTAATGCCTAGATATACTCAAAGACAACCAATTTCTGTTTAGAAAGGTACGCTATGGAATACAATACCTCAGCACTCTGTGATATCTACCTCGATCAGGTAGATGTGGTTGAACCAATGTTCAGTAACTTTGGCGGTCGCGCTTCATTTGCCGGGCAAATCACCACCATCAAGTGTTTTGAAGATAATTCGTTGATCCGCGAGACATTAGAGCAAGATGGACTTGGTCGCGTTTTGTTAATTGACGGTGGCGGTTCCCTACGTAAAGCCCTTATCGATGCAGAAATCGCAACCATTGCGGAAGAAAACGAGTGGGAAGGCATTGTCGTTTACGGCTGTGTTCGTGAAGTAGATGAACTTGAAGATATGAACTTAGGCATTCAAGCCCTCGCTTCTATTCCTGTTGGAGCGACCAGTCAGGGTATTGGCGAATTGGATGTACCAGTCAACTTTGGCGGCGTCAGCTTCTTACCTGAAGATTATATTTATGCTGATAGCACCGGAATTATCCTGTCGCCTGAACCATTGAATATTGATTTAGAGTTGGATGAAGAAGCATAGCGAGTCTTAGGTGTCTAAGTTATAGGGTCTTCTCTTAGCTATCAGCGCCTTGTCTTAACATTTTCTACTTCCCTAAAACACAAACACCCGCTTAGCGCGGGTGTTTTTAATTTGGAATGAAGAAGCTGAATTATTCCACTTCGTCCATTTTGCCAAGTAGTGCACGAATGCGCTCTTGCCATTGTGCGTGCTCTTGCTGTGCTTGTTGTGCTTTTTGCTCTAGCTCTTCACGTTGAGAGCGAAGCTCGTTCGCTTCTTCCGCAAGTTTAGCTTTATCTTCTTTCAGCTCTTCGACTTCCATCTGAAGAAGAGTGATTGTGTCAACTGCAGTTTGAATTTTAGATTCTAGTTGTTCTAGTACTTCAAAAGACATCTTGGCCTACCTATGTTATTCCGTTGGGACGATGTGCGAGATTGATGCACACCTAACCTATATAAGGTTCATTCTACTCAGCGTCGCGATGAGAAACACTCACTATATTCGATATTTTGCATCATTCGGTCAAAAAATCAGCGCAATCTCACTAAACGCTGACTTTTCTTGTCGCCGAAGCATTTTTGAGCAAGGATTTTGCGTCCCGCTACTCTGAAAATCGCCCTAAGTATTGATCAAATTCAAGTTAGATAAAGTAAAAGCCTCGCAAAAAGGCAAACGTTTACTCGACCTTGTGATAGAATCGCCGCGCAAATTCTTCTTCCCTCTTGCTTACTTGGAGACATCATGAAACGCGATTTAGCAATGGCATTTTCCCGTGTGACTGAAGGTGCAGCTCTGGCTGGTTACAAATGGCTTGGCCGTGGCGATAAAAACGCAGCCGATGGCGCAGCTGTTGAAGTTATGCGCACGCTACTGAACAAAACAGATATCAGTGGTGAAATTGTCATTGGTGAAGGTGAAATCGATGATGCGCCAATGCTGTACATTGGTGAGCAAGTGGGTATTGGTGGTGATGAAGTAGATATTGCAGTCGACCCGATTGAAGGAACGCGTATGACGGCAATGGGACAATCGAACGCACTAGCCGTACTTGCCGCAGGTGAGAAAGGCAGCTTTCTTAAAGCGCCAGATATGTACATGGAAAAACTGGTTGTTGGCCCTGGTGCAAAAGGCGTAATTGACTTAGAAAAGCCGTTAAAAGAAAACCTAGAGAACGTAGCAAAAGCCCTGAACAAGCCACTTGATACCTTAGTCGTTATTACCCTTGCGAAACCTCGCCACGATAACGTTATTGCAGAAATGCAAGCAATGGGCGTACGTGTCTTTGCGGTGCCTGATGGTGACGTCGCTGCCTCTATTCTAACTTGTATGCCAGACAGTGAAGTGGACATGATGTACTGTATTGGCGGTGCGCCAGAAGGGGTTGTATCAGCAGCGGTAATTCGAGCGCTAGATGGTGACATGCACGGTCGCCTGCTTCCTCGTCATGAGGTAAAAGGCGATACTGAAGAAAACCGCATTTACGGCGCAGATGAACTAAAACGCTGCGATGAAATGGGCGTAAAAGCGAATGTTGTCCTCAAAATGGAAGACATGGCTCGTAGCGACAATGTGGTATTTTCAGCTACAGGCATTACTAAAGGTGACTTGCTAGAAGGCATCTCTCGCCAAGGGAATATCGCAACCACAGAAACGCTGCTCGTGCGTGGTCGATGCCGTACTATTCGTCGCATTAAGTCGACTCACTACCTAGATCGTAAAGATCCAGAAGTGCGTGATATTATTCTTTAAGCATTTCTCGAGGCTCTCGCTCAATCTGAGTTTGAGCCTTTCTTTCCGCACAACGGGCAATAGATTCTGAATCACACTCGTTCCTCGTTGTTCAGAATGACGGTGACTTTAATAAGCTCTAAATCAAAAGAACTCGTCATTCTAGCCAGCTCCAGCGAGACTAAGAATCTGGTAACAGCAAACTCCTATTCTTCCTGCTCGCCTTAACCGCTGCACAATCGGACGATAAATTCTGAATCACCTCATTCCTCGCTGTTCAGAATGACGGTGACTTTGATAAGCTCTAAATCAAAAGAGCTCGTCATTCTAGCGAGCTCCAGCGAGACTAAGAATCTAGTTGTAACAAGCTCCTATTCTTTCCTGGTCACCTTAACCACTGCTCAACCAGAAGATGGATTCTGAATCACCTCGTCCCTCGCCGTTCAGAGTGACGGTTACCATAGCAAGCTCTAAATCAAAAGAACTCGTCATTCTAGCGAGCCCCAGCGAGACTAAGAATCTGGTAACAGCAGACTCCTATTCTTTCCTGCTCGCCTTAAGCGCTGCACAATCGGACGATAGATTCTGAATCACCTCGTTCCTCGCTGTTCAGAATGACGACATATATTGGCTCATATGAACATACCCCCCTATAAATCCACACTCAAATTAAGTCAACACTTTTCTTTACTAACCCTATCGCGCATAATATGTACTGACGTATAAATGGTGGGTATATGAAGACCGTAGATAGGATATTGCAAATCGTTAAGCGTGATGGCTCCGTCACTGCAAAACAACTCTCCTCTGAGCTAGGTATGACAACCATGGGGGCTCGTCAGCACCTGCAAAGTTTAGAAGATGATGGCATTCTTTCTATCCATGACGTAAAAGTAAAAGTTGGTCGCCCTGCTCGTCATTGGTCTCTCACTCAAAAAGGTCATGAGCAATTTGCTGACCGTCACGGTGAGTTGACCATTCAGTTTATAGAAGCTGTCGAACATATCTTTGGCAAAGATGGACTGGAAAAAGTCACATCAGAAAGGGAAAAACTCACGTTACAAAGTTATCGTCAGCATCTTGAGCAATGCGACTCTCTGCAAAGCAAACTAGAAACACTCGTCACATTAAGAGAGCAAGAAGGCTATATGGCAGAGCTCGAGAAAGATGAGAACGGATTCATCTTGATCGAAAATCACTGTCCGATTTGTAAAGCCGCAATTCGCTGCCCAAGCTTGTGCCAATCAGAATTAAGTGTCTTTCAGTCTTTACTTGGACGTGACACCAAAGTAGAGCGTACCGAACACATCATTAGTGGTCAAAGACGCTGCGTTTACCGCATCCAACAACTGCAGTAACCACCACAACCAAACATCGACATACCGCACTTATTCAATCTCAAGCTTGAAAGCTTCTCTTATAAGTGAGACGGCTGAAGAATTCATCCTCTCTCCTCTTTCTAGTGGTATAGGCTTTTAGTAACTAAAGGCAATTTCCATAAGGATTTGGAGAGCATCGATGTCTACTCTACGTCATATCCCATCCCAAACGCTTCCGCCATTCGATGAAATGGTTCGAATGGCAGAGCGAGACCCAGAAGCTTTTGAGCAATTTCGTCATGAGATGGCGAAAGAAATGATCGAGAGCGCATCAGAAAATATGAAAGAAAGATTGTGGGCTCAACAAAGCCACATCGATAGAGTCATCAGCACGTGTAAAAACCCTCATCACACCAATGTGGTATTGATGAACGAGTTGCAAAAACAGGTCGTGAAGTTCAAAGCAGCGCTACAAGGGGAAGCCGCACCAACACAAAAAGCGGATGTGGTTAGCTTAAACGCGTTTAAAGATAGGGATGATTTTTACTGATACTCAGTAGATAGATCGAGAAAGTTAGGGTTCGTTTCTCTCACCAAGGCTAACTTCCACTCACGCTTCCACTGCTTGAGCTGCTTTTCTCGGTTTATAGCCGTAGCCATATCGTCGAATAACTCAAAGTAAACGAGCTTATGAACGTTGTATTTCTTAGTAAATCCTTCCACTACTCCATTTTTATGTTGCCATATTCTTTGGGGCAGCTGACTGGTAACACCTATGTAGAGAACGGCGTTGTTATTTGACGTTAGGATATAAACGCAAGGTGTCTTATCGATGATTCATTCTCCTTCATTATTCGCTGTTACTTTTCCATTGTAATTCGCAAGCTCAGTCAGTTTATTTCAAACTCGGAGCGCTCTGTGCGTAGATTCTGAATCACACTCGTTCCTCGTTGTTCAGAATGACGATGACTTTAACTACCTCTAAACCAACAGGGAGCGTCATTCTAGCGAGCCTTAGCGAGACTAAGAATCTACTTTCAGCACGCACGATACTTGAGGCGATTACTCCGGCTCAGGGCCATATTGGTTTGGTCCTGATGTCCCCTTTAAGAGACCACATTCAATTAGAATCCATAAACCACAAATCAGAGAAATGGAAGCGACGAACATCTGTGGGGTCGACGGCTCTTGCGCGGCTGGGCTGGTCATTGGCGTGGCAATTCGTCCGATAATCAACGGAATATTCAGTGCTAGCCAATAGATCGATTTGTTGCGGTCGTGCCAACGCTTGGTAGTTATCGCCAAATCAGGGAGCAACAGAACCACCAAGAAAATAGGAAGAAGCACATAGGAGAGAGTAGGAAGCAGTTGGCTGATACCGGCACCAAAGCCTAGAATGGACACATAGTAAATGACGTTCCAAATCCAGTAGGTTTTACGGTTTATACGTCCTTGAAAAGAAAACAGTAACTCTTTAGTCGACATCAAATTTTACCCCAAAGTAGAAAGGTTATAGATTAGCCGAGTCGATATAGTTTGGAAAGGACACCGATAGCTTGGGTGCCCACAACGACCTTACAACAAGCAGAGCCGGGCTGAGAATTCGTAACAATAACCCCTCGCTATTCTCGGGCAATTCAGCGCAACCTAGTTCACTACCTTTTGGAAGCTATCTATATCCATGTCTCTGATATTGACCGTTAAACTGTGCACATGACTAGCTTGCTCTTGAAGTGTCGCCATCAAGGCTCGTGACAGTTCTCGCTTTTGTTCTTGGGAGCGACCAGATAACAAATCAAAGTTGATATGGATAAAGTCGAGGCTATCACCCTCCTCTCCTATTAACCAATTGTGGCACCGGAGCGTTCTAGATTTCACTGACGCGAGTTCAAAAAGGCCACTTTCTAACGCCGTTTTATGTAAATCCTCCAGCAACCCCTGAACATTGACGCGTTCTTCCACCGAGTTTGAATACTCTAAAACGAGATTTGGCATTTTGATTCCTTTCTACAACAATTAATTCCAGCGCGTAGTAATACCAATCTCAGCAGCAATTTCCGAGGAATGAACTATCATTCTGTCTACGCGATCACCAATCGGTTGCTTTTGACAAAAATAACAGGATCGATGCTTGGTCGAATCAACAAAGAAAGCCGGACAAGACATGACGCCAATCATGATCTGTTCACATTATTCTGTTATATTCCTACGTAGATTTTTTACATTAATTGACTATTTACATTAAAGATAAGGGAGATATTCCTATGCGTCGTCCTGTAGTGATGGGTAACTGGAAACTAAACGGCAGCAAAGCAATGGTAACTGAGCTGCTAACTGGTCTTAACGCTGAACTTGAAGGCGTTGAAGGTGTTGACGTAGCAGTCGCTCCACCAGCACTTTACATCGACCTAGCAGAGCGCGTAATCGCTGAAGGCGGTAACAAGATCATCCTAGGTGCTCAAAACACTGACCTAAACAACAGCGGTGCGTTCACTGGCGATATGTCTCCAGAAATGCTGAAAGATTTCGGTGCTACTCACATCATCATCGGTCACTCAGAGCGTCGTGAATACCACAACGAATCTGACGAGTTCATCGCTAAGAAATTCAATTTCCTAAAAGAAAACGGTCTAACTCCAGTTTTCTGTATCGGTGAATCTGAAGCGCAAAACGAAGCTGGCGAAACTGAAGCAGTATGTGCACGTCAAATCAACGCAGTTATCGACACTTACGGTGTTGAAGCTCTAAACGGCGCAATCATCGCTTACGAACCAATCTGGGCTATCGGTACTGGTAAAGCAGCAACTGCTGAAGATGCACAACGCATCCACGCTTCTATCCGCGCACTAATCGCAGCGAAAGACGAAGCAGTTGCAGCACAAGTAATCATCCAATACGGTGGCTCTGTTAAACCAGAAAACGCTGAAGCTTACTTCTCACAACCAGACATCGACGGCGCTCTAGTTGGCGGTGCTTCTCTAGACGCGAAAAGCTTCGCAGCAATCGCTAAAGCAGCGGCTAAAGCAAAAGCTTAATCTCGTTTTTACTGAGAGTAAAAATAACAAAGGGATGCATCATGCATCCCTTTTTGTTTG
>NZ_JAWOTA010000050.1:0-9168 GCF_033338635.1 Vibrio sp. Vb1755 | reverse complement strand
CGATTTAATTTTTGGAGACCAACAATGAAACCAATTCTACCTGATTACAACAGCGCTGGTGTGCTCATCATCGGTGATGTCATGCTAGATCGTTACTGGTATGGCCCAACCGGGCGCATTTCTCCTGAAGCGCCGGTTCCTGTTGTAAAAGTAGAAAACAATGAAGAGCGTCCTGGTGGTGCTGCGAACGTTGCGATGAACATCGCATCATTAGGTGGCCATGCTCACATTGTTGGTCTAACTGGGGAAGATGAGCCTGCAAAAGTGCTGACGGAGACGCTGAGCTCGCTCAATGTGAAGTGCGATTTCGTTGCGCTGCCTGATTACCCAACGATTACGAAGCTTCGTGTAATGAGCCGTGGACAACAACTGATCCGCCTCGACTTCGAAGACAAATTTGAAAACACAGATTCTGCACCTGTGCTATCGCGTATGGATGCCGCACTGCCAAACGTTAAAGCCGTGATTATGTCTGACTACGCAAAAGGTTCGTTAGAGCATGTTCAGGCATACATTCAAAAAGCGCGCGCAGCAAATATTCCGGTTTTCATTGACCCGAAAGGTGCGGATTTTGAACGCTACCGTGGCGCAACACTTCTTACGCCAAACATGAAAGAGTTCGAAGACGTTGTAGGTAAAGTGAAATCTGACCAAGAGCTAGTAGAGAAAGCGCTGGCTTTGGTTGAAGAGTTTGAATTTGAAGCGCTTTTAGTGACACGCAGCGAAAACGGAATGACCTTGATTCGTCGTGGTCAGGAACCGTTCCACCTTCCAACTCAAGCGAAAGAAGTGTACGACGTGACAGGTGCGGGCGACACGGTTATCTCTGTATTGGCAGCGTCTGTTGCCGCAGGCAAATCATTTGAAGAAGCGTGTGCACTAGCAAACGCAGCGGCAGGTGTTGTAGTTGGTAAACTAGGCACGTCAACGCTTTCTGAGATTGAATTAGCAGAAGCGGTACATGGCAGCCAAGACACGGATTACGGTGTGATTTCAGAAAAAGCACTGATCGAAGCGGTGAAAAAAGCACGAGCTCGTGGCGAGAAAGTCGTTATGACAAATGGCTGCTTTGATATTCTGCACGCTGGGCATGTGTCTTACTTAAACCATGCTGCTGAACTGGGCGATCGCCTAATCGTTGCGGTAAATACCGATGAGTCAGTAAAACGCCTTAAAGGCCCTGGTCGTCCGGTAAACCCAACCGATCGCCGCATGGCGGTGTTGGCAGGTTTGGGCGCTGTGGATTGGGTTGTACCATTTAGTGAAGATACGCCGCAGCGTTTGATCTCAGAAGTTCTACCAAGCTTGCTAGTAAAAGGCGGTGACTACAAACCAGAAGAGATTGCTGGTGGTAAAGAAGTCATTGCGGCGGGTGGTGAAGTTCGTGTATTGAACTTTGAAGATGGCTGCTCGACCAGTGAAATCATTAATGCAATCAAAGGCGGTAAGGGCTAAGCCTGCTGTTTGTTAGCATTGAAATGCTATTTGCTCATAAAGGTCGCTAAGTGCGGCCTTTTTGATACTTGATGCTCAGAGACACTTTTAGGCTCTGAACTACAAGTAATAAAAAACGCCAGCTGATAACTCAACTGGCGTTTTTTATTTATTAAGACCTGAAGTATTCAGTTAGCGGTTATTTTGCCGCTTTCAAACCTGCATCAACGTCCAAGATGTCTTGTTCGCTTAGCGTACCAACTGCTTGGCGTAGCTGAAGAACACTTAAAATGTAGTCGTAACGAGCGTTCGATAGGTTTTTGTTCGCATCGTATAGACGACGAGTCGCGTCCAGTACATCAACGATAGTACGAGTACCTACATCAAAGCCAGCTTCTGTTGCTTCTAGTGCAGAGCGTGCAGAAATAACCGCTTGCTCATACGCACGTAATGCGCCGATAGAGGCGTTAATGTTGTTGTTTTGTGCGCGAACATCTTTGACTACGCTACGGTACTGTGCTTCAAGATCTTCGCTTGCTGCCACGTACGCGTATTCAGCTTGTTTGGTTTGAGAGGTTACGTTACCACCTGTGTATAGCGGTACTGCAAGGTTCACACCAATATTGAAGTTGTCTGTCGTGTTATCACGAGAGCTATGAGAAGTATCACCGTAGTTGTAACCACCGTCTAGAGAGAGCGTTGGTAGGTGGCCAGAGCTTGCTAGTGAAATATTGTCACGCGCAATGTCTTGAAGAATACGTGAAGATAGCAAGGTCAGGTTTTTGGTTTTTGCTTCATCAATGAGCGATTCAGCTGGTACGGTCGATGGGCTAGCAGTGAAGCGGCCAGTGTCCAAAATGTTGAGATCTTTGTGCTCTTGGCCTGTAATTTCACGCAGTGACTCGTAGCTATTAGTTAGCGCGTTTTCTGCCAACACTTCGTCCGCTAGCACTTGGTCGTACTGAGCTTGTGCGTCATGCACGTCAGTGATTGCAGACAAACCTACTTCAAAACGTTGTTTAGTTTGCTCAAGTTGACGGCCAACCGCGGCTTTTTCTGCACGTACGAAAACAAGATTATCTTGTGCGCGTAGAACTTCAAAATACGCTTGTGACACGCGAAGAATCAGTGCCTGTTGCGTCGCTGCGTAAGTTGCGTCTGCTTGGCGAGCACTTTTCTCAGCAGTATCTAGAGAGATCCAAGATGCGCGGTTGTAAAGTGCTTGTGAAAAGCTAACGCCAGCGGTTAGCGCGTTGCCATCGTTTGATACGTCACTAATTAGATTTGAATCGTATTCAGTATCACCACGAGTTAAATTGTAACCCGCAGTAAGGTTGATCTGTGGTAATAGAGCACTACGGCTTGAGGTGATTGCTTCGAAAGCTTGGTCACGTTGTGCTGCTACACTGAGCAATTGTGGATCATTTTGTTTTGCCAAGTCGTAGATTTCAGCCAAAGAGTCTGCGAACGCAGACGTACTCATGCTACCTAGCGCTGCACTGATAAATAGTGGAAGCAATTTTTTCATTTTCTATTCCCGCGGTCCATAGATTGGTTAATTCTCAGTAGTTTAACTCAATTTGCACGATATTTACTCTAAAGTTTGCACTTTTTTACACGTAATTATCCACTTGTGCAATAAATTTTTAGCAAAGACTTAAATTAATTTGTAACTATTATACAAAAAGTTGAGCCAAGTCCTTTGAGCAAGCGAATAACAATGAGTAAACTACAGGATTCACTCAGAGAGGTGTTGAATGCAACAGCGTGACAAACAACAACAAGATTTTACTTCGCGAGATGTAAAAGTCATCTCGAAAGAAACCTTATTTGAAGGTTTTTTCAAAATGGTGAAATACCGCTTTCAGCATAGGCTATTTGCTGGTGGTTGGAGTGGAGTTGTCGAACGAGAAATGTTCGAGCGTGGTCACGCAGCAGCGATGCTTCCTTATGATCCAAAGACGGACCAGGTCGTAATCATTGAACAGATTCGTATTGGCGCGTTGGAACATGAACACCCTTGGCAGCTAGAAATTGTCGCCGGTATGATTGACCGCGATGAATCTGCTGAAGCCGTAATTCGTCGAGAGGCTGTCGAAGAAGCGGGGATTCAGGTGGGGCGCGTTGTACCTGTTACGTCCTATTATCCTTCGGCTGGTGGTTGCTCGGAAAAGCTAGACGTCTTTGTTGGTGAAGTGGATGCGTCTAAAGCGCACGGCATTCATGGTTTAGACTATGAGAATGAAGATATCCGCGTTCATGTCATGAGTCGTGAAACGGCGTATCAATGGGTGAAGGACGGAAAATTTGAAAATGGTGCGTCGATTATTGCGTTGCAATGGCTGCAATTACACCATCAAGAGTTAAAGTCAGAATGGGGACTATCCCAAACGGTGGAGAGTGAGTAATGGCACAATTGGCTGAAAAACAACAATATCATGTTGATTTGGCTGGTCTTATGAGAACCTATGAGACCAACTACGCTAAGTTGAACGCCTTATTGCCTGCTTCTGCCGAAGTTGGGGATGTACGTTGCTACCAAGCGGCGAACATGGTTTACCAATTGACCGTGAATGAAATCACAAAATACACCACAGTTGTTGAGATATGTCAGAGTGATGAAACGCCAGTGTTTCCTTTACCGACGATGTCTGTCAGGCTTTATCATGATGCGAGAGTAGCCGAAGTATGCTCAAGCGGAGAGTTCTCTCGCATAAAAGCTAAGTATGATTATCCCAATGACCAACTGATGCAGAAAGATGAAAAGCATCAATTAAACACATTCCTCGGTGAATGGCTGACGTTTTGTTTACGAAGTGGTATCAGTAGAACACCACTTGCCTTCAATTGATCGTCACGTCACTAAAGGAAAATAACAAATATCGATATAGTGGACGAATCAGGTTTTCATTTTGCAATCATCTAGTGACAGCATCAAACTTTTACAAATTACGGATACTCATCTGTTTGCTGCCGATGAGGGAAGTTTGCTAAGCGTAAAAACAGTCGATAGCTTTAATGCTGTTGTTGCTGATGTTTTACGCCGCAACGTGGCGTTTGATTACATTTTGGCGACGGGCGATATTTCCCAAGACCATAGTGCAGAATCTTATCAGCGCTTTGCCAACGGCATTGAACCGCTAGAGAAAGACTGTTTTTGGCTACCTGGTAATCATGATTACAAGCCTAATATGGGCAGTGTTTTGCCTTCGCCACAAATCAAAGCCGCAGAGCATGTATTGCTTGGCGAGTATTGGCAGTTAATTCTTTTAGACTCGCAAGTGGTTGGCGTTCCTCATGGGCGCTTGAGTGATCAGCAATTAACGCTACTCGAAGAAAAGCTAGCCGAACACCCAGAAAGACACACACTTGTTTTGTTGCATCATCACCCGTTACTGGTGGGAAGCGCGTGGCTTGATCAACATACTTTAAAAGATGCCGAAGCGTTTTGGCAGGTTGTCGAGCGTTTTGATAACGTGAAAGGCATTCTCTGTGGCCATGTTCATCAAGATATGAATGTGCTTCACAAGGGCATTCGAGTGATGGCAACACCCTCAACTTGTGTTCAGTTTAAGCCTAACTCGGATGATTTTGCCCTTGATACCACTTCGCCTGGTTGGCGGGAACTGCAACTACACGCTTGTGGCGATATTACGACCCAAGTAGGTCGGCTTCCTGATGGCCAGTTCCAACCAGACTTCTCTTCTAACGGCTACTAACGCGCCCGAGCTCTCTGTTCGGGCTCGCTTTTTTGTGCGAGATATCTATGAGTAAACCTTCACTTCTTCTCTATATCCATGGCTTTAATAGCTCTCCACTCTCCATGAAAGCGAATGTGATGAGAGCCTACTGCGAGCAACATAGGTCTGATATCAAGGTGATTGTTCCCCAGTTACCTTGTTATCCTCAGCAAGCGGCGAAAATGTTGTTGGATATTATCGAGCAATATAAAGATGACTATAAAATTGGTCTAGTGGGCAGCTCATTAGGCGGTTTTATGTCAACGTGGCTAAATGACAAGTTTGGGTTTAAAGCGGTAGTGGTTAACCCCGCAGTCAAGCCTTATGAGTTGCTAGTAGATTATTTGGGTAAGCAAACTAACCCATATACGCATGAAACCTATACACTTGAAGCTTGTCATATTGACGAGTTAAAAGCTCTTGATGTACAAAGCATCGCGTCGCCACATTCTTTTTGGTTATTGCAACAAACAGAAGATGAGGTTTTAGACTATCGACAAGCGGTAGATAAGTTTGCAGACGCTAAGCAAACAGTAGAACAAGGCGGTGATCACAGTTTTGTAGGCTTTGAGCGTTATCCTGCACAGATTATCGAGTTTCTAGAACTGTAATTCGAAAGCGATTGGAAAAGGCTCATAGTTTTTATTGATATATCCAACCGTTTCTTGACATGGGCGGTATGCTTTCCGACTATGTTTTGCCAAAAGATCTTAAGGGTCGAGGACCCTGGCTACTTTGTTATGCATCATGTTTACAAACTCTTAGTGATGTGAACAGGGTGGCTTTTTCGTTTCCTGAGTATGGGTACGCCCATTGGTGATACTCAGGCAACAAGTAAACTTTGAGAATAATTCCGTATTATGACTGAACAATATAATGCTGGTGCCATTGAAGTACTGAATGGCTTAGAGCCAGTACGTCGCCGACCAGGGATGTATACGGATACAGCGCGCCCAAACCATTTGGGCCAAGAAGTTATCGACAACAGTGTCGATGAAGCGCTAGCCGGACATGCCTCAAAAGTACAAGTCATCCTACATGCTGACCAATCACTCGAAGTGATCGATGATGGTCGAGGCATGCCTGTTGATATCCACCCAGAAGAGAAAGTATCAGGCGTAGAGCTAATTCTATGTAAGCTACATGCGGGTGGTAAGTTCTCTAACAAAAACTACCAATTCTCTGGTGGTTTGCACGGGGTAGGTATATCTGTAGTAAACGCGTTGTCAAAACGCGTTGAAGTAACAGTTCGTCGTGATGGTCAAGTGTATGAAATTGCATTTGAACACGGCGAGAAAGTGTCTGATCTGACCGTAACTGGCACATGTGGTCGTCGTAATCGCGGTACCAGCGTACATTTCTGGCCTGATGCGAAGTACTTCGATTCGGCTAACTTCTCTGTGACGCGCTTAGTCAACAACCTGCGCGCAAAAGCGGTTTTGTGTCCGGGTTTAGAAATCACATTAACCGACAAAGTTAATGGCAAAGACTATAAGTGGTACTACGAAGACGGTTTGAAAGACTATCTTGCGGAAGGTGTAAAAGGCTATCCAGTTATTCCTGAAGAACCATTTACTGGTGAGTTCTTGGCGGATACTGAAGCGGCAAACTGGGCGGTAATTTGGCAGCCAGAAGGCGGTGAGATGATCACCGAAAGCTACGTTAACCTAATCCCAACCGCTCAAGGTGGTACGCACGTTAATGGTTTACGCCAAGGCTTGTTGGAAGCGATGCGCGAATTCTGTGAGTTCCGTAATCTATTACCTCGTGGTGTGAAGCTAACGGGTGATGACGTTTTCGACCGCTGTTCTTACGTGCTGTCGGTTAAGATTCAAGACCCGCAATTTGCGGGCCAGACCAAGGAACGTCTCTCTTCTCGTCAAACCGCGGCATTTGTCTCTGGCGTAGTCAAAGATGCGTTCAGCCTTTGGTTGAACGAAAAGCCTCAGCTCGCAGAGCAATTGGCAGAAGTCTGTATCGCTAACGCGCACCGTCGTATGCGAGCGGCGAAAAAAGTCGTACGTAAGAAAGTGGCGTCCGGTCCGGCACTGCCAGGCAAGTTGACCGACTGTTCAGCACAAGACTTAAGTCGCACGGAAATCTTCTTTGTGGAGGGTGACTCTGCGGGTGGCTCGGCAAAACAGGCACGTGACCGTGAATTCCAAGCTGTGATGCCACTGCGTGGTAAGATCTTGAACACTTGGGAAGTCTCTGCCGATCAAGTTCTTGCGTCTCAAGAAGTACACGATATCTCCGTTGCTTTGGGTATTGACCCAGATAGCGACAACCTCGAGAGTCTTCGTTACGGTAAGATCTGTATCCTTGCCGATGCGGACTCGGATGGTCTTCACATCGCAACGCTGCTTTGTGCTCTATTTACTCGTCACTTCCGCGCACTAGTGGAAGCGGGTCATATCTATGTGGCGATGCCGCCTCTGTATCGAATCGACTGCGGGAAAGAAGTGTTCTACGCCCTCGATGATGATGAAAAAGATGGCATTTTAGAGCGCTTGTCGAAGAAGAAAGCCAAAATCAACGTGCAACGATTCAAAGGTCTGGGTGAGATGAACCCACTTCAGTTGCGTGAAACCACCATGGATCCGAACACGCGTCGCTTAGTGCAGTTAACCATTGACGACTCTACGGCGACCATGGAAATGATGGACATGCTGCTAGGTAAAAAGCGTGCAGATGACCGTCGTTCTTGGCTACAAAACAACGGCGACTTGGCAGAGGTGTAACGGATGTCTACAGAAATTACCTACGATGGCGTCGAACAATTGCCAATGCGCAAGTTCACTGAAGACGCTTATCTGAACTACTCGATGTACGTAATCATGGACCGCGCCTTGCCATACATTGGTGATGGCTTAAAGCCGGTTCAACGACGCATCATTTATGCGATGTCAGAGCTTGGTCTCTCTGCATCAGCAAAATACAAAAAATCTGCACGTACCGTTGGTGACGTGCTAGGTAAATACCATCCGCACGGTGATTCAGCGTGCTACGAAGCGATGGTATTGATGGCTCAGCCATTCTCTTACCGCTATCCATTAGTGGATGGTCAAGGTAACTGGGGTGCGCCAGATGATCCGAAATCATTTGCGGCAATGCGTTATACCGAAGCAAAACTGTCTAAGTTTGCTGAAGTATTGCTTGGCGAACTTGGCCAGGGCACGGTTGAATGGCAACCTAACTTTGATGGCACAATGAAAGAGCCACAAATGTTGCCAGCACGTCTGCCTCACATCCTGCTTAACGGTGTAACCGGCATTGCCGTTGGTATGGCAACAGACATCCCACCGCACAACGTTCGTGAAATCGCAGATGCGACTATTCATTTGATCGACAACCCGAAAGCAGAACTGCCTGATGTGATGCAGTTCGTTAAAGGTCCGGATTACCCAACAGAAGCAGAAATTATCTCGCCGCAAGCGGATATCGAGAAGATTTACCGCAACGGTCGTGGCAGCATCAAAATGCGCGCGGTTTGGCATAAAGAAGGTTCTGATATTGTTATCACTTCTTTGCCTCACCAAGTATCGGGTGCCAAACTGCTTGAGCAAATCGCTAACCAGATGCGTGCGAAGAAGCTGCCAATGGTTGACGATCTTCGTGACGAATCGGATCACGAGAACCCAACGCGTATCGTTGTGGTGCCTAAGTCAAACCGCGTCGATTGTGATTTGTTGATGAACCACTTGTTCGCATCAACGGATCTTGAGCGCAGTTACCGCGTTAACTTGAACATGATTGGTTTGGATAACCGTCCTCAAGTTAAAGGTCTGGTGCAAATTCTGTCTGAGTGGATCGAGTTTCGTCGTACGACTGTGCGTCGTCGTCTACAACACCGCCTAGACAAAGTAATGGCTCGTCTACACATCTTGGAAGGTTTGTTAGTTGCTTACCTCAACCTAGATGAAGTGATTGAGATCATCCGTACTGAAGACGATCCAAAAGCGGTGCTGATGGAACGCTTTGGTATTACCGATAT
>NZ_JAWOTA010000049.1:0-10616 GCF_033338635.1 Vibrio sp. Vb1755 | reverse complement strand
AGAGTGATTCGCAACGCTTGGCAGTTTCGCTTCGCTCAAGTATAGCCAAGCGCTGCTCACACCTTAATGCGGCGTTATAGCTTTGGAGGAAAAATGAATAAATCTACGGATGAACCTGATAAAAACAAGCGTAAAAAACGTAAGAAAGCCTTAGCCAAAGCCGACTTGATTAAGGCTTTGCATGACCAAAGGTGGGACTATAGAACTAGTGAGGGGTTGGCTAAAGAACTGAAGGTAGCTGAAAAGGAAGTTAAGAAATATTTAGATTCAGAGCCTGAAATTAGAAAGTCCATTATGAAAGACAAGTATGGTCGTAGTTTGTACACGTTGAGGAAAAGAAAGTCGGTAATTGGTGACTATTGGACAGCGTTCCGTGCAGTTAACTCAGCCAAGACAGGAAGCTAACATGACAGTTGAAGAAGTTTTCATGTGGGGAGTCATTGGTGGCTTGTTACCTGAAGCTTTGGCTTTATATAAGCTTAGGCATGCCAAAAAAGGAGAAAAGCCCGATTGGTTACGATCTGGTTTTTATTGGGTGGTTACGCTAGTAATGGTCGTCCTTGGTGGTTTAACTGCCCTTGTCTATCAAAAAGTTGGTGTCAACATTAACGAACTTGCAGCACTTCACTTAGGAGCTGCCACACCTTTAATCATCGCGAGTCTAGAAAAGAAGAAACCCCAAGTTTCGTGACTACAGCTATAACAAAGCGTTTAAGAGTGATTCGTAACGCATGGCATTCTCACTGTGCGTTAAGTTTAGTGGTTAAGGTGCAATGCAGAAGCTTTTGTATTGCGTTACTCACACCTTAACGCGGCGTTATGTAGCAAGGAGGATAGATATGCTTAAGTTCATGAATAAAAAGGCTTATGTTCAGTCAGTGGCTAAAGATGTAGCTCCCAAGCTGTGTGCTAAATTTGGGAAAAAGAACACCTATTCGTTTCATGAGATTAGTTGGGTATTGAACCAGATTAATCGCAGCAATGACCGATTCTATAAGTCAGTTTCTTATGGCATGTTGGTGCCATACAGTAAAGAGTTGGCTTTGGAACTACATGAAGATCTAGGCGACTTGTTGGATTTTCAAAAGTCTGTTGGAAAGATCCTATTTAACGTATCTGAAGTCCCATCATTTGAAAGCTACTTACTATATGCAGAAGTAAATGTAGAACCTAATAGTAAAGTGACGAATACCAGTCTAGATAGTTCTGGTGGTATAAACCTTTTTGATTTGGGTAATGGCGAATAGCTACATAACAATCTGTTTAAGAGTGATTCGCAACGCTTGGCATTTTTACTGTGCGTTGCGTTTAGTGTTTAAGGTGGTATGCGGGGGCATCGGTATTGCGTTGCTCACACCTTAACAGGGCGTTAGTACGGGTTTGACATCAAAGGTCATAAGTTTTGGTGTTTATCTGTTTTGGCGCTCGTCTTTACACCTTTCAGTTTGTACCTTTCACGTTCTTTCCGGTGGCACTATATGCGGAGTGTTCGCTTTGATTCCAACGTTTACGGTTTCTAACTTTTAGCCTATTTCTTTATTGCTTCTTCTTTTTCGTGGTTTTTACTAAGTCAAAATTGTCTTTCTTTGGTGTTGCTGTCGAAGTGCGAGGAACGAATCCTTTTCTAATTTGGAGCCAGTGAAGGCAGGGCTATTCAGTGCGTTTTTCTTCTAGCCAACTTTCGTCTTTCAATCGGGGTAAAGTTTTGTAGCTGCCCGTCTCACTTCAGTATTCAAAGCCTTTCATATCATGCCACTTTTCAATATCTTGGAGCGCATAAATAGAAGTAGCGCATGTACTAACAAATTGCTTAAGAGTGATTCGTAACGCGTGGCATTTTTACTTTGCGGTGGCTTATGTGATTAAGGCGTCGTGCGGTAGCTTTTGTATTGCGTTACTCACACCTTAGCAAGGCGTTAGCCCTCAAGGAGAAAATATAAAATTGTTTGAAAATCATTTAAAAAGAACAAAGTTCTTGCTGTTTTTGCAGGGTATATCTGTTGCAGTTACTCTGTTTCTACTATTTACCTTGCTTGCCCAAGTAAATCAATTGAGCTCTTCGAGTCTTTTTCTCACATTTGCAATTGTTTTAGTGATGCTAAGCTTGAACTTGTCTAGTTTTTACGGGTTGTTAAAAAAGAAGCTTTGGGTATTTAAGTTAATGATCGTTCTTTATTTAATTCAGATGATAGGCATAGAAACACCTAACTTTTCCTTAGCCTTTTCTTTTGGAGTTGAAGTACCGATAAGTGTGAATGTTAATGAAGTAACAGTTTCTCTAAACTTACTGGCAATCTTGGTGGTTTGGTTGTCGTATACAAGTCTTAACCTTTTGAAAAAGGGCTAACAAATTGTTCAAGAGTGATTCGGCACGCGTGGCATTTTTACTATGCGTTGGTTTTAGTGGTTAAGGTGGTATGCGGAGGCTTCGGTATTGCGTGCCTCACACCTTAACAAGGCGTTATACATTTCGGAGGTTTCGGTGGCTAAAAGAGCATCCATTCCCAAAAGGGTCAAAGAGATATTAAGAGAAGAGGTTGGCTTCGGTTGCCCCGTGCGAGATTGTGGTAATCCATACTTGGAATATCATCATTTCGACCCCCCAGTTCATATCAAGCCTCACAACGATCCCCAAGGTATGATTGCACTATGTGCTCAGCATCATAAAAAGGCAGATGGTAATGCTTATACAACTGAGCAGTTGCATGAGTTTAAAAAGAATCGTGTTCACTCTAAACAAGTAAAAGGTAATCTTGATTGGCTACGCCGAGATTTACTGTCGATCGTTGGGGGTAACCTTTACTACGAAACACCTGTTCCAGTCCAAATTGATGGGCACAATTTGGTGTCATTTTCACGAGATGCAAGTGGTTTTCAGAGACTAAGCATTAACATGCTTAGTTTAAGAGCTGAAGAGCGGCTAATCATAGACGAGAACTCTTGGGAGAATATTGGTAACCCAGTCGACCTGCGTTCACCTCCTCAAGGCAAGGAATTAGAAGTCAGCTACAACAATGGTGACTATTTATATCTGCGATTCTCTGAAATTGAAAATGAAGAGCAGCTCAAATCGAAATATGGTGTTTCATATAGTTCTGATTTTAAATTCCCAATTACAGCTGTGGAAATTAACTTTGCTATTGGTGAAACTAACATAGACTTTTCTTCCTCTGGAACTAGTGTGATGGGTAATAGCATCACAAGTAGTGTAATGGCTTATTGTGGTGTAGGTTTCTGTATTCAAACGGGAATTGATTGGCAACAAAACCCTAAATGGAAACTAGAGCAAAGGTATGAAACTCGTCAAGACAACGTCATTAAAGTAGCATTTGGGAAATAAATGTATAACAAAGCGTTCAAGAGGGACAGTCAACGCTTGGCGACTTTGGTTTAAACCTTGGCAACTGTGTTTACGGTGGTAAATTGAAGTTTGGTGGTAGCGCGTTGCTGCCCCTTAACGCGGCGTTATGTGTAATAAGTGAGGTTGTTAATGTTTCAGTTTTTTACTGAAGATAGTAAGTATCTTTATCACTACACAAGTATTGAAAAAGCCTTAGATTTTATACTTAAAGATCGAACTCTAATGTTTAATTCATTGCGAGGAACCAATGACCCGAAAGAGTCAAAAAACTGGAAGTTTGATTTTCATGTAGAAGATAAATTGTCCCCGACATACGATGAATCAATGAAGCTTTGGCATGACGTCTCCGAAGAAATCAAAACGAAATGCAAGGTGCTTTGCTTTTCAAAAGATATGCCTGGACTCGGTCAAGATATGATCAACGATATCTACCTAAGAGGTTTCGCTAAACCAAGAATGTGGGCGCAATATGGCGATAATCATAAAGGTCTTTGCTTTGCCTTTGAACGTAAGCGTATTGAAGCTCTCCTAATTGAACAGTTTGGTCAGTGTGCAGAACTTTACGGTAGTGATATCAACTATAAAAATAGCCCGTTGAAAGGTGACATAACTCGTAGTCCTTATACACTAGATTATCCTCTGCTACGAGAGGTTGGGATTGCTGAGTACGTTAAACTCCATATTGACACATATAATGCCGAGCTAATATTTGAGAAGTCACTAGATTGGAGAGATGAGAATGAATATAGATTTCTGATGCATATTGATAGCTTGGAGAATCAGTTTCTTCATTTCGAAAATGCTCTTAAAGGCATTGTATTTGGTGCTGATACAAGCGAAGAACATCAGAGAGCGGTATTTCAAGCGACATATAAAGGTGGTATGCAATTTGAACAGATATGTTACTCAAATGGTACTCCTTGGTTCTCGTTTAAAGACTTTCGCCAGTATCACACATAACAAACTGTTTAAGAGTGATTCGCAACGCGTGGCATTTTTACTATGCGTTGCGTTTAGTGTTTAAGGTGTTATGCGGCGGCATCAGTATTGCGTTGCTCACACCTTAACAGGGCGTTATGCTTTTTCTCAAACTTGTAAGTATGGACACTTTAGGTAATCAACGAATATCACCATGTATCTTTACTAAAAATGAGGCTTTTATCCCTTAATAGACGCTAACTTTTCTGAAAACCATCGCAGCTCATCAAAAATTGCGTTCTGTCTTATCTAACTTATCAGTGGTTTGATAGAGTTATGATTCGATGTGTAAGGAGGGTTTTAGATGGGAACTATAATAGGCTTGGTCATTTTAGCAGCGATAGATTGGTATCTTATTCGTAAAAAAGGACTTCATATACATCAACTCATTTCCAAAAAGTATGCCGAGCATTCGCGTAGTAAAGAACATCATAAATAAGACCTCTTTAGGCAACAGGTTAACTGTATATGGCGTTGGCATTAAACGTGCCTACTGATAGAACAAGCATAACAAACTGTTCAAGAGGGATTCGCAACGCGTGGCATTTTCACTATGCGTTGGTTTTAGTGTTTAAGGTGGTTTGTGGCGGCTTCGGTATTGCGTTGCTCACCCCTTAACAGGGCGTTAGCTTTCTACAGAACTCAAAAGAGGTATTCAATGGATTTGAATAGATATGAATTGGTCATCTTTGATGCTGACGATACACTACGGGAGTGCACTGTTGAAGGTCAGTTTTATCCGCTTGCACAAGGGGAGTGGGTGTTAAAAGGTGATGTTTGTGATGTCCTCAGCAAATACGATTGGACATCCAAAAAATTTGGTATCGCGACAAATCAACCGGGTATATCTAGGGGGGAGTTTACAGAGGAAGTAAGTCTTCAACTCCTTAATGATATGGTCATAAGCGTTTTTGGTTTTCTTCCGGATAGAGAAGCCATTCAGTTTTGCCCGCATGCCATTGATGGTGAATGTGACTGTAGAAAGCCAGCAGGCGGAATGTTAAAGCGCATAATAGCGCATTTTGGTGTCGAGCCAGCATCGACGGTTTTTGTAGGTGATCGCCTTAAAGATAAAATTGCAGCGGAAAGCGCAAGTTGTGGTTTTATCTGGGTCCACTATCTTGTAAACGGAAGCTCCAAAAGCTAACAAACTGTTCAAGAGGGATTCGCAACGCGTGGCATTTTTACTATGCGTTGGTTTTAGTGATTAAGGTGGAATGCAGCGACATCGGTATTGCGTTGCTCACCCCTTAACAGGGCGTTAGGCGACATGAGATCAACGATAGAGTAGTGATAGTATCTTGGCGTGAATCTAGCTTCAGTTAATAGAAAAGGAGTGGATTAATGAATGGTAAAGCATTTGATAATTGGCAAAAATCTCGAAAGAAAGGATGTTTAAATTGGCTTTTCAGAACAACTTTCGTCACAGCCATTTTGTACATGATTTTTAATGTTATTTTCCTTTATCCATCTTCTGATGCGGCAAGCATTACGATTTTCTTATCGGATAATGCTCTTAATTACTCAATTTACACGATCGGGATGTTTTTCGCATTTTGTGCTATTTGGCTATACAACGAATCTTCGTATGAGAAAGAAGTTAAACGTAGAAATATCGCCTAACAAACTGTTCAAGAGTGATTCGCAACGCGTGGCATTTTTACTATGCGTTTATTTTAGTGATTAAGGTGGTATGCGGCGGCTTCGGTATTGCGTTGCTCACCCCTTAACAGGGCGTTAGGTGCTTATGAGGTAATGGCAATGAAGAAAGAGATCGTACCTTTATTTGAGTTTGGTACGTGGTGTCAATTGGAGGCTATTCAGGATCAAGAGCTTATTCTTCTAAAAGGGCACTTGATTCTAGATATAGCTTTAACTCAACTATATGGAGATAAGTTGAGCTTCTATGGAAAAGCCACCAAGTTATCTCAGAATGAAGATTATCTAGTTTGCGCACAGATGTTGTTAGAATTAAACTCGATTCGAAACAAACTGGCGCATGAGTTCTTTTTTGATGCTTCAGAGTCTGGTTTGTTAGAATGGGCTGAAGATGTGCTTTCAAAGATAAAGTTCACAAAACATTCAAAGATGACAAAAAGAACCAAAATAGTTCATGCATTTTCCGCATTAGCTCGGGAAACTTTATCATTTAAGCTTAATATGCCTAATTAGAACGCACCTAACAAACAATTTAAGAGGGATTCCCAACGCTTGGCATTTTTGCTTCTACTTCAAATTTAGTGTTTATGGCACAATGCTTTAGGCTCGGGTGGTAGCGTTGCTCACCCCTTAATTGGGCGTTATGTAGCAAGAGGAATTTATGAAAATTGATAGCACCAATATCAAGTACACAGATTTGTCAGATTGCCTCCATATGAAGATCAAGATTATTGGCAAATCAAATAGAAAAGGCAGTGATAAAAGTGTTGGCGGGCAAGAAAACTGCTCTGGATTTAACATTAATAAACATGTTTTTGACGGTATGTCAGTCAATGAGTACCAAATGATGATAGCTAATAGATTTCTCAAAGAAGACCCGCAGTTCTCACTGACAAAGCACTTAAAGTACGATATCGAAAGAGGGTTTTACGAACTACGCGATTAGCTACATAACAAATTGTTCAAGAGTGATTCGGCACGCGTGGCATTTTTACTGTGCGTTAGTTTTAGTGGTTAAGGTGGTATGCAGAGGCTTTGGTATTGCGTGCCTCACACCTTAACAAGGCGTTATGCAGCAGAGATAAAATTATGAATTCGTACAATGAAATGGCTCAAATTTTAGACCGTCTGGGTTTCTCCGATTTCTATTTTAGCCAAATAAGTAATGTCCAGTCTCAGGTAGACTTTGGTAAGCGAAAGGGAAAAATAGATTTCACATCTATTAAATCAGCTGCTGAACAATACACTTATGAGTCCTCTGAGAAATACTCTGTAAATATCGACCGCCAGTTAGGTGCTCTAGAAACAACGCCAAATAATGAACTTATTTTACAATGCGTAGAGGTTTTTGATTGGGGTGGGGTTCAAGCATCAAATATTATTGATGCTATCAATCTTCACCGAAAAAACGAACTGAAACCGTATCTTGCAGAGTGTAAATCTTGGTTTGAAGATGACCATAATTTGGTAGTTGACCTCAACAACATAAATTGGTCTAGTGGATGGACGAAAGTTTTCTCATTTATGTTTGAACTCACCACTATTTATGATTCAAGAGTTGCTGCATATATAAACTATATCTTTGCTAGTTATTTTGACTCTTTGGAAAGTGTAGAGCAGAAATCAGAACTAACGTTAATAACAAAGCATCTTGTTTCATTCAAAGGCACTGGGACACGAGTTCGATGCTTAAATAGTGAACTTCGTAGGATGTTAGGGATTAATATGAAGTCACCGGACGATAAGCGAAACTTTAAAGCAAATAAAGTGGCATCGTGGTTTTTGAGGTATTTGTGTAAGCTAGAGTATGGAGAAGTTACTCAAGCAAACTTCAGACAGGTGGATAAGGCAATGTTCATGTTAGGCTTTGACATCAAGCAAATTGATTGTAGTGCTCCCTTTGAGTAACTGCATAACAAAGCATTTAAGAGTGATTCGCAACGCTTGGCAGTTTCGCTTCGCTCAAGTATAGCCAAGCGTCGCTCACACCTTAATGCGGCGTTAGGCGACATGAGATAAACGATAGAGTAGTGATAGTATCTTGGCGAGAATCTAGCTTCAGTTAACAGAAAAGGAGTGGGTTAATGAATGGTAAAGCATTTGATAATTGGCAAAAATCGCGAAAGAAAGGATGTTTAAATTGGCTTTTCAGAACAACTTTCGTCACAGCCATCTTGTACATGATTTTCAATGTTATTTTCCTTTATCCATCTTCTGATGCGGCAAGCATTACGATTTTCTTATCGGATAATGCTCTTAATTACTCCATTTACACGATCGGGATGTTTTTCGCATTTTGGGTTATTTGGCTATACAACGAATCTTCGTATGAGAAAGAAGTTAAACGTAGAAATGTCGCCTAACAAACTGTTCAAGAGGGATTCGCAACGCGTGGCATTTTCACTATGCGTTGCTTTTAGTGTTTAAGGTGGTATGCGGCGGCATCGGTATTGCGTTGCTCACCCCTTAACAGGGCGTTAACTAACTCCTTCGATCCAGTTAATAAATTAAAGAGAAATGTTTATATGACATCAAAAGAACACTTTAAACCAATACCATGTCATGCAGACTACCTAAAGAGACTTTCTAACCCATACGGGATGAAATGTAAACGACTGCTTGATGACTTTGAGCGTTACTCTAAAATCGGGAAAGTCGATTTATATAGCGTGAGTCTTACAGGCCTTTATCTAACCAGTAGTTTATACCACAAGGCTGGAGACATAGAATCTAGTCTTAGAGCAATGGATATGCATCAGTACTTTGATATTAAATTAGTACAGTCACAGCTATTGAGTGATGGAGATACGATTTCGGTCGTGCTCCCCAAAGCGGAGGTCACTCTAGTAGCAAAGAAAGATGAATACAATGGTCTTGAAGGTGCGCTATATCTAACCTACTTAAGTTGGCTATCTTTATTCTGTGAGCAGGTGAGTGACATCGAGTACCTTGCCAACCTAGCCGACCACCCAAACACTGAGTGGTATAATGTTCGGTCTCGTACCTTCTTTGAGCTCCAAATGGTTATGCTCGGAATAAAATCTGGTGACGTTAAGTCGTTAATTCAGAAGTTCATTGATGTAAGTACTCCTGAGTATCTTGAGGGTTTAGCCTTTGAACACGCAAACCTTGTCGATTTGCCAACGATTAATGTGATGACAAAAGTTCTAAACAAATCAGGTTGTGGTGAAGCGGAATATCAACAAGCGATGTATGAAGCGGTCAAAGGGCACCACAAGTATTGGAGTCAAAAAAAGTTAAAGGAAGAGCGTGTAGGCTATTTTGCTATGCCGTTACTGGCACTGGCAAAGCTTACTTACCAGAAATACGGTTTTCGCTTAGGGTTTGAAACGGATTATGTTCCAGAAGCGTTCTACACCCGTAATATGCCCGAGCCGAGCTATAGCTTTTTAGATATTTACAAATCGTAGTTAGTTAACAAACTGTTTAAGAGTGATTCGCAACGCGTGGCATTTTTACTATGCGTTGCGTTTGGTGTTTAAGGTGGTTTGCGGCAGCTCTTGTATTGCGTTGCTCACACCTTAACAGGGCGTTATGCGTAATCGATCGACTACGGGGTATTAAATGGAAGTAGTAGAAGCGGAAAAATCGGATTTAGATTCATTCTTTGCGTATCTTGAAAATCAGCTGTCTGAAAATGGTAATGGAGAAGTTCCTCTTTTCCAGCCAATGTCCAGAGAGCAAAGTGAAATTCCAGAAGCAACAAAAGATAAGTTTATCAAAGGCTTTTCCCATCACTTTGGCGATTTAGGTTGGAGAAAGCTCTGGGTTGTAAAAGACACCTCTGGAAGTATCAAAGGTCACATTGATCTTCGCCACCACGGTGATGAAAGCCGTTCTCATCGCGTTCTACTTGGTATGGGCGTAGATGTTTCCTGCCGGAAGCAAGGTATTGGTCAACGACTCATTGATGCGGTTATAAATTTCTGCCAAGAAAAAGCCGAAATTGACTGGCTTGATCTTTGTGTATTATCAGAGAATTTCCCAGCGAAGAACCTCTACCTAAAAGTAGGGTTCGACGTTGTTGGAGAATTCAAAGATCAATATAGAATCGACGGTTTGTCAGTCTCGGAAACAGCAATGACAAAGTACGTCAAAAATTACGCATAACAAAGCATTCAAGAGTGATTCGCAACGCTTGGCAGTTTCGCTTCGCTCAAGTATAGCCAAGTGTCGCTCACACCTTAATGCGGCGTTAGTACGGGTTTGGCATTAAATGTCATAAGTTTTGGTGTGTATCTGTTTTGGCGCTCGTCTTTACACCTTTCAGTTAGTGCCTTTCACGTTCTTTCCGGTGGCACTATATACGGAGTGTTCGTTTTGATTTCACCGTTTACGGTTTCTAACTCTTAGCCTATTTCTTTGGAGCTTCTTCATTTTCGTGGTGGCTTTTGAGAGAACCTTGATTATTTTTGGTGTGGCTGTTGAAGTACGAGGAAAGAATCCTATTCTAATTTGAAGCCAGTGAAAGTAGGGCTGTTCAGTGCATTTTTCTTCTAGACAATTTTCGTCTTTCATCTGGGGTAAAGTTTTGTAGCTGCCCGTCTCACTTCAGTGTTCAAAGCCTTTCATATCATGCCACTTTTCAATATCTTGG
>NZ_JAWOTA010000048.1:0-11029 GCF_033338635.1 Vibrio sp. Vb1755 | reverse complement strand
GCTTGTTGATCTCTTGGTTTTCCGATAATCGCGATCACGTTACATGGATTTTTCATAGCATTTCCGCATTAAAGAGGCTTGAATCAGGAATCTTCATCCCCATAATAATGGCAAGTCACCTAAATATGCGAATTTTTATGTGGTTAAAGCCCGCAAAAACGCGCATGGCTTTAAGGGCATTATGTTGAATTCTGGAGATATCATGAGCAACGAAGAAAACAAAGTTACAGAAGAAGAGCTTGATCAAATCATCGAAGAGGCTGAAAAAGTAGAAGCTGAAGCGCAAGAAGTTGAAGCTGAGCTTGAAGAGCTTGGTGATGAGACAGACGCTAAGATTGCTCAACTAGAAGCGGCACTATTGTCTAGCGAGGCAAAAGTAAAAGAGCAACAAGATGCGGTGTTGCGTTCTAAAGCTGAAGTAGAAAACATGCGTCGTCGCACTGAGCAAGAGATCGATAAAGCACGTAAGTTTGCGTTGAACAAGTTTGCAGAAGAGCTGCTTCCTGTTATTGATAACCTAGAGCGTGCAATTCAAGCGGCAGATACAGAGAATGAAACTGTGAAGCCGTTCCTAGAAGGCGTTGAACTAACACATAAAACGTTTGTAGACGTTGTCGCGAAATTTGGCTTGAAAGCAATCAACCCTGAAGGTGAAGCATTCAATCCAGAGTTCCATCAAGCGATGTCGATTCAGGAGAGCCCTGATCATGAATCAAACACTGTTATGTTTGTTATGCAAAAAGGTTACGAACTAAACGGCCGTGTGATTCGTCCGGCAATGGTAATGGTTGCTAAGTAACTTTAACTACCTGTTTTTTAAATATAAAAGCGCCCATCATTTTTGATGGGCGCTTTTTTGTTTTAAACATAAATGACTGCATCGAACTTCGTTGTATATCGATAAATGAAAATTTGATCCCCTTCATATTTTTTCCTATTGGTTAATTATTTTCCTATAGGAGATTTTCTCTCATCTCGCTGCGTGTTTATTAACGGAAAGGGCTATAAGTGGTTGTAATCATTCGCTGTGTGAATGTTTGTTCTGCATAGGAATGTAAATATAGTCATTTTTTCCAAAACAATTTCGTTAACAAAAATGTAAATTATCACTTTATTTTGTAACTTCGGTGTGTATGATTTGCGACTAATGCTTTAAAAGTAAGCATATATAACTACAAAAATGTAAATAGTAAACACAACATATCGGAGATTTATAATGGATAAATCGCTTTCTAGTAAGATTTTTATAGGCTTGTTTGCCGGCCTTGTGCTGGGGACTGCAATTCAGTACTTATTTAGCGGTATTGCGATTTTTGATACATACCTACTTGGAGCAGCAGAAGGTGTTGGCGGCATGTTCGTCTCACTGATCAAATTGCTTGTTGTTCCTTTAGTTTACGTTTCAATCGTATGCGGCATTGTTGACTTGAAAGACATCAGTGCATTTGGTCGTCTTGGTGGAAAAACTTTTACCCTTTACATTCTTAACACCATCATTGCGATTACGGCGGCTTTGACTGTCGGCTTGATCTTCCAGCCAGGAGCGGGCGCTAATCTAGCAGGAACGGTATCTGAGGCTGTACAGTTGACAACGACAGATACGCCGGACATTTTCTCTTTAGTTGTTAACATTGTTCCTAGCAACCCTGTGCAAGCGTTTGCTAGCGGCGACATGCTGCAAATCATCTTTATGGCAATTTTGACGGGGCTTGCAATTCAAGCTTTGGATTCTCGTGGTGGCCCAGCTATTCGCACATTCAAAATGGCAAATGAAATCATGATGAAATTGGTTGGATTAGTGATGAGTCTTGCACCATATGGTGTGTTCGCACTAATGATTCAACTAGGTGCAACGCTAAACGCCAATACATTAATGTCCGTTGCCGGTTACGTGGCTTTGGTGGTTGCGATGTTGGTGTTCTGGATCTTCTTCTTCTACCCAATGGCAGTGAGTATTGCGACAGGAACTTCTCCAAAGACTTTCCTACGTGCAACTCGTGAGCAGATTCTTTTCTCTCTATCTACCGCGAGCTCAAACGCGACTATCCCGGTAACGATGCGCACACTGACAGAAAAGCTTCAGGTCTCTAAATCGGTTGCTGGCTTCGGTGTACCACTGGGCGCAACGATGAATATGTCTGGTGTGTCTATCTATATTGCTCTAGCAACGATGTTTGTTGCGAACGCTTTTGGCCAGCCTATTAACACCGCAGACATCTTCACACTTGGCTTAACTATTCTTCTGTTATCTATTGGTGCTGGCGGCGTTCCTGGTGGCGGCGTGGTAATGGTAGGCGTTTTGCTTCACCAGCTGGGTTTACCACCTGAAGGTTTAGCAATCATTGCAGCGGTCGACCGTATCAATGATATGTTCTGTACATCATCTAACGTTGTCGGCGATACGGCAGTGAACACCATTGTTGCAAAAACAGAAGGTGAGATAGGTAAAGAAGAAGGTGTTGATGCTGAGCCTGCTCAAGCGAACGCCTAATACCTTGAATAATTTATTTTAACCCTAATATTGAAGCGAGCTCTTATGAGCTCGTTTTTTATTTAGGAAGAGTCGGGCATAAATAAATTTATCTGGGAAATGACGTTTTGTTGCGCTACAGCAGTGTGACGAGTTCCCAACTAATCAGAAAGAAACACATAAATTTCGAAAAAAGACGCTTTTTTTTAATTCTGCCCTTGAAAAGCATTTTGCCGCCCTTATCTATGTGGCATAGAGAAGCAAACATTGATTATTTTTGTTTGTGAGCAAGGGTTGAAACCCGATTCTCCTCCCCCCACATTGGGGTTATAACCAAACGAAAATAGAATTTATTCGGAGATAGCCAGATGGGTAAAATCATTGGTATTGACTTAGGTACTACTAACTCATGTGTTGCTGTATTAGACGGCGACAAACCACGTGTAATTGAAAACGCAGAGGGCGAACGTACTACTGCATCGGTTATTGCTTACACTGACGGTGAGACGCTAGTAGGTCAACCAGCGAAACGTCAAGCAGTAACTAACCCAGAAAACACGCTATTTGCAATTAAGCGTCTAATCGGTCGTCGTTTTGAAGACGAAGAAGTTCAGCGTGACATCGAAATCATGCCTTACAAAATCGTTAAGGCTGACAACGGTGATGCTTGGGTAGAAGCGAAAGGCCAAAAAATGGCAGCTCCTCAGGTTTCTGCTGAAGTTCTTAAGAAAATGAAGAAAACTGCTGAAGACTTCCTTGGTGAGGAAGTAACTGGCGCAGTTATCACAGTACCTGCTTACTTTAACGATGCTCAGCGTCAAGCGACAAAAGATGCTGGCCGTATCGCAGGTCTAGAAGTTAAACGTATCATCAACGAACCAACAGCAGCTGCGCTAGCTTACGGTCTTGATAAGAAGGGCGGCGATCGCACTATCGCGGTATACGACCTTGGTGGTGGTACATTCGATATTTCAATCATCGAAATTGATGAAGTTGAAGGCGAGAAAACATTCGAAGTTCTAGCAACTAACGGTGATACTCACCTAGGTGGTGAAGACTTTGATAACCGTCTAATCAACTACTTGGTTGATGAGTTCAACAAAGAGCAAGGCATCAACCTTAAGAACGACCCACTAGCAATGCAGCGTGTTAAAGAAGCAGCAGAGAAAGCGAAAATCGAGCTTTCTTCTACTTCTCAAACAGACGTAAACCTACCTTACGTTACTGCAGATGCAACTGGTCCTAAGCACATGAACATTAAAGTGACTCGTGCAAAACTAGAATCTCTAGTTGAAGACCTAGTACAACGCTCTCTTGAGCCATTAAAAGTAGCTCTAGCTGACGCTGACCTATCAGTAAACGACATCACTGACGTAATCCTAGTTGGTGGTCAGACTCGTATGCCAATGGTTCAAGCGAAAGTTGCTGAGTTCTTTGGTAAAGAAGCGCGCCGTGACGTAAACCCTGACGAAGCAGTAGCAATGGGTGCTGCAGTTCAAGGTGGTGTACTTGCTGGTGACGTTAAAGACGTACTACTACTAGACGTAACTCCACTGTCTCTAGGTATCGAGACAATGGGTGGCGTGATGACTAAGTTAGTTGAGAAGAACACAACTATCCCAACTAAAGCGAACCAAGTTTTCTCTACAGCGGAAGACAACCAGAGCGCGGTAACTATCCACGTTCTACAAGGTGAGCGTAAGCAAGCGATGTACAACAAGTCTCTAGGCCAATTTAACCTAGAAGGCATCCAGCCTGCACCACGTGGTATGCCACAAATCGAGGTTACTTTTGACCTTGATGCGGATGGTATCCTACACGTGTCTGCGAAAGACAAGCAGACTGGTAAAGAGCAGAAGATCACTATCCAAGCTTCTGGCGGTCTAAGCGATGAAGACATCGAGAAAATGGTTCAAGAAGCAGAAGCTAACAAAGAAGCGGACAAGAAGTTCGAAGAGCTAGCGACTGCACGTAACCAAGCTGACCAAATGATTCACGGTACTCGTAAGCAAGTAGAAGAAGCTGGTGAAGCGCTACCTGCAGAAGAGAAAGAGAAGATTGAAGCAGCAATTTCTGAGCTAGAAACAGCACGTAAAGGTGAAGACAAAGAAGCTATCGATGCTAAAGTTCAAGCACTAATGACTGCTTCTCAAAAGCTGATGGAAATCGCTCAACAACAAGCTCAAGCGCAGCAAGCACAAGGTGCTGACGCAGGTGCACAGTCTAAAGAAGACGACGTTGTAGATGCTGAGTTCGAAGAAGTTAAAGACGACAAGAAATAATATTTCTTAACCAGATGGCTGCATAGCCATCTGGGGTCGATAAGACTTCGTGTGCGGGCGTTTGGGGCAACTCTTACGCCCGTCTGTTTGTAAACGCTGTCTTTCTAGTTAAGTATGTTGCAGACAAGTGCACTTACCTAGAACGATACAAACACCAAGCGGTGAATCGATGCCGTTTGTAGTAATTAACTGGTGACGAAGAACATGTCAAAACGTGATTTTTACGAAGTATTAGGCGTAAGCCGTGATGCCTCAGAGCGCGATATCAAAAAGGCGTATAAGCGTCTAGCGATGAAATTCCACCCAGACCGAAACCAGGGTGATGATTCTGCGGCGGACAAGTTTAAAGAAGTAAAAGAAGCGTACGAAGTTCTGACCGACCCTCAAAAGAAAGCGGCGTACGACCAATACGGTCATGCTGCTTTTGAACAAGGCGGCGGTGGTTTCGGTGGCGGCGGCTTTGGCGGCGGCGGTGCTGATTTCGGCGACATCTTTGGCGATGTATTCGGTGACATCTTTGGTGGTGGTCGTCGTGGCGGTGGTGGCCACCGTGCCCAGCGAGGTGCTGACCTACGTTACAACATGGAATTAACGCTAGAAGAAGCAGTTCGTGGTGTAACGAAAGAGATCGAAGTACCGACACTAGTACACTGTGATACCTGTGATGGTAGTGGCGCGAAGAAAGGTTCATCTGCTGAAACATGTGGTACCTGTCATGGTCATGGTCAAGTACAGATGCGACAAGGCTTCTTCGCAGTGCAACAAACCTGTCCTACCTGTCACGGTAAAGGTAAAATCATTAAAGACCCTTGTAATGAGTGTCATGGTCAAGGTCGTAAGCAGAAAACAAAAACACTTAACGTTAAGATCCCAGCAGGTGTTGATACTGGCGACCGTATTCGTCTATCTGGCGAAGGTGAAGCGGGAGAAATGGGGGCGCCTGCTGGCGACTTGTATGTACAAGTGCACGTGAAAGAGCACCATATCTTCGAGCGTGATGGCAACAACCTATACTGTGAAGTGCCAGTAAGCTTTGCGATGGCGGCTCTAGGTGGTGAAGTTGAAGTGCCAACTCTAGATGGTCGCGTAAGCCTAAAAGTACCTTCAGAAACGCAAACAGGTCGTATGTTCCGCATGCGTGGTAAAGGTGTGAAAGGCGTTCGCGGTGGCGGTGTTGGTGATCTTATTGTGAAGTTGGTTGTTGAAACACCAGTAAACCTAAGCTCACGCCAAAAAGAACTGCTCAAAGAGTTTGAAGAGTCTTGTGGTGGTGAAGCGGCGACAAAGCACAAGCCTAAATCAGAAGGCTTTTTCAACGGTGTGAAAAAGTTCTTTGATGATTTAACCAGCTAAGACGTTAGTGAAAAGCACAAATACAAAGGCCTGCTAAAATGCAGGCCTTTTTGCATCTCGGTGTTCTTGCTAGTTCCAGCAATCACTTGGTTCTTCGACATTTGTTGACGTTAAAGTAATCGTTTTAGAACCAGTCAAGCACTCGTCGTCGTCTTGTCCAAGAGGTGATTTTGCTGTTGCTGTAATGGTATAGGCCGTACTTGCAGAGCTAGCAATATCGAAAGAAAATCTATTTTTGTCTGAGTCACATAGAGTGCATGTTCCTCCAGAGAGAATATGACTCCAGTCGTACCCACCATCATAAGATGTCTCTAGCTCTAGCTGAATTCGACTAAGATCGCTCAAGGCAACCGTCCTATGAGACTTGATTACATGATTAGTGTAAGAAGGGTAGGCGATCGCAGCAATGATCCCGACAATCACGACAGCTATCAGTAATTCGATCAATGTCATCCCTCTCAATCCTTTTTTGTAGCCGTTACAACGAGAAATTCGAATCATCACGAGTAGTTTCCTTTTCACTTTTCCGCCTATTTTTGGCAGGTGATAGCATCTGTGCAAGATGAATTACGGCCCTTTTGCCGTTTACATAGGAATTTGGGAAATGCCTCGCGGGTTTACGTTGTTGGAGCTTCTTATTACTGTTGCTGTACTGAGTGCTTTATTGGCTACAGCTGCACCATCTTTCAAGAATGTCTTTGAAACCAACAAAATGCAGCGCTTAGCTAATGAATTGCATGGCTTTGTTATTGAAGGCAAGTCTGAAGCAGTATTACGGCGTGAAAGACTTTGGGCACACATCATCATGTCTGGGAGCTCATCCAGTGACGGAAACTGGCGTATTGATTTGACAGATAACGGAGCTGAGGGAGCTGGGACTGTGTTGTTCTCTTTATCCGGTAAGCCGTATTACGGTATTGTCGTTACCCCGAGCTATGCTTCCGATCAAATCAGCTTCGACGATGTCCATGGTCGACCATCATCAGGAAACTTGAAGTTTCATCCTGTTGGTGAATCATCAAAAGCCTTAAAACTCATTTCTCATACTTTATCAGCCCGCGTAAGAGTATGTAGTGATAACAGCGGCACAGAATATTACGGTTATTCAACTTGCTCTTAAGGATGGCTATGTTTAAACAAAAAGGGGCGAGCCTTATTGAGTTTATGATCGCATCTGTGCTTGGGCTTATTTCTCTTGCGACAGTGGGGTCAATCTATGTGAGTGGTCAACGAGTGATAATGGAGCGTTCGAAAGAGTTAATGTTGTTACAGAATTCTGAAAGTGTCGTGCAGATGCTCAAGAGCGACATTCAGCGTGCTGGTTTTGACGGTAACAATGGTCATTCTATAAAAATATCGGGCTCAGCGAACACAATTTACACTCTTGATGATGTTGATAGAGGGCTAATTGCTTACGCCTATTACATAGGTGTTTCTGGCTCTGCTCCTTTATATAAAAACGTGGCTTATGAGCAACGAGTTAATACGCCAGAGTCGCTATTTGTGTGTGAAAAAAAGCAAATAACGATATGGGATGTTAATGACGTGGTCAACCTTGCAGGCACAGGCTCATGTAACACTCTCTTTGATAAAAAAGTTATTCACGTTAATCGATTTGACCTGACTAGTGATTTGCTAGAAAGCACTGATGCAAAAAGTGCACTGGTGACCATTACATTGGGAACCGAATTGAAAGACGTGACAGATATTCGCACGCAGCAGTCGTTTACTGCGATGCAAAGGAACTGGCAGTAATGAAGAAACAACAAGGTGCAGCTGCGTTATTAGTTGTGGGTGTATTGCTAGTTGCGGCATTAATGATGTCGCTTGGTAGCTACAAGTCTCTTTTTTATCAGATCAAGCGTGCCAACAATCAAATTGAAGCACGACAAGAACATTGGCTTGCAGAAGGGGGATTGGAGTGTTTCTATTCTTTAGTTCAAAGTACCGGTGATATTTCTTCTGCAACTTCACTAATTTCAAGCCGATGTGAAACACCTTTAGGTTTACATCAATTAGCATTGGAACCCGACAACAAGCTGTTAAGCAAACCAGCTCCAAACTCCAGCCGGACCGTTGAAAAACAACTTGTCCTTTCAAGAGGAAGAGCGTCCGGAGCACTAAAAAGTAGTACAGATTTATACGTTAATGGTAGCTCCGCATTTTCAACACCAGATCCTGGCGAATTTGTAGGAAGTGGGTGGGAGTGTGTTGCTATTCGCTATAAGAATGCATTTCACTCACGTGCTGGAGCGACAAACCAAGGGGTTATACATGGTTCTGCCCCTTATGCTGATTTTGTTCACAACAATATAGATTGTAAATCGGAACATATGAGTGTGACCTCTTCTGACTCAGATTACGGAGAGGACTTTATTCAAGATGCAGACCTAGAGCCATTTTACGACATTTTTAGAGAGCAACGCAGTGACTGGAACTCGGTGAAATCAGGCTGGGGGTTTACTACGATTGATTACGACGACTCAACTAACCAAGTCGTTACTGATTGTGGAAAGAAAGTTGGGGAGCAAATTTCAGCAGGGAAAACTCATATTTGGGTTACGGGGTCCTGTGAGTTTACTTCCTCTAAAAAGAATAGCTCTGGAGAGTATGAGAATGATTCTGATGGGATACTAATCAAAGGAGGCATTGATTATCTTAATGAAGCTTTTGCCGCTACTGGAGAAGCTCCAATATTACTTGTGGTTCAAGATGGTATTTTTGCTGTACATGGTTCAATGACATTCCCTGGTATGCTCTATCAACTTACGACTAATTCACTTACAGATTTAGATACACATTGGAACTTGTTCGAGGCCAAAGATCATTTTGGGGATGCGGCTAACTTTCCCACGCTTGCTCCAGATAAAGTCGTTTACCTGCAGCGTGGCTCATTTAGTTTTTCGGGGGGACAAGTCTTAGATAGTCCAGGTTACAGTGCTTATTTTGTTAACTCTCTAAATTTTGCTTACAACCGAGATAACATCGATGAGGTCGTTGATCCGATTATTAATTTCCGCTGGAAAAAAGGCTCCTGGAATGATCTCTAAACAAAAAGGTTTTAACCTTCTTGAAGTTCTAATTTCTTTTCTACTTATCGGTGTTGGGGCACTAGGTTTAACTAAGCTAAACGTGTATTTAGAACGCGAATCCGAATATGCCATAAAAAGTATTGAAGCACTTCGTCTAGCAGAAAACCAGCTCGAATGGTTCCGGACGCGTGGTGCTTCTGCGGCGATGTCTACCATCACACCTGCAAATTTTGCTTCTATTGCAACAGGCTCTTCTGTTACTGGATCTTATGTCGTCGAGTGGGAAGTTCCAGCTGCCACGGTTTCAGGAACACTGAAAACTATCACCATTACCTCTAGCTGGAAGGATAGAATCGGCGAGACGCGATCAGTTCAGCTTAAAACGATGATCTCACAATACAGTGAATTCGAAAACTAAGTTCAATTGCATACATGGGCTGGGACAAATGCGGGTGTAATTCCTGTTTAATACCGGATTTGTCACGGTTAATAAATAGTTTTTGAACTGTTAATTGAGTTGATGTGCTACTGTTTTTATTATGTTTAATTGAAGTGGTGTTTTTGCAAAATATGTCTCCAATTATGAAAAAAAATCTAGAACCTTGTGCTTTCTCCATTAGTGTTTACTAGAATACTCGTTGGATAGTAGGTCGTTATAATTATTCAAATAGGCCTTGGCACCAACATCATTCACTATGGAGTTACCATGAGTAACCAAGCTGTAAATAAGGCACCATCATCGAAGCCGAGCGGGATGGAGCGCTTTTTAAACTTTATCGAGAGGACAGGTAACAAAATTCCTGATCCTGCGATTTTGTTCTTCTGGGCATTGATCATTACTTGGGCGGCGTCAGCACTTTTGTCGAATGTATCATTCGATCTTCCAAACCCTCGAACGGGCGAAGCTCTTAGTATCACCAACTTACTTACGGGCGAAGCGCTAGCAAGTTTCCTTGCTAACATGGTGACGACGTTTACTGGCTTTGCGCCACTGGGTATCGTACTTGTCGCAATGCTAGGTGTGGGTGTTGCAGATTCTTCGGGCTTTATTACGACGGGTCTTAAGAAGATGCTGAACTTCACGCCAGCTAAGCTTCTTACTCCAATGCTTATTTTGGTTGCCATTGTATCGCATACTGCGGCAGATGCAGGCTATGTTCTGGTTATTCCTCTGGGCGGTATTATCTTCCATGCGGCAGGTCGTCACCCTTTAGCAGGTATTGCGGCAGCATTTGCAGGTGTATCTGGTGGCTTCTCTGCAAACTTTATCCCTTCAGGTATCGATCCGCTATTGGCTGGCTTTACGCAAACTGCGGCGCAGGTTCTTGATCCTGAATATGTGGTTAACCCATTAGCGAACATCTTCTTCACTGGCCTATCCTCTATCATTATTGTGGGGATTGGTTGGTACGTGACAGAGAAAATCATCGAGCCTCGTTTATCAAAAATGCCAATTGATGATGATGCGGAAACCGCGCCAAACCTAGGTTCATTTACTGAACTGGAATCAAAAGCATTCCGTTATGCAGGTTGGGCAATGATGGCGGGTATTGCTTTACTTGTTGCAGCGTTAATTCCAGAAACATCAGCACTTCGCTCGCCTGAAGGTGAAATTACTGCCTTCTCAGCACCGATAATGAAGTCTATCGTGCCGTTGATCTTTATTCTGTTTATCATTCCTGGTTACGTTTACGGTAAAGTGTCTGGAACGTTCAAGACCAGCAACGACATTATCAAAGCGATGGCTGATACTATGTCAACCATGGGCGCATACATTGTTATGTCATTCTTCTGTGCTCAGTTCCTATCTGCATTTGCTCAGTCAAACATCGGTACGATGCTAGCGTTGTATGGCGCAGAAGGCTTAAAAGCGATGAACCTACCAGGTGAAG
>NZ_JAWOTA010000047.1:0-12571 GCF_033338635.1 Vibrio sp. Vb1755 | reverse complement strand
GTCATCAGTGGAAGCGATGCGCACATCAAACTCGGTTTGCCCTGCTGGCACCGTCACCACGCCATCGTTTGGCACTGTCACCCAGCCACTTCCGGTGTTGTATTCTAAGGTACCTAAGTCTCCAACTTCGGTATCACCCAAGTTGAGGCCTAGCTCGACTTGTACTGTAGACTCGGCGGCATTCGACAGCGTCACTTTGAAGTTCGCAGTCTCACCCTCATTAATGGTGCCAGCGTCTGAAATAGTCACGCTTGGACGGTCATCATCCGGATCAGGTCCTGGCCCCGTACCGTCATCCACTATCGTTGCCGTCCCCGTATCGCTGCCTTGCACTGCGCCAATGCCAGTCACCGTGACACTGAAATCTTCAGGGCCTTCGTACACCGCGTCATCAATAGAAGCAATGCGCACATCAAACTCAGTTTGCCCTGCTGGCACCGTCACCACGCCATCGTTTGGCACTGCAACCCAACCACTTCCCGTGTTGTATTCTAGGGTGCCCAAATCTCCAACTTCGGTATCACCAAGATTAAGACCCAGTTCCACCTGCGTTTCCGCTTCAGACGCGTTCGATAAGGTGACTTTGAAGTTGGCTGTCTCACCCTCATTGATGGTACCAGCATCTGAAATAGTCACATTCGGGCGGTCATCATCCGGATCAGGGCCCGGACCACTGCCATCATCCACTATCGTTGCCGTTCCCGTATCGCTGCCTTGCACCGCCCCAATGCCAGTCACCGTGACACTGAAATCTTCTGGGCCTTCATAAACGGCGTCATCAGTGGAAGCAATGCGCACATCAAACTCAGTTTGCCCCGCCGGCACCGTCACCACGCCATCGTTTGGCACTGCAACCCAACCACTTCCCGTGTTGTATTCCAAGGTGCCTAAGTCACCGGCTTCGGTATCGCCGAGATTAAGACCCAACTCTACTTGCGTTTCCGCTTCAGAGGCGTTCGATAGCGTCACTTTGAAGTTCGCCGTATCACCCTCATTGATGGTGCCAGCATCTGAAATAGTCACGCTTGGACGGTCATCATCTGGATCGGGGCCCGGACCACTGCCGTCGTCCACGATCGTCGCCGTCCCCGTATCGCTGCCTTGCACTGCACCAATGCCAGTCACTGTCACACTGAAATCTTCAGGACCTTCATAAACGGCGTCATCAATGGCAGCGATACGCACATCAAACTCGGTTTGCCCCGCTGGCACCGTTACTACACCATCGTTTGGCACTGCAACCCAACCGGAGCCTGTGTTGTATTCTAAGGTGCCTAAGTCTCCAACTTCGGTGTCACCTAAGTTCAGGCCTAGCTCGACTTGAACAGTGGACTCGGAGGCATTCGACAGCGTCACTTTAAAGTTCGCTGTCTCACCCTCATTGATGGTGCCAGCATCTGAGATAGTCACGCTTGGACGGTCATCATCCGGATCAGGGCCCGGACCACTGCCGTCATCCACAATCGTTGCCGTACCGGTATCGCTGCCTTGTACTGCGCCAATGCCGGTTACCGTGACACTGAAATCTTCTGGACCTTCATAAACAGCATCATCAATGGAAGCGATGCGCGCATCAAACTCAGTTTGCCCTGCTGGCACGGTCACCACACCATCGTTTGGCACTGCAACCCAACCGGAGCCTGTGTTGTATTCTAAGGTGCCTAAGTCTCCAACTTCGGTGTCACCTAAGTTCAGGCCTAACTCGACTTGAACAGTGGACTCGGAGGCATTCGACAGCGTCACTTTGAAGTTCGCTGTCTCACCCTCATTGATGGTGCCAGCGTCTGAAATAGTCACGCTTGGACGGTCATCATCCGGATCAGGGCCCGGACCACTGCCGTCATCCACAATCGTTGCTGTCCCCGTATCGCTGCCTTGTACTGCGCCAATGCCGGTTACCGTCACACTGAAATCTTCAGGGCCTTCATAAACAGCATCATCAATGGCAGCGATACGCACATCAAACTCGGTTTGCCCTGCTGGCACCGTTACTACGCCATCGTTTGGCACTGCAACCCAACCGGAGCCTGTGTTGTATTCCAAGGTACCTAAGTCACCGGCTTCGGTATCGCCCAAGTTGAGGCCTAGCTCGACTTGAACTGTAGACTCGGAGGCGTTCGACAACGTCACTTTGAAATTCGCTGTCTCGCCCTCATTAACCGTACCTGCATCACTCATCGTTACCGCTGGGCGATCATCATCAGGATTTGAGCCAGGTCCACTACCATCATCTAAAATAGTGGCAGTCCCAGTAACAGGTGTGCTTTGTTCTTCTGTCGTGCCAGAGAGCGTAAACGTTTCTGGGCCTTCAAATACAGAGTCGTCAATAGAGTCTATAGAGACCGTAAAGTCACTTTCACCCGGTGGGATCGAAATGGTAAAGGTTCCGCTTTCACCGACTGAAACTTCTTCTGTTGTACCATCAGAAAATGTTATGAGGACACGCTCATTGACGTAGTCACTCCCGTTCTCGTCAGCTGAGCCGCCTGTTGCGGTTCCATCAAGGAGAGAAAGAATGACATCAGTGTTGTCTTCAGTTGTTTGACTTAGAGTAATATCGAATACAACTTGGTCACCTTCGTTGATAGTCGGACTAGATATTTCTTGAACTAAGATAGTCGGTGGTACAGGGCCATTAATTACTCTGAAAAGATCCAACAAAGATAGTGCTTGAGTTGTAGATAGTCCGATTCCATCAATACCGACGGTCTCAAAATTCGTACTAGCCAACAATTCAGCGCCAGTACGATCTATTGCACCAGTATTTTGGGGGCTAGAACCACTTTCCTCACCTGCAGCTGGCTCAAAATCTTCACCAAGAGCAGTAGGGTCTTCTCCACTAACGATAGCCTCGATTAGCGCAGTGACATCATCAGTAACGTTAATTGAACTACCTTGCGGTGTTACCTGTTGTACAATTAATTCTGATGTATCAGAAACTTCCTCAATAATTAATTCACCAGGCTGAGGTAGCTGACCACTTTCAAGACTTCTCAGGTTCCCATCAAGCCCTATAACCACGACATTGCTCATCAATGAACTTAACGCTACTCGATCCATGCTCTTCATCCTTGTATTAGTTTAATTAAAGGCTTGTTACTGCACTAAACACGTCTATAGTTTAGACAAAATATGAATTTTTCGTTTTATTCCAAGAGGATTTAGTTTTTTGAGAGTAATAAGGAAAATAACCGAAGAATTTGCCTTCATTTAAACCAGTTTCCGCTATGCTCTTAAGATAAAAAGGTTTTCTACGAAAAAATCGACCACTTACCAAGCAAGCTTTGCCTCGTATGCTAGAGTTTAGAGAGTAAGATTGTTGTTTTTTATTGAATTAAACATTTAAACATCAACAAGTTGATAATACGCACTAAGAAAATTCATTGTTTGTAACTTCTCGTCTCAAATATGAAACAGAATAAGAGCGACATGATTTTAGGAGAACTAACGTGAGATGGAATCGAGTACATATAGCCTGCTGTTGCTTAATAGTGTCTTCACCAGTTTTCGGTCAAACTCTAGAGCAAGCGGTTGCACAGACGCTACAAAATAACCCCGATATTAAGAGTGCATTTAACGAGTTTATGAGCCAGAAGTACATAAATGAAGCTTCATCAGGTGCTTACCTCCCCTCTGTTGATCTAGATGCTGGAATTGGATATGAAGGATTAGACCCGTCAGATGAAGTTGGTCGAGGAGACACGGATTACACTCGAAAGGAAGCTTCAGTGACACTGACCCAACTAATATGGGATGGTAGCGCTACATTAAATGATATTGATCGAACCGCAGCTGATGCTGAATCTGTTAGATTTCAACTCTTAGCAGATGCTTCAGATAAGGCACTTGAAGTGACTAAAGTGTACTTGGACGCTGTTAAAGCGTATGAAGTCCTAAAGCTTTCAGAAAACAACCTTGCTGTTCATAAAGATATTTACGATGACATTAAAAAACGAGTCAACTCGGGTATCGGCTCTACTGCTGACTTGACGCAGGTAGAAGCACGTTTGGCAAAAGCACACGGAAACTTAGCTGCTGCTCAAAATAACCTGTATGACTCTCACACGATGTTCACTCGTTTAGTCGGTCAAACACCACAAGGGTTAATCTTTCCGAGAGCGGACCAAAACTTTATCCCGTACACGGTTGATGAAGCGGTAGGCTTGGCATTTGAACTTCATCCCGTTATTCAAGTGGCGCTCGCAGACGTAGACTCGGCTAAGTTTCAATACAAACAGTCTAAAGGTGTTAATTACCCAACCATTTCAATTGAAGCTTCGCAAACATGGCGTGACGACGCTGATGGTTTAAAAGGTCGAAGTGATGAGACACTTGCCATGCTGCGTCTACGCTACAACCTATTCAATGGTGGCAGTGATGCAGCGAACTCAGAAAACTTTGCCTACCAGCTAAATAAAGCAAAAGACTTGCGTGAAGGTGCCTATCGCAATGTTGAAGAAGGATTAAGGCTTTCTTGGAGTGCGCTTGATTTAACATTACAACAAAAAGAGTTTCTATCAGATCATGTAGACTCTGCGTCTGAGACCGTAATTGCTTACGAGAAGCAATATCGCATCGGTAAACGAACACTGCTTGATCTATTGAACACTGAAAACGAGCTCTTTGAGGCGCGTAAAGACTACTTAGATTCTAAATACGCAGAGCAGTACGCCAAATATCGAGTGATGAACGCAACTGGGCAACTGTTGAGTGCATTAAGGGTTGAAATGCCTAAAGAATGGCTAGAAGAAGTGGAGTATTAATTATGAAACACATAGCTTTTATTACACTCTCATTAATGCTCTCCGCATGCAGTTCATCAGATCGTGGTGATGAATATGATTACATAGATACCCCAATTGCCGATCAGTGGGCTGATCATATAGATGATGACTCTGACGGAGTCATTAACGAGCGAGATTTGTGCCCGGGTACACCTTTGGGTGCCGAAATAGACAACGACGGTTGTGGTTCGTACGTTGACTCCTCACAAGAAATGCAAATTCGAGTACTATTTGCGAACGATTCCGATGTGATCAACCCTATCTTTACGCAACAAATTCTTGAACTATCCGACTTTTTGAAAGAGTACCCGAACACGTCTATAGAGATTCAAGGTTATGCTAGTCGCACTGGTACTGCAGAACATAATCTTGACTTATCTAAGCGCCGCGCTGAAAACGTTAGAAAAGAGCTCATGAAGAACGGCATTAGTGGAGATAGAGTTACCATTGTCGGCTATGGAGACACAGTACTTGCGACACAAGGTACAGACCAAGTTAGTCACGCATTGAACCGTCGAGTAACCGCAACAGTGATTGGCCACAAGGGTGAAGTGAAGAAAGAATGGACCGTTTTCACAACACTTCCAAAAAGCTAGCACAACAATAAACAGACCGTAAAAATAAAAGGTCTAGCAAATTGCTAGACCTTTTTTGATTTTAAATTTGACTACAGTTTAGCGCTACTACATGTCTTTGTACTGAGCTTCTAAACTCGCAATTAAGCTTTGAGTCACATCATCAACACTTGCACCGTCAAAATGGATGTCCAATGTCGAGCTCCCTTTTGTAATACTCAGGTTTGCCTCAGATCCCCCGTCTGGTGCCACTTCTACATGATACTCTCCGACATCACCAGTATGATCACCTGATTGAAGATCATTAAGAAGCTCTCCAATTTCATCTTTAGATAAGTCGTCAAACAGATCTGAGAAGTCTAGAGCGTCTTCATTTTTATTGAAGTCAGTGACAGTATCAACATCGTTAGTGACTTCACTCCACTTAAAGATGTCGGCCCCTTCTGACCCTGTTAAAGTATCACTACCTAAACCACCAATCAGAATATCATCCCCTTCACCGCCAACGAGTATGTCGTTGCCACCATGACCAAATAGTAAGTCATCACCAGCGCCGCCATATAAATTATCCGATTTATCTCCTTGGTGAGTTTGGTTGAATTCTTCCAAGTTATTTCTAACGTACTCATGTATATCTTCGCCGTCAACGGTAGACACATCCTGACCCGTTTGCTGCGCCACATGTGATTGAATCGCACTTAAGCCTTGTTCATTACCACCAAACTCAATTAAGTCACCTAACAAGATATCGTTACCTTCACCTCCTTGAATAGTGTCTGAACCTTGTTTGAGAGGTACATCTTGACCCAATATCGTTTCAGCAAGCTTAGTAACATCAATATCTGACTCTACCACACCATCAGTGTCATACTGCTTGAGTGTATGTTCATCAACGCCACTCCCAAGACCTATCGCTTCTATAGAGGACAATGCCGCTAGTACTTGATACATGTGTTGAGCTTGTGTCGAGCTATTCCCTTCATCGTAATAACGGATAGAGCCATAATATCTGTCGATATCGCCAAGGATTCTTCCTGTTAGCGGTGAATAAACCTTACCGTAACTATCTATAACGACATCACCTTTGTAGGTAACTGTTTGTCCGTATGAGTAATTGTTTTTACTCGCAATATCTTGCAGGGTAACAAGCTTGCCAGAATTATCGACGTCCAAAATCACTTTCGAGAATTCACTCGGTGCTACACCATAGAGGTATGTTGCTCTATTTGGTTGACCATCCGTAACAAAGTACGTGATATTTTGGCCATTAGGGTTAGGTTGACTGCTGAACCATTCAACGGCCGACTGTAAGCCCGCCTCATAGTTTGTGCCGCCAGAACCCTCATCATCAATTACACGATTCAACTCTTCTACAAACTCTTTTCTTGCTGTAAGAGAACTCAAGTCAACAGAAATCACCGCTGATGCACTTGAAGCAAATTCACTAAGGTGAATATTCACTGTCCCTGGCTTCTCTCCTTGATTTACCGCACTTAACAGCTCATCAAACACATCTAGCACTTCTTGCTTCGCAGTTCCTACCCAGTTACCCATGCTCCCTGAAGTGTCCAGAACAAATGCGATGTTGTAGTCCTGACCTGCAATGATCTCCAATCCTTGAACATCACCAACAATAATATCGTGATCGTCACTACCCGTTATCTGATCATTCCCATGCGATCCCGACTCCAACACATAGTCACGAGCTGTAAGCTCAACGGATTCAGTTGTTGAAGCTGCGTCATTATTTGATCCTTCAACAGACGTAGCAGTAACGCTTAGCGGGAACTCTAAGCTGCCTTCATAATCGAATGGCACTCTGATATCCAGGGAAAGCTTACCATCTGTACCAAGAGTGACAGGGTAATCTCCATTTGAATCTTGCTTAATTGCGACCCCATCAACATACACGTCAACACCGTCTGGTAGATCTTGTACAAGAGCAGTCTGCGCTAAATCCTCACTTCCATCGACATCAACTAGATCAACATCCACATCGACCGAAATCCAGCGATCTTGAAGCACTTCATAAGTGCCATCAGGTTTCAAATCAACAATTTTGTCTGCAAAAACAACGCGTTCAATTTCATATAAATGATCACCTCGGTCATCACTACCTGTATGATCGTTTACCGAATCGATAGAACGACTATCTAATAAAATCCAATATGGAACTTTACCTCCATGATCGTCTTTGAAGGTCATTTTGTAGTCATCAAAGTTCCCTGTTAAGTAGACTGTATCTTTACCATCATGCAGAGTAAGACTGGTCGCGTCATCACCATAAAACGTATCATTGTTACCACCGCCAACAAATACGTCATCGCCACCGCCACCATAGAATACATCGTTGAAATCTGTCCCAACAAACAAGCTGTCGGTGTCACTTAAGTCAGTATTGACTCCCAACACAACACCAGCGTGTGTATTAATTTTAGGTACTGCATTATCCAACCCAAGGTTGGCTGCGACAGCCTCATTTTCGGTATTGGTATTATTTATTGCCGATGTAGCTAAGTGATGGTTTGGATCAATAGCATCTCGTTTAACTAAGTCGCCAACATTGATCGTGATCGTAGGTGCATCTGCGATAGCAACAACATTGATATCAAGTGTATTTGTTACGCCAGTATTTGTGGTATAGCTAATTAATGGAACGTCACCTGACCAATGCTCAGCAGGTTCAAATATGTAACTACCATCTCGGTTTACTAGTAACGTACCACTAGTCAAAGAAACACTTTCGCCTACCTCGTAATCAGCACCATCGATAGTAAGATGATCTACCATCAGAATATTGTCGCCGTCAGAGTCATTAAGCAATACATTCCCTTGTAGAGTATTGTCTTCTATGGTTTCGCCCAAATCACTTTCCGTTTCCGTCGGTAAGTTCTCATGTACTACAACATTGATCGCCAAGTTAGATTCTGCTGAATCACCATTCGAGCTTTCTGTACTCGTTGCAGTCAAATTGATAGTGAAGTCATCATGGGAGCCCGCAGGTGGAGTCACAGTAAGTGCATCTAATGCCCAACTTGTCACGTCCAGTTCTTCATCAATAGTTGCGACAGTAATAGAACTATTTCCATCTGAAAGGATCGCACCTACAGGTAAGCCAGTTAGCGTGACTTTAAGTGATTCAGAGCCATCTGTATCATTTAAGCTTGCTTTAATTTCAGAGAGCGGTATCGCTGTATCTTGTAACCCTTCGTTCAGCTGGTATGTTTCGTAAAACGCAACACCATTAACTTCTTGTAGTTCAGACGTTCTGATATCAGTTGCTTCTAGTGCACTTTCATCACTAACTACGTAAAGACTACTATTGCTCAGGTTGACAGGCGCTTGTCCATTAATGGATACATCCACATTAAAGTTACCCGGACCACTTTGGTTATGGTGATAAATTTCAATTGGATAAAAGCCAGATACCGAAGGGGTAAAGCTAGCTCCCTTAATATCACCACTGTCGCTCCCCCAACGAGCTTGATCAAGTAACGTACCACCCAACTTGATTGCAAGGCTATCATCGGCTTGACCGACAAAGTCGTAACTCGAGCCAGCTTCGAGATAAACAAGAGATGTGACTAGAACGGCCTCATTTGCCAAGGTTGCATGAGTCCCTAAATCTTCCACATTTGCCCAACTCAATCGAGTACCATCGGCTTCATTAAGAGCGTTGATCGCTGAGATTAGAGTCTCTCCATTGACCCCCATACCATCACTAGAACCAACTTGAACATTACTCCATGTCGTAACGTTAAACTCTTGTTGAGGCAATGAGTTTAATGGCGTCACTGCAATTAAGTTCGGTTTGTCAGCTACAGGGTTCACGTCTATTGTCAGTGTCGACTCTTGACCAGAGCTCTGCCCATCTGTCGGTTTAAAACCAATTTGAGCGTAACTAGATTCCTGATCTCCGACTTGATTTCCGCCGAAGCTGTCACTGCCTGATTCATTTAATTCAGGTACAAAACGAACACCGTTTTCCTCAAAAAGCGATTTATCGAGGACTTGATCGATTTGTACAGACTGCCAATCGCCTTGCGAATCTCTGTACTCTAATGAGCCATCGCTAGGAAGCGTTGTAATTTGGACGGAGAGATCTGATACATCAGAGTCCACATCGCTAATACCGAATGATGACCAATCAAGCATCACTTGAGTATCTTCATTCATCTCAACCACTGAAGGCGAAGATTCAGGAGCATCATTCACATTTACCAGAGAAACATTTACCTCGGCAGTATCAATCCCGCCAGTTCCATCGATAACCTCAACCTGAAGCATATAATCGCCCAAGTCAACATCATCGATTGTCTTGTTCAATGAAATCTCTCCGCTTGTCGGGTCGATATCAAAAATACCATTAGTGCTCGAGCCATCTGCAAAGCGGTATACAAGCACGTCATTATCGTGATCTTCAGCAACGACCGTGCCGATAACGGCCCCACTCACCGTGTTTTCGTTAACTGACCCGAAGTCGTAAACATCATCATTTGGTTTGTCACCAGCACTATCGCCGCCAGAAATAAACTCTGGAGCGTGCTGAGCATCTATAATAGAGACTGTTGCTTCATTCGAGTCACTTGCAAGCGTCGAATCTGCACCAACCGTATCAATTAGAGTCACGGTTAGGTTTTCAAGATCTTCGTAAATACCATCATCGAGAGTTTTTATATCAATCGGCGCCGACGTTTTACCCGCTGGAATCGTGACTGTGTACGTACTTGGAGCAATATAATCTTTGTCATCAACATTCCCTCCGATTGTGAATGTTACCAGTACATCTTCATCTGCTTTTTGGTCAATGTTGACGATAAATTTTGCATCACTACCTTCATCAACTGAGGATTGATCTGAGCTAATAGTCACTTTCGGTGCACTTTGGGCATCAACGATCACAACACTTGCGCTGTTATTTGAAGCAATGCTCGCATCAGCGCCATCCACCTCTTTAATGGTTACTGTGAAAGATTCTGCGCCCTCATAAATACCATCGGTGACCGTCAGTAAGTCAAGAGCAGCTGAAGATTGACCCGCAGGAACTTCAACACTCAGAACGCCAACAAAATCTTTTCCATCTTGGGCCACGCCACTATATTCGACATGAACCGTAACACTCTCATCTGCAACTTTATCAAGTGTCAGCGTAAAGCCTGCCGTTTCACCTTCATTTACGCTGTTTTGATCGGCACTAATACTAACTAAAGGTGCAGGATCAGAATCCACAATATTTGCGTTACCAGTTGCAATACCATTACTGGTGACACTACCGATTTCCGTAACCGTCAAACCAAAGCTCTCATCACCTTCATGGACATTATCTAGTTTGGTCGGGACTGCGACTTTAATTTCAGCGACACCTGGAGGTATGGTAACGTCTCCATTAGGCGCCATATCTAATGTTTGAGTTTGACCATGAGTATCCACATAGGTCACTACCATAGTGCCTAAATCAACATCTTCCGCAGTATAGCTATCATTTGTTGTTGACTTCAGATTGACGACAACGGCCTCTTGAACAGGGTTAGAGAGTAAAACGGTAAATATTGCGTCAGTTCCTTCAATGACATCGCCGGCATCTACTACGCTAAGTTTTGTACTGTCATTATCAAGAACTGTTGCCGTCCCCGTTTCACCGCCGATCTCAAGAACGATCGTTTCGCTGCTTTCCACAACCAAGTCATCAATAGTCGGAATCGATATTTCGAAGCTACTTATACCTGCAGGAACAATCAAGTAACCACCTAAGAAAACAACACCATTTGTATAGGTTGCATTTGATAGATTTACGTCATTCTTATCAACTGAAGAACCTTGAGCAAGCATATCAACTTGGTACTTAACGGCAGTGCTGGTGGTTTCATTTAGAACAACCGAGAACGTGACATTGTCACCCTCAGTCACGCTATCACCGACCACAGACAGGCTTGGCCCATTTTCAGCAATATTACCATCTAGCATTTCATTAACGATATTGACTGTAGATGGATCGCTAACGCCATTTTCAGAGTCGACTGCCACATATCCAAAGCTGTCTTCGGCAGGTACACCTTCTACATAACGTAACTCCCAGTTCCCTTCATTTTTCGTAGAAAAATCTAACTGAGTAATGACCGAACCTTCAGGAAGAGCTAGATCTTTCCCATAACCAACGCTTGTTTCTTGGAATAGCATGAAGTTGCCTTCAGGCTTCAAAAACTCGAACGTTTGAGTCTGTTGGACATTATTTGAATCTAAGTATGTAACCGTAATAAGTGCTGCGTTGTCATCACCGTAATCAAACAATCCACCTAATCCATCTAAGCCAAGGTTTACGCTGCCCACAGGGTTATTAGACAAATCGATCGTAATCGTTTCACCTTTCTCAATACCCTGCCCATCATTGTCAGCGATACCATTGCCGATGTGTGACACCTGGCGGTTGTACTGCGCAAGCTCACCGCTATCAGAAGAAATGGTGATAGAAGCTCCATTTGCTAAATGCTCAGTACGGGAATGTGATGAACCACCATCCTCACTTAATCCCCAGTTATTGAAATCTGTTGTAGATTCCGAGCTATTAGGCGTATTAGGACGATCTTTGATACCTAATAAGAAGCCAACATTATCAGCTTCATAGTAAAGGCTGTCTTTGTCATAAAGCGTATCGCTTACTTCTTTAATTTCGTGCAACTCACCATCACTATCTTTAAAGAACAACGTACCTGAGGTTGGCAGTTCAGTAATCCGCACATGCAAATCGTTGCCATTTAAGTCATCTTCAATATCCGCTATATGATCCTGAGAGTCGCCATCACCTAAAGGTTTCATATCAGTATCAAATACAACTTGCGTCAAAGGCTTGTCAGTAACATGCGTAAAGTCCTCACTGTCAGGCCTGTCATTCACTGGTGTGACATCGACGTTCACCGTGGTGGACTCCGATACCCCACCGGAGGTGACGATGTAGGTGAAGCTGTCTGTACCGTGGTAGTTGTCGTTTGGCGTGTAAGTCACGCTGCCGTCCGGGTTGACCGAGACCGTGCCGTTGGCTGGACCGTGATTGGTATCCAACGACACCACTTTGTCGTCGCCTTCGAACGTGTCGTTCTCTAAGACCTTGATGACGGTTGGCGTATCTTCCACAACCGTCGCTTTATCTGCCACGATGTCCGCCACAGGCGCAACTGTGAAGTTCACCGTTTGGCTAACGCTTTCACCGCTTGGATC
>NZ_JAWOTA010000046.1:0-14514 GCF_033338635.1 Vibrio sp. Vb1755 | reverse complement strand
CCACTCATCGCTTATCTTGAGTGCGTCACCTTGAATCGTGACACTAGGAACTTCAAACTGGTTTTCGTATCCATCGCCGCCATCAAGAATATCCACCGTTAATATAGCATCGGGATTCAACCGCTCAGGAGCCTGAGTCTCAGAAGTTGGGTTCTCTCTTTCTTGCACTGCTGGCCTAGTAACATAGCCATTAGAAACGAGTTGCTCAGGTAAAACAGCGCGAATATAGGCAACAAAACTTAACCCGCCAGAAGACTCACTAAAATCTCGAACGCTCTGATTAAAAGTGGATTCAATACCGTTTTGAGATGCAATTAAAAGATCATTCGAACTCGATTCATCCTCACTTGTTGTATCTTCATTAAATGCAATATCGAGAATGTCAGTATTAAGAACAACCACCTCTACTTCTGGAACTAATTGTTCGTTAGGCAACGTTTGGATCCAAGAACCGTCACTTAAAACCGCCCAAAGAACATTACCGACTTGAATGTAGAGTATTGGCTGCATAATTCGCCCCATATGAAACAACGAACTTTAAGTATGGTCGACGAATGTGACTGTTCAAATGAAACTAGAAAAAACATGGCCCTAAATGGCTCTAATGAGATATTGAACCAAAAACATACCTCATGTATGCGAGAAAGAGCCATTGGGGTAAACTACTTCTGGCGTAACCCATCCACTGGAAATTGATTGAAATTCCCCTTGCTACAATCGGGCTTATATCCAAATGGAGCAGGGAAAGGAATCGTATCGCAGCTTGTTGCAACGGAAGATTCAAACTTTACTCTCTTTCCTATCATGATAGGAAATAACCATGTGGCATTATTTCTTAAATCAAACTCCTCTTTAGGGTCATCAATCAAATTGTATATTTCAGGGATCTGTAATGGGCGCCCTTTCTCCGGCATGATATCTTGATCAATAAAGTGCATCTTGTAATTTTCCCACTTATAAGCGTAGGTTTCAGAGCCATTGTTAACGATAAAACCATCTCGATTAGACTTTTCACTATCTCCCTTTAAAAAGGCCCACTGATCAATACTATCTATTGTTCTATCGCTTGGTAATTTGTATCCACCGACATGAGAAAGTGAGGCAAATAGGTCCACAACATGGATAATTTCATCACTCACTCTGCCCGGTTTGATGTGGTTAGGCCAAGAGGCAATAAATGGTGTTCGGAGAGAGCCTTCAAGAGCCGTAAAGTACGCACCACGCCATGGTCCGCTAGAGCCTTGGTATGGCATATGCCACTCTGGACCGTTGTCAGAAAACCAAATCACTAGTGTATTGTCTTTAATTCCTGCTTTTTCTATTGCACCAATAACTTGCCCAGCTCGAAAATCTATCTCAGCTAACACATCTGAGTAATTTCCTTTGCCTGTTTTACCAATAAAATCAGGATGAGGTAGCGTCGGTAAATGTGGTTGAGTAAAAGTAATTACAGAGAAAAATGGCTTATTCTCTTTCACATTTCGATTTATAAAATCTGTGGCATGTTCAACTAGCTCACTGTCAATCGTTCTACGTGAGTCCAAATTATATTCTTTGACCCCTTTAGGATCCTGCCCTGCTCTAGCTGAAAGGATTTGAGGTTTAGGTAATATAGCTTTATAACCGGGTTGAGAGCTATATTCTGACTCATCCGTCGTATTTGCAATGCCATACCATTCATCAAAGCCTTGATCCGTTGGAAAGCGCCCTTTTTGGTCTCCCAAATGCCATTTCCCGTAAAGGCTCGTGTTATATCCTTGTTCCTTAAACTTCTCTGCAATGGTTATCTCCCAGTTCACCATACCGTAAGGCACTCCCCAAACAACCTTATCTGTCCCAGACCTAAGCGCTCGCCTCCCCGTCATGAATGAGGAGCGAGTTGGCGTGCATTGCGGTTCCACATTAAAATTAGTAAGGCGTACACCTTCTCTAGCAAGTTGATCTAAGTTTTTAGTTTCAACACCTCTGGTACTCCCATAGGAACTTAGTTCCCCCCACCCAAGGTTATCAACCAACATTACCACGACATTTGGTGTCTCTTCCGCAACCACTTCTAACGGGATACATAGAAACAGGATAGTTGCTATTTTATTTTTCATAGTGTCGCCTTTCATTGAAATTCAATCCTGTAAGTGCGTCTTATCACACTTAAAACACACTAAAGTCTAGTCCATGTTAGTTAACATTTTTGAAAAACAGGGATTACTTGGAAGCAACAAAAAACCTCTACTATATTCAACTGACTACATTGTCTCATTTGGTGTCATCTCACTCGACTTCGCCATGATGAACACAATTAGTAACGTTATATAACGATAATGGACTCATTTATCGCGGAGGATTTTCATGCGAAACTCGATTAAAAAGGTAATGGCATTGGTCGGTACATTAGCTGCGTCCACAGCCTTTGCTGCCGATAAGCCCAACATCCTTGTGTTCTGGGGTGACGATGTAGGTGTATACAACATTAGTGCGTATCACAATGGTATGATGGGAGGGAAGACTCCTAACATTGATAAAATCGCCAATGAAGGTGCCATTTTCACAGACGCTTACGCACAACAGAGTTGTACTGCCGGACGAGCCTCATTTATTCTGGGTCAACATCCGTTTCGTACCGGTCTATTGACTATTGGTATGCCCGGCGCAAAAGAGGGTATTCAATCGAAAGATCCTACTATCGCAGAGTTACTTAAAAATCACGGCTATGTGTCTGGTCAGTTTGGTAAAAACCACCTTGGTGATCAAGATGAGCACCTACCAACTAACCATGGGTTTGATGAGTTCTTTGGTAACCTATACCATTTAAACGCGGAAGAAGAGCCTGAGTCTGAGTTTTATCCAAAAGATCCAGAGTTTCGTAAAAAATTCGGACCTCGAGGCGTGTTGAAGGCGACTGCGGATGGCAAAATCGAGGACACTGGTCCCCTTACTCGTAAGCGTATGGAAAACGTAGACCGAGAGTTCATGGATGCTAGCTTGGCATTTATGGAAAAAGCAGTAAAAGAAGACAAACCATTCTTTATTTGGCATAACTCAACCCGTATGCACGTCTGGACACATTTGAGTGAAGAATATCAAGGGAAGTCAGGTTACGGCTTATACGCCGATGGCATGATGGACCTAGATGATCAAGTAGGTGTCATGCTTGATAAACTTGAAGAGCTAGGCGTAGCAGATAACACCATTGTTGTTTTTAGTACTGATAATGGCGCTGAGAAATTTACCTGGCCAGATGGTGGTACTACACCGTTCAAGGGCGAAAAAGGTACGACTTGGGAAGGCGGATTCCGCGTTCCGATGATGGTACGCTGGCCTGGAAACATTAAACCAGGAACGGTTATCAACGATATCTTTTCACAAGAAGACTGGATGCCAACTATACTCGCAGCTGTGGGCGAACCAGATGTGAAAGAAAAACTATTGAAGGGTCATAAAGCAGCGGGCAAAACCTTTAAAGCACATTTAGATGGCTACAACCAACTTGATCTGCTGACTGGTAAAGCTGACGAAGGCGCACGCAAAGAAATCTTTTACTTCGATGCTGGTGGTAATTTAAACGCCGTTCGTTATAAAGACTGGAAGATCCACTTCAGTATTATGGAAGGTGCCATTAATGAGGCATACCGCAAAACACCTAGTTGGCCTTTGATTGTAAACCTTCGTATGGATCCATTTGAGGTCGGTCCAGATGCAGCACTTTACGTCAGACATTTTTACGCTGATCAAATGTGGATGTTCGTTCCTGCTCAAGCTATCGTGCGTAAGTTCCTAGAGACATTCAAGGAGTTCCCTGCCACGAAAGGTAGCTCGTTAAGTATTGAAAAAGTGGTAGAAACAATGACACAGCAACCTAGAAACTAGACCCTAGGTATCGAAGCTACTGTGGAAATAACTAAGGCCTCAATTGTGAGGCCTTTTATTTCGTTGCAATTGTTTGGTTGCAGCAAGTTATGGTCAAACAAAGATTATCATTTAGTGCTCTCTTTAAACACTTGATTCCAATCTTGTTTCATATCGACAAATAGCCAACCTTGCTCTTCACCTACTTTAAACGATTCATCTAACTTACCAACATGAGAATCTTTATCATACGCCCATTCGCGCTTGTCATCCGTGTGATGGATAATCGCAGAAAATCTTGGACCTGAACCTGCTTTCGTCCACTCTAACATCTGTAAATCACCATCAGAATTACCAAACGCCATGACCGGACGTTTGCCAATGAAGTTTTGAATCGTCACAGGCTTTACTGCTTTGTCATTGACGAAGTCTATTTCCGGCATGCGTAGGATGGTAGGTTTTCCATCAACACTTTGATATTCCGCCTTTAACGTCGTCCCCACGATGTTTTGCGTTGGAATGCCGTATACTTCCGGCGCCCAAACGCGCATAAATTCAATACCGCCTCCAGAAACGATGTAGGTCTGATAGTCGTTCGCTCTTAAATAGTCGAGCAGTTCGAGCATAGGTTGATAGACCATTTCAGTGTATGGTCTACCCGTTGTTGGATGGACAGCCGTTTTCAACCATTCCTTAACTTCTTGATGAAACTGTTCAGTAGACATTCCAGAATGGGTTGCCATAACAAGCTTCATTACACCTTCGAGTCCTTGTTTACCAATCCCCTCCATGTCACCTTTTAATGCGGAAGCAAAGGGTTCGGTTGTCTTCCAATCAGGATGCTCAGAGGCCATTTCTTTTACTCTATCGATCGCAAAAAACAACTGTAGATAAACAGGCTTTTCTGCCCAAAGTGTTCCATCATTATCAAACGTCGCGATTCGTTGGCTTTCAGGCACATAGGAATCCGAACCTTGGGTCGTTGTTTTCGTAACAAACGCCATAATAGCTTGCTTAGCGTCAGTGTTGTTCCATGACGGAAGTGGATCTTGCATATCAGCAGCAACAGCGTAACTAGACAGAGCTAAACCTGTTGCTAAGACAATCGCCTTTAACTTTATAGCCATCTTAATTCCTTATATTGAGGTGCTAGGTGCGAATCCAATCAAAAGTATAGTTCAATTGAAACAGGCGCATATTGAACTGACATATCCAACGGCCACCAAAGAGTGACGCCGTCACTAAATTGGTTCACTATTTTATTGAAATAGGAACATGGAATTTACCGATTAGAGTTTAAATTCATTGGCTTCAACTGATGTAGAGGCACTTTTACGTCCCTTTTTCTGATTGAGCTCTTCAATAACATAGTCGGGAGCGACCTTCGTTAGCTCTGTTAAACAGTCATCCGTTTTAGGGTTGCCGTATCTGACATAGATGTCACACACGGCATACAATTGTTCTGGAGCACCGGATATCAAATACGCTTGCTCAAAAGCGTTGACAGACTTCTTCAAGTCTAACTCTTCTTGCAGAACACCATTTAAATACCAAAAGTAACTGTTCGTCGTTGCCATCGTCGCAGCTTTGTCTATTTCAAACGCCGCTTCTTTCTTTTTGTCTAATCTAACCAAAGCGAGAGATTTAGAATAATGCAGCGAGGCATCTTCTGAATTTAGCTTGATACCCTCGTCAAGCACGTTGATAGCTTTTTGGTCTAGCTGTTGCGCTCGGAAGTTGTCTGCATAGCTTAACCAAACTTGAGGGTTGTTTGGCTCAAGCTTAGTTAACTCTGGGTATATCAGCGCCGCTTTATCCCAATCACGATGCCAACGGTAAACGTCTGCAAGTAATAACTTGGAAACATTATCGTTCTTACTGGACAAGTGTGCTGTCAGCTCTGAAACAGGCCCCTCAAGTGACTGCTGTTGCTCCGAACTCAAATTGGCGTAATCTCGAACGAGGTTAATCGCTGCTGTAATTCGCACCATGGCGGCGTCATCACTCAATAACGGTGAAATCAAACGCCAACGGTGCTCAATCATATATGGCTGTGCTCCCACGATCGCAGCTTCGCGAATACCTGCATCTTCATCCTGCAACCCACGCGCAACTGCAACCAATGCATTTTGGCTTGGATAGTTGGCTAACTCACGTAAAGCATCAATACGTTTTTCTGAAGACAACTTTTTATTTTGCGCATCATAAGACAGCTTTTCGACTCGTTGCGCCGGTGTCATTTGAGCTTCTTGTGGAGTGACAACCGTTGTCGGCGATACTTGATCTGGGTCTAGCAATGTTGTTTCTTGTGCCACTGCTGTTTGACTCGCAGCAATGCCGATCGAGATCACGAGTAATGATTTAGAGAGCAGCTTAATTTTTTGCATTCAATAACCTATATTCTTTCATTTCCGGGCCTGTAGCAGGCGTAGTGACTATCTTAAAACTTCGTTTCAAACACAGTCTGTGTTTGAGTAGCTTGCTGGTGTAGAATCTGGTCACTGTATTTACCGTGAACCACTGGGTTACCTGTCGCTCGTAAGATGTACGCCATCGACTGATCAACATGGGTAAAAAACTTCTTCCAACCCGCGCAGAGATAATTAAGACCAGGCTCACCTTGCCTAGTACGGATAAAACGGTTTTTGGGACATTCTCCAAAACATGCAAATTGATAATCACATTGAAGGCACTGTTGGGGCAGCGTACGACTTTTAGCAAACCCAAATTTCTGCTGCTCAGAGCTATAAGCGAGCGTATCGAGCTTTTCGTGATGAATGTTTCCAACCTTATATTCTGGGTACACGTAATGATCACACGCAAACACATCACCATTAGGCTCCATTGCTAAGCCCTTCCCGCAGATTTCACCTAACGTACACAGTGGGTTTTTTCTGCCCATCCAGGTTTCGATACTGGCTTCAAAGTACTGCACAAACACGTTGCCGATATCGTGTAAAACCCATTCATTGAAAATCGCGATCAGAAAATTTCCCCATGCTTCATCCGCAACGCAAAAAGGCTCAACAACGGCATCTTTATGACCTGGGATCAACCGTTTATCTCCTTGCTTTAGTTGCTCGTTTGGCTCCCAAGTTTGAGGGGCGGTTGTTCTGAATGTTTTCTGCTCAACTATTGGAATAAACTGCATTTGAGGGGAGCGTACTTCATCTCGCAAGAATCGGTACACTTCAAGTGGGTTACGGCCGGTCAAGTTGTTAACACAAGTGAGCGTAGCAAACTTTACTTCGTGCTTATGTAATAATTCAACCGCATTCATAACTTGCCGGAATGTGCCTCTACCAGCTCGGTTTGTTCGGTAAGCGTTGTGCATCATTTCTGGGCCATCAATGCTTAAACCGACGAGAAAGTTGTTCGCCTTTAAAAACTCACACCATTCATCGTTAAGCAGTGTGCCATTAGTCTGGAGGTCATTGGAGATCATAATGCCATCGGGACGGTATTTATTCTGTAGCTCAACAATTGTCTTGAAATAATCCAAACCTAGCATTGTCGGCTCACCACCCTGCCAAGAGAAAATAATTTCAGGTGTATTTTGTCCCGCTATATATTGACGGATATAGGTCTCGAGCGTTTCCTCATCCATGACTGGTGAGCAGCCTGGCTTGTACTCAAGTAAATCTTGTTTGCTTAGGTAGTAACAATAGGTGCAATCGATATTGCACACTGCACCGATAGGTTTCGCCATGACATGTAATCGCTTGGATGCTTTTCCATTGAACTGCGGACCTTGAGTTATGTGCATTCATCACCTTCTTAGTTGCTAGCCTGTGCCCAACGGCGCTAAGACTAATCATTAAGTTAATCGCCTAGTGTGATGATAATGTTCAATTATTCGTGGCGCTTGTTATAGTGTGTATAACTGTTTTTCATAGACTTGCCTGATAAAATTCTTTGATCATAAATGTTGATGGAGCTCCCCTATGAAGCATTCCAAAAGTAATACTCTTTACCTTGGTGCCGCTATTTCGATTTCGCTAATTATGACTGGATGTGCAACAACACAACCTAGCCCTCTTGCCCAAAAAATCGATCAAGATATGGTTCTTATTGAAGGTGGACAATTTACGATGGGCTCGGATAATCCGTCAGCAAATAAATCCGAGCGCCCGGCTCGCACCGTTCGCGTGGAAGATTTCTATTTGGCAAAATTTGAGGTAACCCAAGAGTTATTCGAATCGGTTACAGGCTCTTCTCTGAGTTATTTTAGAAACCCAAATACGCCCGTAAATAACATTAGCTGGCAACAAGCCAATTATTTTATAAAGAAATTGAATGAAAAAACGGGAGAGCACTATCGTTTACCCACAGAAGCAGAATGGGAGTTTGCAGCGAAAGGGGGGAATCTAAGTCAAGGATTCACTTACGCGGGAGCTGATGATATTAACGACGTTGCCTGGTATGCCAGTAACTCAAACAATAAGGCACACAAGGTAGGTCAGAAAAAACCGAATGAGCTTGGCTTATACGATATGACGGGTAATGTTGGTGAGTTTGTTATTGATGCGTTTGATGAAGGTTATTACAAATCAGCACCAAGTGATAATCCGGTAAACGCAAAAGATGAAAAAGAAAGCCTTGCACACAAGTCTGTACGAGGTGGTAGCTTTGCCTATGATGCTGACGAATCCGAAAACTATCGTCGCGATTTTGCTAGCCAGTCAGTCATCATGTCCGACATGGGGCTGAGATTAGCGAAAGACGCTGATTAAACTAAGTAAGAAAAAAGTGGAGCGATAAAAGCTCCACTTTTGGTAATTAGCTCCTATTGACCCCGACAATAGAGGCTTTAAGCTGATCAATAGCTTGTTTAGGTGCATAGTGACTAAGCTCTTGTATGCACCTATCGAAAGCAAAAGCGACAGCACCTTTTTTATGATTTCTCGCTAGAACCTCGCATTGAGCATACAAGTGCTGTGGATTGCCACCGACTTCAAATGCTGTTTGCAACGCTTTACTGGCTTCTAGAACATCGCTTTTTTCTAGAGCTAGACCGTACACGTACCAATAATGAGCATTAGTTTCACCAATTTCTGCGGCGCGTCTAAGTAGCTTTTTCGCATCATCAGCTTTGCCTTGACGCAACAAAGAAAGACCTGCGCTGTATGGTAACGTGCTGGATTTAGGTTGAGCTTTCATCCCTTGTTGTAGCACCGTGAGCGCAGCTTCTTCTTTACCTAGGTGACGATACAAATCTGCTAGGTTAACGTAGCTATTTTCGAAATAGGGTTCGATGCTGATCGCTTGTTTATACAGCTCGGCCGCTTTGTCGATTTCACCTAAGCTGCGGTACACATTCGCCAAATTGGTTCTTCCGAAACCACGATCGGCATTAAACTCTTGAATTTCCATGTACTCTTCTAAAGGCGATTTAATGATATCTTTTTGTAAAGGGGTCATTTGTGCGTAGTTCGCTACCAGCACCGAGGCAGCTTCCGTTCTCACTGAAAGCACCGGGTCATCAAGCAATGGCTCTAGAATCCGCCACCGATCATGAAATTCATAACCAGACGAGCCTGAAATTGCCCCTAATCGAACCATTTCATTCTCATTCTTAACGGCCCTAGCCAAAGATACTGTTGTATTTTGGTCTGTATTGCCTCCCATCCTCTCCAGGGCTGAGGCGCGAATAATGTCTTTTAAAGACGAATCCTGAGCAGAGTATGCTAACGCATTTGCTGCTCCTTGATGACCAATTGAATCCGCATAAAATGCGACAGCAAAATGTTGCTGATTACGATACTTCGAATTCGGGTACCATTCTGCTATCTGTTCATCGGCCCATTGATTGCTTTTATCTTCATGGCATGACATGCAAACATTGGGCGTTCCAATATGTTTGCTCAAATCTGGTCGTGGAATATGCCAACTGTGGTCTCTACGAGGATCGACTTGCATGTAAGTCGTTTCTGGCATGTGACAAGTCGTACATTGCGATGCTTCAGATCCAGCCTTATGAAAGGTATGCTTTTCAGGTGTATATTCAGATGCAATATGGCATTGCGAACATACTGCCTCTTCTGGGATCGTTAATTCTGCCGTGTGTGGATCATGGCAATTAGTGCACGTGACCCCCTTCTCCGCCATTTCAGATTGAAGAAACGAACCATAAACATAATCTTCGTCGTAAATCTGTCCATCATGATAGTAGAGTTCAGGTGTTATAAGACTTAAGCGATATTTATCAAAAAAGGAACCTTTAACATGATCACCTGTTTCATTTAACTGGGTTCGGCGACTATGGCATTGAGCGCATGTTTGCACTTGATTGGTTGCTTCAATTGATTTCGGCTGTAACGTACTATGGCCTTCCTCAAACACCCAATCCGACACTGCTTTAGACAAATTTCGATCAAAGCCATAATGGCTGTCATGCTCAAAAGAAGTGCCAGCATTTTTGTATTTCTTGGCCAGTTCTATGTGCTGACTAGCAGGACCATGGCATGCTTCGCATCCCACATTAATCTCTGACCATGAGCTGTTGTAAGTGTTTTTGTCAGCGTCGTAATTCTTCTTTAGGTGCGTTGAATGGCAATCAGCACACATGAAGTTCCAATTTTGCCCGGTATTGGTCCAATAGAATTCATCCGTTGTTGTCGTTTCTGGATAAAGATGAAACCAACGCTGTCCCCCTTCAACTTTAGCTCTTGTGTCCCAAGCAAAAGGAATAAGCTGCACGCGGCCATCTTCAAACTCGACCATGTACTGCTGTAATGGTTCCCAGCCAAATGTATAGCTGATCTTATAGTCATGCCATTGCCCGTCAGAGCCTTGAATGTTGACCCAATATTCGCCGCCTTTTTTAAAAAAACGATTAGGCATTCCTTTGTGTGTTACAACATGGTTATCAAAATTACCACGCACAGAGGTTGTACTTGCATGCTTCATGGCCATATCGTGATGTGACCCTTTCCAGGCCTCCACCTCGTTTTGGTGGCAATCTATACAAGCTTGTGTGCCAGCATATTCTGGATTTAAGCCTAAAGGAATATTTGGTTTCTCTGTTAATAACTCTTGAGAAAAAGCCATAAAACTGACAACAACGTTGACCAGCAATAAAATACGAAACCGGCCTGCCCACTGACTCATAGATATCCTTATATTTATAATGCACAACCTAAATCAATATAGACACTAAATCACTGGTTATACAAATAATTACAAGCAATACATAACGACTTTAGTATTGCTTTAGGACCGTAAAACAAGCGAGCATCCTATTGTTTTTCATTTCCATCCCCTCTTCTACTACGCAATAAAAATAAGGCTCTTCAGTGATCTAAATCTACTTTACGAATCTCTACAAACTAACAGGACAATCCTATTTCTTCTTAATTAACAAATGGTTACTACCTAGCAATAACTTATAGTTATATCGAGTATAAGAGGATTTTTCTATATACATCATTAACTTATGCAGCAACTAAGCATAAGGCTCACTTGTGCTTATCTTTACTCTCAACAATCTGGAGTTTTTATGGCAAATCAATTGAGCAAAATCGCTGTAGGCGCAGGACTGTTAGCGGCGTCTAGTGCTGCTATAGCAGCAGACAAACCGAATATACTGGCAATTTTTGGTGACGATATCGGCTACTGGAATATCAGCGCATACAACCAAGGTATGATGAGTTACAAAACGCCAAACATCGACCGTATCGCGAATGAAGGTGCGTTGTTCACAGATCACTACGGACAACAGTCTTGTACTGCTGGTCGCGCTGCCTTTATTACGGGTGAAGAGCCATTTCGTACGGGTTTGTTAACAATTGGTATGCCAGGCTCTGACCACGGCATACCTGATTGGGCACCAACCATTGCAGATCTGTTAAAAGAACAAGGTTACATGACGGGTCAATTTGGTAAAAACCACTTAGGTGACCAAGATAAGCACTTACCGACAAAACACGGCTTTGACGAATTCTTCGGTAACTTATATCACCTAAACGCAGAAGAAGAACCTGAAACTTATTACTACCCTAAAGACCCAGAGTTTCGTAAAAACTATGGCCCTCGTGGTGTCATTAAGTCTTATGCCGACGGTAAGATTGAAGACACTGGCCCGATGACACGAAAACGTATGGAGCACGCAGATGAAGAGTTCCTAGAGAGCTCTTTGGCATTTATGGAAAAAGCAGTTAAGGCGGATAAACCCTTCTTTATTTGGCATAACGCCACTCGTATGCACGTTTGGACTCGCTTGCAGGAAAAATACCAAGGTAAATCAGGTGTAAGCATTTATGCCGATGGTATGCTGGAACATGATGATCATGTAGGTGTTTTACTCGACAAGCTGGATGAGCTAGGTGTTGCAGACAACACTATCGTTATCTACTCAACGGACAACGGCGCAGAAACCATGACTTGGCCAGATGGTGGCGCAACACCATTCCATGGTGAAAAAGGTACAACTTGGGAAGGCGGTATGCGTGTTCCTCAACTGGTTCGTTGGCCAGGCGTCATTAAGCCAGGAACCAAGATCAATGAAATGATGGCACACCAAGACTGGTTGCCTACATTATTGGCAGCTGCTGGCGTACCTGATGTAAAAGAAAAACTGGCAGAAGGCTACAAAGCAAATGGCAAAGAATGGCGTGTGCATTTAGATGGTTATAACTTCATGCCATACTTTGAAGGTAAGGAAGAAAAAGGCCCTCGTGAGTCGCTGCTTTACTTTACGTCTAATGGTGAATTAAACGCTGTCCGCTGGAATGACTGGAAACTTCACTTTGCAACGCTTGAAGGGAACCTAAGTAACGCAGTTCGTTTTGCTCCGAACTGGCCTAAAATCATCCACCTACGCGCTGACCCATTCGAAAAAGGCCCAAGCGAATCACAAATGTACTTGCGTTGGATGGCTGACAACATGTGGCTATTTGTACCTGTACAAGACGTTGTGGGAGAGTTCTTTAAAACACTTCCAGAATACCCAATGCAGCGTGGCACAGCGATGAACCCTGCTTCACTAAACTACGACTCTCTAAAAATGCAAGAGAAGCTGCAACAACTAGACAAAGTTGAACAAGAAATCAGCAAGTTTAAGTAAACTAAGTTAACGTTAGTTAATCAGTAACATAAGCCAGCAGACCATTCTGCTGGCTTATGTGTATCGCCACATAGGAACTTACTTAAATCGCCTGTTTAGCCTATACAAAGTGGGCATTGTGAGTACAAACTGAAAAACAAAAAAAGGAGAGCTAACCTGCTCTCCTTTGTATTTTAACCGTGGATAAACTAAGCCACATTAACCGATTTAGCTACACTGCTACTTTGGAAAAACTCATCATGCAATGCGCAAATCGCGTGCTGGTATTCCTTATCACCGACAACAAATTGAACATTTACATTTCTCAATGATGAGTGCAGTGCAACTGGCGTAACGCCATTATTCATCAATGCAAGCACACCTTTCGCCAACGTCTTGTTGGTATCAATTTGAGAACCGATGGCTGAGATAAGCGCGACCATACGACCTTTAATCGAGGCATTCGGATAACGTTTCTCGGCTTTATACAATACTTTGTTTAAGCTATCAGTACTGCCACCTAGATAGTAAGTAATAGAGTTAGCGTTCATCTCTTTACCAACCAAACTTACACGAGCATCGGAGATGATTTCCATCAATTCGTAACTAACGTTATCGGCTTTTCCTACCATTGCTTGGTCAAACAAATGCAGTGCAAATACTTTTTCTTTACCTGCGATGATCTCGACTTTGTCTTCTTCTGGGCGGTAGCTTGAAGAGATCAAAGTACCTTCGTGTTCAGGTTCGAATGTATTTTTAATCTGTAGCTCAATACCACTTTCACGTAAACCCGCAGCGGCATTTGGGTGAATCGCTTCCATGCCAAGGTTAGCAAGTTGGTCTGCTACGTCATAGTTTGTACTACCAATTGGTAATACTTTTTCAGGGCCAACAACGCGTGGGTCTGCTGAGCTCAAGTGGTACTCTTTGTGAATTACTGCTAAATCCGCTTTTGTTATTGCTGCAATTCGGCTAAATGTCATCTCACTATAACCTCGGTCATAAGTGTGCATTAGGCCCTCTTTACAGTAAGCATAACCTGTCACGATTGGCAGTTCTTTTGATACATCGATATCAGCAAACGCGTCACTGATCGACTCATCAAGGCTTCTTGGCGCTTGATTATCCCAACCAGACAGGTCAACGAACTTAGCGTTAATACCCATATTTTTTAGTTTTAGTGCTGTGTTGTAAGCACTATGTGCCTCACCGATAGACGAGAGAAACTCTCGAATTTGAGGCAAGTACTGGCGCAACGAAAATTGACCGTACTGACAGGTTTCTAAAATATTCGCGATACAGTTTTTCGCTTCAGCAATGCGGGAGCGAATGAATTTATCCGCACGGATACGATTCATTGGGTCCGCAAAAATATTTTCATTGGTCAGCAACATACGGCTTTCAACGTACGCTAACGCTTCTTCCCATTTGTCGTCGCGTTTCGCGATAAGCTGATAAACGCCTGGTTTACTGGTTTTTTTACACTCGAGCAGCGCATCGGTCATACCACCGTATGCAGATACGACAAAAATACGATTGTATGGTGTTTTGGGACGAAGAATAATATTGTCGAGAACAGCATCAAATGCTGTCATTGATGTACCGCCGATTTTTTCTACGGTAAATGT
>NZ_JAWOTA010000045.1:0-18863 GCF_033338635.1 Vibrio sp. Vb1755 | reverse complement strand
GCGACTGGTCGCATAAAGTCTAAGTGTCTTACAAATTGTGCTTCAACAAACTCAAAACTGAGACACTTTCTCTGCTCACGTGACAACTGTAAGAGTTCATCACGAAACCATTTAAAGTACTCTCGGTTAGAAAATGGCGTTACATTCAAATTGAGCGCATACGATCTTGAGTTATCAAAATTATCCTTAAACTCTCTTAAGAATTTATTAATAACCGACTTATCCATTTGCGCTTCATAACCAACCTGTCTGATCGCAGAAATGAACCGAGACGCTTTAACAATCCCATTCTCAGGATCGCGAATCCGACATGTTAACTCTTCATATAATGATTTTTTATGCGTCGCGTCACTTATTGGGTGCACAGATTGTGCGTAGAGTATCACACTTTCAGGTGTAAGTGCTGTGTCAAATAACGTTCTCCACCTCACACTTCCGCGAGCTTCTTCATCGTGGTTCCATTTTTTGAAGCGACTCCAATTATTGTTATTTTGTAGTTGCGCACTACGCAAAGCAGTCTCGGCTTCATCAATGATTTGGCTGTGTCGCTCACCTTCTTTATAAGTGGTGATGCCAATATGGCACCAGTTGTCTGGATCAAGTGGCTCTGGCGGCATTAACTTTTCTAACTGGCGAATGCATTGCGAGGCAAGGTTAGCCACATCTTTCGCACTTTGGTGCGGTAGAAAAAGCGCAAAATCAGCATCGTAATAACGGGAAAATACAACATCTGGGTATCGTTGAACTAAATTGGACAATAAACTCCCAACTTCAACAATAAACTCATCCGTAATTTGCTTATCTTGCTCTTCTTCAACCAGTTTCCAGTCTTGAATACGCACTAGCAACACGGCGCCGCGAGCCCCACTTTCTAGTAACGCCGATTCCAACTTGCTATCAAATAACACTCGGTTAGCGGTACCGGTTAGCTTATCAAGGAAGGTTTGAGTTCGAATAAAGGTATCAAATCGGCTTCGCTCTTGACGCGCATCTTGTAACTCTTCGATTAATACATCGAGCGCTTCACTGGCGGTGTAAGGCCATTCTTTTTTGTCACCTTTGGCATACTGCTCCACCCTACCAGCCAGGATCATTCTGCCTCGCTCTTCGAGCATTTCGGAGCCTTCTAATTGCTCTTTAAGCCATGCCACGCCGCGCATTAAGCAGAAGATGATCAATACAACGGCAAGCGTGATCGACCAAAGCGCCTGCATTGAGTAGCTGTAACCTAAGTAAGGGGGAATTGCTTTAAAGTGAATCGTGTAATCTTGATTGTGAGTCAACTGGTACTCAGCCTCAAACAAGACTGACGCTTCCATTTGATGAGAAGTATCTTTGAAGCGATAAACAACGGCGTTGTTGGTCGACAACGTCATTTCGACAATATTGGAAGCCTGCAGCATCTTCGGCATCCAGCGCTGCATAGAATAAGCAGCGTCAGGATCTTCCATCTCCTTGTCGACCACCTCTACGATCCCTTCTAAATAATGGGTGAGATATTCCTGCCCAAGACGTTTAAAAGAGAGGGTGCCACCGACAAACAAGATAAACATGGCGCAGATAACGATCATGGTGACAAAGGCCACCAGCCGTGTGCTTAACTTAAGAGTTGGGGTATACCTCATGAATACCAAATTCCTTTTTTATTCATCATATACCTTATTGAAATATTTATACTTGATAAGAGTTCATCAAACAATCGGATTAGTCTGATAGTGAGAGGCTGGAGCATAAAGAAAATCACACTCATTGATAAGTTTTATTGTTACGCCTAACCTTGCCAAGATAAGCCTGTGAGATCATTAGATTGCGACAATAAAAAAGGCCGCGATATTCGCGGCCTTTTCGATTCAAGCATAAGCAGAATTTAGAACGGGATATCGTCGTCAAAATCCATTGGTGGCTCATTGTACTGCTGCTGTGATTGCTGCGGAGCCTGTTGTTGTGGTTGCTGTTGCTGAGGCGCATTGTACTGCTGCTGAGCTGGCTGTTGAGGCTGACCCCATCCACCTTGCTGCTGCTGTTGACCGCCCATAGGTGCGCCGCCACCTTGAGCACGACCGCCAAGCATTTGCATCACACCATTGAAGCCTTGAACAACGACTTCAGTTGAGTAGCGATCTTGACCACTTTGATCTTGCCATTTGCGAGTTTGCAGTTGCCCTTCAATGTAAACTTGAGAGCCTTTACGCAAATACTCACCTGCTACTTCCGCAAGTTTGCCGAACAACACAACACGGTGCCATTCCGTTTTTTCGCGCTGTTCGCCAGTCGCTTTATCACGCCATGAATCAGAAGTCGCAATAGTAATGTTTGCTACTGCACCGCCATTCGGCATGTAACGAATTTCAGGGTCGTTACCTAGATTCCCCACCAAAATAACTTTGTTAATTCCACGGCTGGCCATGATGTGCTCCGTTTCACTCTGGATATATAAAATTTTAGCGCATTAGAATAGCACGCTTTAATGTTTTGATTAAAGTCTAATACCATTGTGATCTATTGAGTCATCCTCTAGAACCCAAATCGTATTTCAACTTACGTGTGTAGCATTTTTGATTCGCGTTGCAGACATCGTTTCGTGAAGCTTTGAATTCGAACGCATTTATTCAGTAAAGCGATGGTTATGGCCTCTCTTTAATGCCAGTTTATGGCTTCTATTGAACCCAGGGAGATTGGAACACGTGAGAAAGTCGGCTTACGCAAGAAAGCTATTTCTGATCAGTATGGAAGATAATGCGCAAAAAAAAGTGGCGGCACTCGAAAAGTACGTTGATATGAGCATCCCGGTGATTTCAACCGCAGCACTCATGGAAGCCAAGCCACAACACCGTAATAAAATTCTACTGATCGACTTCAGTGAACATAAATCACTTGTTCAATCGATCAAAAACTTGCCTCTTGTATGGAAAAACTTTGAAACCGTTGTCTTCAACGTGCCTAAAAGACTAACCACAGATGAACTTCTTTCATTTGGTCAATTAAAAGGTGTGTTTTATTCTGAAGATACGCTAGAGCAAATTGGAGAAGGGTTAAAAGGCATTGTTAACGGTCAAAACTGGCTGCCGCGTAATGTAACCAGTCAACTTTTACACTATTACCGCAATGTCATTAATACTCATACTGCACCAGCTACGGTAGACCTAACCATTCGTGAGCTACAAGTACTGCGTTGCCTACAAGCTGGCGCCTCGAACAGTCAGATGGCCGAGGAGTTATTCGTCAGTGAATTCACCATCAAATCGCACTTGTATCAGATATTCAAAAAGCTATCCGTAAAGAACCGAGTACAGGCAATCGCCTGGGCAGACCAAAACTTAATGTCATGATGCAATGTGAGCGGCTCTGATAACTGAAATGACGAGTCGCTCATCTTTTTTCCGCACCGAGTCTCACATTTTTTCCTACTTTATTCATGATTCATTGATACCTCTCGTGTTAAAGTTATGCGCAGATTCTTGATAAAAACGAGATAGGATATTCCCCCAATGATAAAAAAATGTCTGTTCCCTGCTGCAGGCTATGGCACACGCTTCCTACCGGCAACGAAATCTATGCCAAAGGAGATGATGCCAGTCGTGAACAAACCGCTTATTGAATACGGTGTCGAAGAAGCAATCCAAGCTGGTATGAACGGCATGTGTATTGTGACAGGTCGTGGCAAGCACTCGATCATGGACCACTTTGATAAGAACTACGAACTGGAACATCAGATTAGCGGTACCAACAAAGAAGAGCTGTTGGTAGATATCCGTGAAATCATTGAATCTGCAAACTTCACTTATATACGTCAACGCGAAATGAAAGGCTTGGGCCACGCGATTCTAACTGGACGAGAATTGGTAGGCGATGAGCCATTTGCTGTTGTTCTTGCTGATGACCTTTGTGTCAACGAGCAAGAGGGCGTACTGGCTCAGATGGTGGCACTATTTAAGCAGTTCCGCTGTTCTATCGTTGCAGTGCAAGAAGTACCAGCCGAAGAAACACACAAATACGGCGTTATCTCTGGTGAAATGATCAAAGACGACATCTACCGCGTAGACGACATGGTAGAAAAACCAGAGAAAGGCACGGCACCTAGCAACCTTGCTATCATTGGCCGCTACATCCTGACTCCCGATATTTTTGAACTGATTGAAAACACTGAACCAGGTAAAGGTGGTGAAATTCAAATCACTGACGCGCTGCTAAAACAAGCAAAAGCGGGCTGTGTATTGGCTTACAAATTCAAGGGCAAACGCTTTGACTGTGGTAGCGTTGAAGGTTACATCGAAGCAACTAACTATTGTTTTGAAAACCTGTATCTAAAAGATGAAAAAACCTCTGAGCTAGGTAAGCACGCAACACAAAAAGCAGTATAAAGCATCGTCTTAGTACGAAATTACTGTATCGAAAGCCCAGCACAACGCTGGGCTTTTTACTTTACTGTTTTTTTATCCAGTAATTTTCTTTGCACATTTCTCACACTATGTAATACTTGCCCCACTTGGTTATACATAGAGCAAAAACGATGGATAAAATAGAAGTTCGCGGTGCCCGAACCCATAACCTTAAAGACATTAATCTTACAATCCCTCGCGATAAACTGATTGTCATTACTGGACTAAGTGGCTCCGGTAAATCCTCTCTCGCTTTCGATACATTGTATGCAGAAGGCCAACGACGCTACGTAGAGTCTCTCTCTGCCTACGCTCGTCAGTTTTTGTCTCTGATGGAAAAACCCGATGTCGACCACATTGAAGGGTTATCACCTGCGATTTCTATTGAACAGAAATCTACTTCTCATAACCCGCGTTCAACCGTCGGTACAATTACCGAAGTCTACGACTACTTACGTCTATTGTATGCTCGTGTGGGCGAACCCCGCTGTCCAACGCACCATGCCCCTCTTGCTGCGCAAACCATCAGCCAAATGGTGGACAAAGTCCTAGAGATGCCGGAAGGCAGCAAAATGATGCTATTGGCGCCTATTGTCAAAGAACGTAAAGGGGAGCATGTTAAAACGCTTGAGAACTTAGCGGCTCAAGGCTTTATTCGTGCGCGTATTGATGGAGAAACTTGCGATCTTTCCGATCCTCCAACCCTTGAACTACATAAAAAGCACACCATTGAAGTTGTGGTAGACCGCTTTAAAGTTCGTCCAGACTTACAACAGCGCTTGGCCGAATCTTTCGAGACAACACTCGAATTATCAGGCGGAATTGCAGTTGTCGCGCCAATGGATGGCGACGGTGAAGAGATTATTTTCTCCGCCAACTTCGCTTGTCCACAATGTGGTTACAGCATGCAAGAGTTAGAGCCGCGACTTTTCTCATTCAACAATCCTGCTGGTGCATGTGGCACTTGTGATGGCTTGGGTGTTCAACAATACTTCGATCCAAGCCGAGTCATTCAAGATGATTCATTAAGCTTGGCACAAGGTGCGATTCGCGGTTGGGATCAAAAGAACTACTACTACTTCCAAATGCTCACCTCATTGGCCGATCATTATGGTTTTGACCTCCATGCCCCTTTTAATTCTCTGCCAAAGAAAACGCAAGATGTCATTCTAAAGGGCTCAGGTCGTACTGAGATTGAGTTTAAATACATCAACGATCGTGGCGATATTCGCGTTAAACGCCATCCATTCGAAGGTATTCTGAATACCCTAGAACGTCGCTATCGTGATACAGAATCCAACTCTGTCCGTGAAGAGCTTGCAAAATACATCTCCACTAAATCTTGTTCAAGCTGTGGCGGTACTCGTCTACGCCTCGAAGCACGTAACGTGTTTATTGCTGATACGACACTACCTGAGATTGTTGAACTCAGCATTGCTGATGCATTGGAGTTCTTCCATTCCTTGAAACTGGAAGGTCAACGAGCCCAAATCGCTGAAAAAGTGATGAAGGAAATCAACGACCGCCTGCAATTCTTAGTTAACGTCGGTTTGAACTACCTAAACTTATCACGCAGTGCTGAAACCTTATCAGGCGGTGAAGCTCAACGTATTCGTTTAGCAAGCCAAATTGGTGCAGGTCTTGTTGGTGTGATGTATGTTCTGGATGAACCGTCGATTGGCCTCCACCAGCGTGATAATGAACGACTCCTAAAAACACTGACTCATTTGCGCGATTTAGGTAATACCGTACTTGTGGTAGAACACGATGAAGATGCGATTCGCTGTGCAGATCATGTCATAGATATTGGTCCTGGTGCTGGCGTACATGGTGGTAATGTTGTTGCGGAAGGCACCATGGAAGAGATAGTCGCGAATCCGAATTCTCTGACAGGTCAGTACTTAAGTGGTGTTAAAGAAATCGCAGTACCGAAAGATCGCACGCCGCGAGATCCGAAAAAAACGGTTGAGCTATTAGGCGCAACAGGTAATAACCTTAAAAACGTTAACCTTTCAATTCCTGTTGGGTTATTCAGCTGTATTACAGGAGTATCTGGCTCAGGTAAATCAACGCTGATTAATGATACTTTCTTTAAAATTGCGCATACCCAACTTAACGGAGCGACAACGGCTCAGCCTTCACCTTATAAATCGATTAAAGGTCTAGAGCACTTCGATAAAGTCATCGATATCGATCAAAGCCCAATTGGCCGTACACCTCGCTCTAACCCTGCAACCTATACGGGGATCTTTACACCAATCCGTGAACTGTTTGCAGGCACACAGGAGTCGCGTTCTCGCGGTTACAAACCGGGCCGTTTTAGTTTTAACGTACGCGGTGGTCGTTGTGAGGCCTGTCAGGGTGACGGTGTTATCAAAGTAGAAATGCACTTCCTACCAGATGTTTATGTGCCATGTGATGTGTGTAAAGGTAAACGCTACAACCGTGAAACGCTCGAAGTACGTTACAAAGGTAAAACTATTGATGAAGTGCTAGAAATGACGGTCGAAGATGCACGCACCTTCTTCGATCCAGTTCCTGCCATCGCTCGCAAACTACAAACACTGATGGATGTGGGTTTGTCGTACATACGATTGGGTCAAGCGGCAACAACACTCTCCGGTGGTGAAGCACAGCGTGTGAAACTGGCGCGAGAGCTATCCAAACGTGATACAGGAAAAACCTTGTACATTTTGGATGAACCAACAACCGGCTTGCACTTCCATGATATCCAGCAGTTGCTCACTGTACTGCACAGACTTCGCGACCACGGAAACACTGTCGTGGTGATCGAGCATAACCTGGACGTCATTAAGACTGCGGACTGGATTATCGATCTTGGTCCTGAAGGGGGTCAAGGTGGCGGCGAGATAATCGCTCAAGGCACTCCGGAAGATGTGTCGCAAATCGAGGGTTCGCACACAGCTCACTTCCTCAAGCCTATGTTGAAGTAGAAAAAACAGGTAAAGTATCGAGACCAGCAAGTGCTGGTCTTTTTTCATTCAAAACAACGCAATAACTATGGCTACTATACATGTAAGTGGAACAAAGCTTTCTCCCGAAAAAGTACAGGTTCCCCTCAATCGCAAGTTTCTCATTGCCTTGGCAACACTATTTGTGTTGGCAATGCACTTTTTCATGCCCAACCCCGGCGGTTCGGGGCTTTCGCTTTCGTTCAATGCGACAACTTGGATTGCTTTTAGCTTTGCATTAGGCATTGGGTGTTACCAACTAGCGAATAATCGAGTGCTACGTTACTCAAAACTAACCATCGGCTTGTTCATTAGTGCTCTTATCATGACAGTGCCCATTCTGTACCCAAATGCGAATAGCAGCTTGGCAGCCAATAAGCTCATTGGCCTGTGGTGTGGTGTCCTGTTCTTTATTGTTTTACAACAATTTCATTTCAGTAATAAACATCGCCAACGCCTATTATGGTTCATTGTCCTTGCGGTTGTTATCGAAGCCATTTTTGGTCTGACACAATATCTGTATCTCAAACCAGGTAATCCGTTTGGTTACGACACGGTGGCCAATCGTCCTTATGGTATTTTCCAACAGCCCAATGTAATGGCCAGTTTTCTTGCGACAGGGTTGGTGATTGCCAGCTATTTACTTGCACGTCAGCCCTACAAATACGATCGTAAGTTAAGCGATGTTTACCTTCTCTATGCCGTACCAGTTTTAACTTTACCACTAATTGTGGCGTTGGCTTCACGCACTGGTTGGTTAGCCTCGGTCATCGCCGTGTTGTTGGTCATTCCATACATGTACCGCTTTGCAACCAAAGGGCGCTTTATCCGCTGGGTTGTGTCACTTGTAAGTGGGCTCTTACTCTCAGTCGTTGTCATGCATCTTGCCTTTCCTGATGGAGGTGGGTTAGCCGCAGAAAAAGTAAATATGGAGTCTCCTCGAGCGTATACTTTTCCGCAAACATTAGACATGGTGATTGAAAAGCCTTTTACTGGTTATGGATATGGCAAGTTTGAATCTGAGTACATGCTGTATACGGCTCGTCAACATGCCCTAAATGAGAATTACCCAGCTGGTTTGCCAGCCATGGATCATCCGCATAATGAGCTACTTTACTGGGGAGTCGAAGGTGGCTTGCTGCCAATACTCGGCATCTTCTTAGCGATGGCACTGGTACTGTATCGAATCTATCAAGCCAAACGCGGAACTCGTCTTGCGTTGCTGGCCTTGTTTATACCTATCGTATTGCACTCGCAACTGGAATACCCTTTCTACCACTCTCTCGTGCATTGGTTGATCTTCGTTATCCTGCTGTACTGGGTCGATCAGCGCGTCTCTCGTTATCGACAAGTCGGCTTTAGTAATGTAACCAAAAGCTTGCTGCGTGTTTTTAGTTTGGTACTTCCCGTTGCGTTTACGTTTTACATGGTAAGCGCATTGCATACGAACTATGTATTGACGAAGTTTGAGACCACTAGGCCAACTAATCCTGATATTCTGAATCAAGTCAGTAACCCTGTGGTTTGGAAAGACAGATTTGATTGGGATGTTTATAGCACGTTTTTAAACATTGGGCTGTACCAACAAGACGCAACCTTGATTCAGCCTTATATCGATTGGTCGCTAAAAATCATCAAAGATAAGCCTCGCCCTGCATTTTATAATAATTTGATTTTGGCCTACCAAGGCTTAGATGACTCAAGTAAAGCGGAGCAAATTAGAGCTGAAGCGCAGTTTTTGTTCCCGAAGATTGATTTCAGTGACGTCAATTACCAACCACCTTCTCAAGCAATCTCTGCCTCACCAGCCCCCACTTCAGGTGAAGAGTAATAAGTACAAAAAAGCGAAGGGATGACCTTCGCTTTTCTTCATCTCATTGCTGTATGATTTTATTCAGTGAGTGACTCTTCTAACGCTTTTAAGCACAGCGCAACGTTTTCAGATCGAGCGCCGTAACCCATTAAGCCAATACGCCACGCTTTACCAGCTAATGCCCCAAGGCCTGCACCAATTTCTAGGTTATAGGTTTCTAGCAAGTGAGCACGAACTTTTGCTTCATCAATTCCTTCAGGCACGTAAATCGCATTTAATTGTGGCAACCGATGGGCTTCGTCCACAACAAATTCAAAGCCTAACTTTTGTAAGCCATTTTTGAGTTTTTCATGCATCAGTTGGTGACGAGCCCAAGCGTTTTCTAATCCTTCATTTTTCAGTATCAATAAAGCTTCATGAAGCGCATACAAGCTATTAACTGGCGCCGTATGATGATAACTACGCTTGCCTTCTCCACTCCAATACCCCAAAACTAAACTCTGATCGAGGAACCAACTCTGTACTGGTGTTGTTCTTGCTTGAATCTTTTCAATCGCGGCAGGAGAAAACGTCACTGGTGAGAGCCCAGGTACACATGACAAACATTTTTGACTACCAGAGTAAACCGCATCCAGTTGCCATTCATCCACTTTTAACGGCACACCACCAAGCGATGTCACCGCATCAACAATAGATAATGCATTATGCTGTTTCGCCAGCTTACCCAATGCTTGAGCATCACTGACTGCACCAGTTGAGGTTTCCGCATGCACAAAAGCAAGAACTTTTGTATCTGGGTGCTGTTCGAATGCTTGCTCGACTTTATCAATGGAAACAGGCGTCCCCCATTCATCATCGACGATAACAACTTCACCACCAGCACGGACGACATTTTCGCGCATGCGTTCACCAAATACACCATTACGGCAGACGATCACTTTATCGCCTTTCTCGATCAAGTTTACAAAGCAGGTTTCCATCCCTGCACTACCTGGCGCTGAAACCGCAATAGTGAACTCATTGTCAGTTTGAAAGACATACTTCAATAGCTGCTTGAGCTCATCCATCATACCGATAAACAGAGGATCAAGGTGACCTACCGTAGGACGGCTTAGTGCTTGTAACACTTGAGGATAAATATCAGAAGGACCAGGTCCCATTAAAATACGGTGAGGTGGAATAAAGCTTTGGATCGACATGTCAGCTCCTTGATTATCTTTTATCCTGAGCATTCTAAAAGTTCTATTCAATAACATGGCTCAGGTGTAGGGTTCTTCACCCTAATAGATTTTTCCTCTATCAGCAATTAGCCGTAAGTATGGAGGTCAAACCAGTGTCACAAAATCGTTAATAAAAAACACTATAAAGGTTGAAATATTGATTGACATTAAGGCCTCAAAACCGTTCAATGTTTGAGCTTTATGTAGAAGAGGAGCGCTACCCAGGTAGATGATTTGTGGAACCGCAATTCCAACACCAATCATTGAGGGGGAGTAGTGCCGAGGTAAGTCAAAGTTGCAGGATTTGACTTGTCGGTTGAATTGGGCTGAATCCCATCAACTGTCATCAGCGCAGTCTGATGAAGGGCTTCTGAGGGTAAATTTTTCAAATAGCATTCTAAATACCTCTCTTTTTGCTCTGTTCCTTTTCTCACTAAACATTGGATGTACAATTTTTTAGGAAGTCGTGGGAGAACGCAGTGAGCGCATTTAACGTAGCTAAATTCGGTGGAACCAGTGTTGCCAACTTTGAGGCAATGAGTCGTTGCGCCACCATTATCGAAAACAATCCAAATACTCGCCTGGTCGTGAGCAGCGCTTGCTCTGGCGTCACCAACCTATTGGTAGAACTCGCCAACGGCGTTCAGGATCAAACGCACCGTACTGAGCTGCTGCAAAATCTGGCCAACATTCATGACGCCATTTTAACTCAGCTCGAAGACAGCACGAAAACTGCTGCCGAGGTGTATGGCATATTAGATACCGTAACCAGCCTGGCCGAGGCTGCATCTATCCAAGCTAGTGCGAAGTTAACCGATCATTTAGTCGCATGTGGTGAACTCATGTCGACGCACATTCTAACTCAGTTAATGTGTGAGCGAGGCATTCAAGCAGTGCGCTTTGATATCCGCGATGTGCTGCGTACTGATGACAACTTTGGTCGCGCGGAGCCAAACATTGAAGCAATTTCGACGCTTGCGCAAGATAAACTCGTACCACTTTGCCAACAATCCGTTGTTGTTACTCAAGGCTTCATAGGATCTGACGAAGCCGGTAATACAACAACATTAGGTCGAGGGGGCAGCGATTACAGCGCCGCCTTAATTGCTGAGAGCGTTAAAGCGGCAGGGCTAGAAATCTGGACTGATGTTCCGGGAATCTACACAACAGACCCGCGAATTGCACCAAAAGCCTCACCAATTCCCGAGATCAGCTTTAGTGAAGCTTCAGAAATGGCTAACTTTGGCGCTAAAATCCTTCACCCTTCTACGCTAGTACCTGCATTGCGCCACGACATTCCGGTATTTGTAGGGTCATCGAAAGAGCCAGAAAAAGGGGGAACTTGGATTCGCCACCAAGTCGAAAGCTCACCGTTATTCCGTGCGCTAGCTTTGCGTTGTAACCAAACCATGGTAACGCTACGCAGCGCCAATATGTTCCACGCATACGGTTTTTTAGCAAAGGTCTTTGAGATCCTTGCAAAGCATAAGATCTCTGTCGATTTGATCACGACATCTGAAATCAGTGTATCGTTAACACTTGATCAAACTGATACCTCTGGCGGAGCACCACAGCTGCCGCAAGCTGCACGAGAAGAGTTAGAAGAGTTATGTAAGGTAGAAGTTGAACATGACCTATGCCTCGTTGCTCTCATTGGAAACAACATGAGTGAGAGTAAAGGCTACGCGAAACAGGTTTTTGGCACGCTAGAAGATTTTAACCTACGCATGATTTGTTATGGCGCTAGCCCTCACAACTTATGCTTCTTGCTCCATGAATCGGTATCGAAACAAGCCATACAAAAACTCCACACTGAGTTGTTTGAGAAGTAAGTTCAACTCAATAAAACAAAGGGCTGCGTATTTGCAGCCCTTTGTCGTTTCATTAGTTGTTACATTTGGACGAGGTAAACATCAATTTAACCGTTAATGTTTGGCCCTAACCATTTTTCAGCCTCGATCCTATCCCACCCCTTACGATCGGCGTAACTCTCTAGCTGATCTTCTTGGATCTGTGCGATCGCAAAGTAACGTGAGTCAGGATGAGAGAAATACCAACCAGAGACTGACGCGCCCGGATACATTGCATAGCTGGAGGTTAGAGTCATACCAATGTTCTCTTCCACATTAAGTAACTCCCAAAGCGGTCCTTTTTCAGTATGTTCAGGACACGCGGGATAACCCGGCGCAGGGCGAATACCTTGGTATTTTTCACGAATGAGATCATCGTTAGATAAATCTTCATCAGCTGCATAACCCCAAATTTCTTTACGGACACGCTCATGCAAATACTCAGCAAACGCTTCGGCTAGGCGATCCGCCACCGCTTGAATCATAATTGCGTTGTAATCATCTCCCTGTGCTTTGTATTCATCAGCAAGCTCTCGTTCACCAATACCACCAGTGACAGCAAATGCCCCTATCCAATCATGTTTACCCGACTCTTTAGGTGCGATGTAGTCGGATAAACAATAGTTGAATCCTTTTGGTTTCTCGGTCTGTTGTCGCAAGTTACGTAATACTTTCACAACGTCGGTACGAGTTTCATCAGCATAAACTTCAATGTCGTCCCCCACGCTCGCAGCAGGGAATAAGCCACACATTCCACGCGCTTTTAACAGGCCTTCTCGCTCAACTCGATCAAGTAACTCGTTGGCATCTTCGAATAAACGTTTTGCTTCTTCACCAACTTCTTCATGTTGGAAAATTGTTGGATACTTACCCACAAGTGACCAAGTCATAAAGAATGGTGTCCAATCGATGTATTGACGTAATATAGCCACATCAAAATCATCGAAGATATGAATGCCAGGCTTAACAGGCACTGGAGGGGTGTAAGCTTCCCAATCGATAGCAACTTTATTCGCTCGAGCCGCTTCTAATGTCACTGGTTTGGTTCTCGGTTTCTTTCGATTATGTTGATCACGTACTCGTTCGTAATCAGCTTCAAGTTTTTCAACAAACTCAGGGCGACGTTCATCTGACAGAAGAGAAGTACATACGCCCACTGCACGTGAGGCGTTGTTCACGTAAACCACTGGATGCTTGTAATGTTGCTCAATCTTAACTGCTGTATGGGCTTTTGACGTTGTTGCGCCACCGATGAGAAGAGGTAAGTTAAAGTCGAGACGCTCCATCTCTTTTGCAACATGCACCATTTCGTCTAATGAAGGCGTGATCAACCCTGATAAACCAATAATATCGACGTTTTCTTCTTGCGCTACTTTTAAGATCTTTTCGCAAGGAACCATGACACCAAGATCGATAATTTCGTAGTTATTGCACTGCAATACAACGCCAACGATATTTTTCCCGATATCATGTACATCACCTTTGACCGTCGCTAGCAAAATCTTACCGTTTGTTTGTCCCACCTGCTTTTCTGCATTGATGTAGGGCTCCAGATGCGCGACTGCTTGCTTCATCACTCGTGCAGATTTTACGACCTGAGGAAGGAACATTTTACCTTCACCAAACAAGTCTCCGACGACGTTCATCCCATCCATTAGTGGGCCTTCAATCACCTCTAATGGCTTTGAAGCGTTGACACGAGCCTCTTCGGTATCATCAACGATGAACTCAGTTATTCCTTTCACTAACGCGTGCTCTAAGCGCTTTTCAACAGGCCAAGTTCTCCACTCAAGTGCAGAGGCATCCTCCTCTTTACCTACCCCTTTGCCTGCATATTCCGCCGCGATATCTAACAATCTCTCAGTGGCGTCATCATGACGGTTAAGAACGACATCTTCCACAGCCTCACGCAATTTTTCAGGCACGTTATCGTAGATTTCTAACTGACCCGCATTCACAATCCCCATATCCATACCGTTTTTAAAACAGTGGTAGAGGAACACCGCGTGAATCGCTTCACGTACATAGTTATTGCCACGGAAAGAGAATGAGACGTTAGAAACACCACCCGAGATCATCGCGTGTGGTAAATCACGTTTGATATCGCCAACGGCTTCAATGAAATCCACCGCGTAGTTATTATGCTCCTCGATCCCCGTAGCAATGGCAAAAATGTTTGGGTCAAAAATGATGTCTTCTGGTGGAAAGCCCACTTCATCAACAAGAATTCGGTAAGCGTTGGTACAAATTTCTACTTTGCGCTCACGTGTATCTGCTTGCCCAATCTCATCAAACGCCATCACAATCACAGCCGCACCGTAACGGCGGATCAACTTAGCTTGTTCAACGAATTTCTCTTTGCCTTCTTTGAGAGAGATCGAGTTAACAATGCCTTTGCCTTGGATGCACTTAAGACCGGCTTCAATAACCTCCCACTTGGAAGAGTCAACCATGATTGGTACTTTTGAGATTTCAGGTTCTGACGCACAAAGGTTTAAAAAGCGAACCATACAAGCTTGTGCATCCAACATGCCTTCATCCATGTTGATATCGATAATTTGAGCGCCATTTTCAACTTGTTGACGAGCCACATCGAGCGCTTCATCGTACAGTTCTTCTTTAATCAAGCGCTTAAAACGCGCAGAACCGGTTACATTCGTACGCTCACCGACATTGATAAATAAAGAGTCTTTATCAATAGCGAGTGGCTCTAGGCCAGACAAGCGACAAGCAACGGGAAGTTCAGGTAATTGACGAGGGGCGATATTTTCAACCGCGAGTGCCATTTGGCGAATGTGCTCAGGAGTTGTACCACAACACCCACCAATCAAGTTTAAAAAGCCACTTTGAGCCCACTCTTTAACATGCTTAGCCATATCTTCTGGCGACAAATCGTATTCGCCGAATGCATTCGGAAGCCCAGCATTTGGGTGAGCGGAAACAAAAGATTCTGATATACGCGAGAGCTCTTCAACATAAGGACGCAGTTCATCCGGGCCAAGTGCACAGTTCAAACCAAACGAAATCGGTTTAACATGACGTAATGAGTTGTAAAACGCTTCTGTGGTTTGACCGGATAATGTTCTACCGGAAGCATCAGTAATAGTCCCCGAGATCATCACAGGTAACTCAATACCCATCTCTTCAAACACACTTTCAACAGCAAATGAACAAGCCTTAGCGTTAAGCGTATCGAAGATGGTCTCGATAAGAATAAGGTCTGAACCACCTTTAATAAGCGCTCGAGTCGATTCAGAGTAAGCCTCAACTAACTCGTCGAAAGAAACATTTCGATATCCGGGGTCATTTACATCAGGAGAAATAGAACAAGTTCGGTTTGTCGGCCCTAAAACCCCTGCGACATAACGTGGTTTATCGGGTGTTTTTGCGGTCCATTCGTCTGCAACTTCACGTGCAAGCTTGGCAGCTGCAAAGTTAATTTCTTCACTTAGGCTTTCCATCTCGTAGTCAGCCATCGCAATGGTTGTTGCGTTAAAAGTGTTGGTCTCAAGAATATCTGCACCCGCTTCTAAATATGCAGCGTGAATTTCCTTGATAAGTTGAGGCTGACTTAGAACCAACAGGTCGTTGTTACCTTTTAGATCACAATGCCAATCCGCAAAGCGCGTTCCTCGATAGTCTTGCTCTTCAAGTTTGTACCCTTGAATCATGGTTCCCATACCACCATCAATCAAAAGAATACGTTGCTTCAATTGAGCTTCAATCTGTTGTCTTACGTTACTTCCCACAGTACAGCCTCATTCCTTTAGTTATCTTTCCATCCTATCACACAAACTTCAGGAGTCTAGACGTCTAAACGTGGAATTAATGATTATTTTATCTCCTTCTTAACTTACAAAATAATCACGAAAAAATGTTTGCTATTTAAGCAGCATCAGCCGAGAATTCCATTCATAAAATGTTACAAATAGAGAGCTCTATGTCGGTCTATCATACTTTATGTTTTCTATCCGCAGCTGCGATGCTAATTGCTTTTGTAAACAGCAAGATAGGAAAGATGCAAACCACCATTGCGATTACCGCAGGTTCAATGGTGCTTTCACTTCTAATCTTAATTGCGGGTCAAAACAACTGGTTCCATCTCACCGAAATTGCGACGGAGACGGTCACAAGGATTAACTTCGAAGATTTCTTGCTCAAAGGCATTCTTGGCTTCTTACTATTTGCTGGTGGACTAGGCATCAAACTCCCGAACCTTAAAGATCAAAAGTGGGAGATCACTGTTTTAGCCCTTGGAGCTACACTGTTTTCTACGTTCTTTATTGGATTTGCGCTGTATGGGTTTTGTCAGTTAATTGGCATCCAATTTGATTTGGTCTACTGCTTACTATTTGGTGCTCTAATATCGCCAACTGACCCAATCGCTGTATTGGCTATTGTGAAAAAACTAGATGCTCCTAAACGTATCTCCACTCAGATTGAAGGAGAATCGCTCTTCAATGATGGCTTCGGTTTGGTTATCTTCGTCACTCTATTTACGATTGCATTTGGCACTGAGGCACCAACTGTAGGTAGTGTCACCTTACTCTTCATCCAAGAAGCTATCGGTGGTATCACATATGGTTTCGTCCTCGGTTTGCTATTCCACTACTTGATCAGTGCCACCGATGATCACTCAATGGAATTGTTACTTACCATTGGTGTCCCAACAGCAGGTTACGCATTTGCTGAATACATCCATGTATCAGGCCCACTCGCGATGGTTGTATCCGGTATTATGATTGGCAACTGGACACGCTTTATTGGCTTTTCAAAAGAGAGTGAAGATCACCTTGACCATTTTTGGGAGCTTGTTGATGAGTTCTTGAATGGCGTGTTATTCCTACTGATCGGCATGTCGATGCTGCTATTTGAATTCCACAAAGAAGACTGGATCATGATGGCTATTTCAGTCCCTCTTGTACTAGCAGCTCGCTATCTAAGTGTATTTCTTTCTTACATAGGCTTTAAACGTTACAGAAAATATAATCCATGGTCAGTGCGTATTTTGACGTGGGGCGGTTTACGCGGAGGCCTAGCACTAGCGATGGCACTTTCTATTCCATCTGGTATTTGGGTGATTCAAGATAAGTTAATCGATGTAAAAGAGATTATTCTTGTAATGACCTACTCCGTCGTTGTTTTCTCTATCCTCATTCAAGGCTCAACAATCACTCCAATGATTGAAAAAGCAAAAGCAGAAGAGAAGAAGATGGAAGAGAATAACCAAGCAATAACCACTCCGGAACATACGGAGCCATTGGACTCTTAAAGACACGTAACTTAATAAATAAAAAGCAGCTACCTAGCTGCTTTTTTCATAACTAATTTTCAGACTCCCCTTCAAGGACTAATGCTCCTTATTCTTTGATATACCTTCAAATATACTAAGAATCGCTACGCTACATTTTCATAGATACTAACTATTGCCGATAGATAGTATTCATAGACGAGCCTTTTAATTTACCCATTTTCATCTGTATCACTTCTCTTCCCTTGGCAATATAGGCTCCTCGCAAACATCAAAGCTAAACTTCCACAATACTTAGCAATGAGCGAGTTTGTATTTTTATGAGAAAGAGACATTTAGGGTGATTGCGTTCAGAACCCAAACAGGTTAGCAACCTCACCAAGATAAAACTGAGCTAGCATTCAGTAGATCAAAGCCTTAACAGAAATTTAGCCCCCTCCCTCTTGATCTCAGTGAGACTAAACTTGTATTCAAAGTCATCCTATTTTCAAATTAGAAACAAGCGACACTTCAAACAATTAAACTCTGTCACATAACTAGATTTTCTAATATCGAATAAAAGGAGCTTTGGTTAGAGCTTGGTATCGGAATAAGACTAAGACTAAGGCACAGAGTTACGTGCTAGCTCGTTCACGACGTATTAAAACCATGTGAAGAGGGTAGTGTAACTCGAGATGCAAGATTTAAATATGAGAGTGGGTTTAAGGTAAGTCAGGTAACCAAAACGAAAAAAGCCCCAGTCTTTCGACTGAGGCTTAATATAAGTGGCGGAGTGGACGGGACTCGAACCCGCGACCCCCGGCGTGACAGGCCGGTATTCTAACCAACTGAACTACCACTCCGCAGTGGTATCACTCGCTTTAATAAGCAAGTGTCCGCTTTTGTCTTCACTTTTCGAAAAAGTGAAAATAAAACTAAAGCCTGGCGATGTCCTACTCTCACATGGGGAAGCCCCACACTACCATCGGCGCTATTTCGTTTCACTTCTGAGTTCGGCATGGAAGTCAGGTGGGTCCAAAACGCTATGGTCGCCAAGCAAATTCTTTAATCTGGAAAGCTGTTTTTTAATTCTCGTTCTTACACATTCAATGTTCTTTCATTGAGTCCATCAAAACCCCTTGGGTGTTGTATGGTTAAGCCTCACGGGCAATTAGTACAGGTTAGCTCAACGCCTCACAACGCTTACACACCCTGCCTATCAACGTCGTAGTCTACGACAACCCTTTAGGATACTTAAAGTATCAGGGAGAACTCATCTCAAGGCTCGCTTCCCGCTTAGATGCTTTCAGCGGTTATCGATCCCGAACTTAGCTACCGGGCAATGCGTCTGGCGACACAACCCGAACACCAGAGGTTCGTCCACTCCGGTCCTCTCGTA
>NZ_JAWOTA010000044.1:0-21106 GCF_033338635.1 Vibrio sp. Vb1755 | reverse complement strand
ACAACACTTGTATGATCACTCTTTGGAACGGTAACCCAATTACTGTTACTCCACCAAACTTCGTTGAGCTAGAAGTTGTAGACACAGACCCAGGCCTGAAAGGTGATACTCAAGGTACTGGCGGTAAACCAGCGACGCTATCAACTGGCGCTGTTGTTCGTGTTCCTCTGTTCATCTCAATTGGTGAAGTGATTCGCGTAGATACTCGTACTGCTGAATACGTAGGTCGTGTGAAGTAAGCACTTTATATGATTGTTAGAAAGGTCGCTTCGGCGGCCTTTTTTATTGCCTGTGATTCTTCTCTTTTAATCCCTCTGCGTAAAACATCGATATCCTCCGCAAATTTTTGATGATTTTGTATTATTCGTAAAAATCTTATTTATTCCATGAATCTGTCGATTATTCCTTAATGTAACATTTTGATACATTAGTACTTGTCGCTGAGTTGCATAGCAATCTGATTTTTATCGATTTAACTCAGTAACAATCCAAAAAGGAGAACAAAATGGAAAGCAGAGGTTTAGGAAGGGGTTTAAAGGTGGAAGAAAGACGTCAGTTACTACATAAAGGATTAAAAGCAGCCGTATTTGGCGTACCGCTGTTGGCAATAGGCTTAACGATTAATAGCTCGGTGCTGATGACCGATGCGGGTTACAGCTACGTGCATCAGAATAATATTACTGGTGAGTTGGATGTGTTTACTGAACCTGGCATTCATTTTCGCATGCCATTTCTGTCCAAAATCACCAAGTATGACCAAGTGATCACCGTGTCATTCGGTAACAGCAAGGGCGAAGATTTTTATCAACGCCTTGATGCGATTCAGGTTCGATTTGCCGACACCTATATTGGTCAGATCCCCGTAACATTCCGCTTTAAGCTCAGTAATGATCCTGAAGCGGTGAAGAAGATGCACAAAGAGTTCCGCAACAACAGTAACTTGATCGATGCGCTGCTTGTAAAGAACGCACGTAACGTAACGGTGATTACCGCGACCCAATACACGGGTGAAGAGTTTTTCCAAGGTGGTTTGAACCAGTTCAAATCGAAACTTGGCGATCAGTTACGAGAGGGGATTTATCTGACAGAGCGACGTCAGGTTGAAGTGGAAGAGTTGGATCTTGCGCCTGTTGGGGCGAATCAAGCCAATCCGAACCAATTACAGCGCACCAATCAACTGGTATGGAAAACTGTGCCAGTCGTAGACAAAACCGGGCAACCAATTCGTCAAGACAATCCGTTACAACAATACGGTATTCAAGTGACGCAGGTGACCATTGGTGACCCGCAGCCAGAAAAGCAATTAGATCAGTTATTGGCAGATAAAAAGCGTCTAGTGGCGGATCGTATTCGCGCGATTCAGGAACAAGAAACGTCGAAAGCACAGGCAGAGACCGAGCAGTTACGCAAAGAGATTCAACGAACACGTGAGGTGCAAGACGCTCAGCGTGGTAAAGAACTCGCAATTATTGCTCAGCAAAAAGAAGTGGAAGTTGCACGTCAGATTGCAGAGCGTGAAATCGTTGAAGTGGAAAAAACCAAACGACTTGCTGAAGTCGAGAAGGAGAAAGAGCTAGCTATCGCAGAGGCTAACTTAGCGATTCAAAAAGCGAACGCACTTTCTGCTGAGTTTGAAGCGAAAGCGATATTAGCGAAAGGTCGCGCAGAATCTGAAGTCCTTAAAGGTAAGTATGCGGCGTTAGGAGCAAACCGTGAAGTTTACTTGGCAGAATTGAATCGAGACGTAGCGAACTCGCTGTACAACAATTTGCAAAACTTCCAAGTTCAGATGCCACAAAATTACATTGGTGGAAGTGACGAAACGGGCTTGAAAACAAACCTAGATGTGATTACTGGCTTTGGTGCTCTGGGTCTTATGGACCAGACAAAGAAGGTCGCACAGCAATAAGATCATGGGTGGTCAAAAGCTTAAAAAGCAAAAAGATCATAGGTAACCCAAAGCAATAAAAAAGCTGGCATTTAGCCAGCTTTTTCTTTTTTGGTCAGTCTCTTAAATCATGAAGATAAAGATAACTGCTAGTGCAGTGATGAGGCCTGCAAATGCATAACATGCAATTTTACCAATCACACCAGTGTGGAATTTAAGGTCGTGCATGCCGTGGTGTACACGGTGCATTGCATGCCACATTGGCAATGCTAGCGTGCCAATGATGAATAGCGCACCGATGATGCTGGTTGCGAAGGCAGAGACACGCTCGTAGCTCATCGCTTCTGCGTCAATCACGCCTAGTGGTACCAAGATACCTAGCACAAGAACGGTGATTGGCGTGATCATCGCGAACCAAGTACCACCTGCGCCAAACAGACCCCACCAGATTGGCTCATCAGAACGTTTTGGTGATGTGTTTACACTATAATTCGGTTTCATTGCTCAGCTCCTTACACCACGATGAGAACGATCAGTGAGATGAACGCAACCGCGGCCCACTGAGTCAATACGATGATCTTCTTGTCCACTGGTTTGCCCTTCAAACGAATTGGCATTACTTGTGGCATCATGCTGAAGAAAGTTTGAGCGTGGAATAGGCTACCGAGTAGTGCAACGATGTTGATTGCGACTACGATTGGGTTCGCCATGAACGCTAACCAACCTTGCCATGCTTCAGGACCTTTCACCAAGCAACCTAAACCGAAAGTTAGGAACAGAGTGAATAGGATTAACGGAAGCACCGTCGCTTCACGTAGCATGTAGAAGCGGTAGAAAGGATGGTTCTTCCACCAAGTGCGTTTTACTTCACGAACGTAAGGTTTACGATTGCTCATCCTTATGCCTCCACTTTCTTTGGTGAACCATCAGGTTTCAACATAGCAATCACGAAGTCCATAGAAGACTCCACTTTGCCTTGGTTTACTGCCGCTGCTGGGTCAACGTTCTTCGGACAAACTTCAGAACAGTAACCAACAAACGTACAACCCCAAGCACCGTTTTCACCGTTGATAAGCTTCATGCGCTCATCTTTACCGTTGTCACGGCTGTCTAGGTTGTAGCGGTGGGCTAGCGTTAGTGCAGCAGGACCGATGAACTCTGGGTTAAGACCAAACTGAGGACATGCTGCATAGCACAGACCACAGTTGATACAGCCAGCGAACTGCTTGTATTTCGCCATCTGTTCTGGCGTTTGCAAGTTCGTACCGTCTTCTGGTTTACGATCGTTACCAATGATGTATGGTTTGATTGCTTCTAGGCGCTCGATGAATGGCGTCATATCAACAATCAAGTCTTTCTCGATTGGGAAGTTCGCTAGAGGCTCGATAGTCACACCGTCTGGGTAGTCACGTAGGAAGCTCTTACAAGCAAGTTTCGGTACGTTGTTCACCATGATGCCGCAAGAGCCACAGATCGCCATACGGCAAGACCAACGGTAAGACAGATCTTTGTCTAGGTGGTCTTTGATGTAACCAAGTGCGTCAAGTACAGACATGGTTTCATCGAATGGGACTTCGAATGTTTGCTTGTATGGTTCTGCATCTTTTTCTGGGTCGTAACGCAGGATGTCTACTTTTTGAATGCGATTTGCTGACATTATGCTTGCTCCTCTGCGTTCTTCTCTTCAGCCGCGGCTTTTTCTGCTGCTTCACCGTATAGACGAGCTTTTGGTTGTGACTTAGTGATGGTCACATTGCTGTAATCGATACTTGGTGCTGACTCTGGCTTGTAGAAAGCAAGTGAGTGTTTTAGGAAGTTCACGTCATCACGTTCTGTACAACCGTCGTCTAGACGTTGGTGCGCACCGCGAGATTCTTTACGTAGAATCGCAGAGTGAACCATCGCTTCTGCGACTTCTAGGCCGTAGCCTACTTCAATGGCGTACAGAAGGTCAGTGTTGAACACTTTACCTTTGTCTTTGATGCTGATGCGTTTGTAGCGTTCTTTCAACTCAGTGATTTTGTCGATAGTCGCTTGCATCAAATCTTCTTGGCGGTAGATACCACAACCCGCTTCCATGGTGTGACCCATTTCCGTGCGGATTTCTGCCCAGTTTTCGTCGCCTTCTTGGTTCATTAGGTTAGCGATGCGTTCTTCAACCGCTTTTACTTGCGCGTCAATTGCCGCGTCGTTCCAGCCTTTGAATTCTGCCGCACGTTTCACGGCGTTTTCACCTGCTACGCGGCCAAATACCACGAACTCAGCCAGTGAGTTTGAACCTAGACGGTTTGCACCGTGAAGACCAACAGACGCACATTCACCCACCGCGAATAGGCCTTTAATGCGAGTTTCACAACCGCCGTCCGTTTCAATACCACCCATGGTGTAGTGAACGGTTGGACGAATTGGAATTGGCTCTTTTGCAGGGTCCACGTTTACATAAGCTTTTGCTAGCTCACAGATGAACGGTAGACGTTCTTGTAGGTACTCTTCACCAAGATGGCGAAGGTCTAGGTGCACCACGTCACCCAGTGGGTGTTTGATGGTGTTGCCTTTCTGTTGTTCGTGCCAGAAAGCTTGAGAAACTTTGTCACGAGGACCCAGTTCCATGTATTTGTTCTTCGGTTGGCCAACTGGAGTTTCAGGGCCCATGCCGTAATCTTGTAGGTAACGATAGCCGTTCTTGTTAACGATGATACCGCCTTCACCACGACAACCTTCCGTCATCAGGATACCTGTGCCAGGAAGACCGGTTGGGTGGTATTGAACGAATTCCATATCACGTAGAGGAACGCCGTGACGGTACGCCATTGCCATACCATCGCCCGTTACGATACCGCCGTTGGTGTTACAGTGGTAAACACGGCCCGCGCCACCTGTTGCTAGAACAACAGATTTTGCTTTGATAGTAACAAGCTCGCCTTCAGACATGTGAATAGCAATCAGACCTTGAACTTCGCCTTCATCAACAAGCAGATCCACCACAAAGTACTCATCAAAACGTTTGATGTTGCTGTACTTCATTGATGTCTGGAATAGCGTATGAAGCATGTGGAAGCCAGTTTTGTCTGCAGCGAACCAAGTACGTTCAACCTTCATACCACCAAAGCGGCGTACGTTGACTTCACCGTTCTCTTTACGACTCCATGGGCAACCCCATTGCTCCATTTGGATCATTTCGCGAGTCGCGTTCTCTACAAAGTATTCAACAACATCCTGTTCACATAGCCAGTCACCACCGCCAACAGTGTCGTTGAAGTGGTTGTCTAAGCTATCTTCATCCTTGATAACTGCTGCTGAGCCACCCTCTGCAGCGACCGTGTGGGAGCGCATTGGATAAACTTTAGAAATCAGAGCGACTTCTAAGTCTGGGTTTGCTTCAGCCGCTGCAATAGCAGTACGAAGACCAGCGCCGCCTGCGCCGATGACTGCGATATCTGTGGTGATAATTTGCACAGTTATCCTCCAGTGTGTGATTGCGGAAATCCGCTTGTTATTGTCATTACGAGGCGCTCCTTAAAAAGAACTCCCCAAAAGTAGTAGGGTTAGTGTAGATGAGCCACATGGCAGAAAAATTGATGTAATTGGGTTTTTGCTTCGGTAATGCACTTAAGGGCATAGAATTTATAGGTTATGTGACTGCTATCACGGCATCGAGGTTTTGGCCCTCAAGCATTAACATTAGGGATGTTAAACCTGTGTTGCGCGACATTAACCGCATGGATAATAGGATTTTAACTGAGTGTTTTTTGTGCTGCGGCACGAGTAATGCTTGCCTCAAATTGGCGAGCACATTAGTAAAAAGAAGAAGGGATATTCCTCTCTTCTTGAAGAGTAAAAAGCATGTAGAATGAGGCTTTCCTCGCTGAATTAAAGTTTGAGAGACTTGTTATGCAAACCAACTGGCAACCTACTGCTTCCATTGACCAACTTCGTCAACGTGCGACGTTAATCGCGTCGATTCGACAATTCTTCGCTGACCGACAGGTGATGGAAGTCGATACGCCAGCCATGAGTCACGCAACCGTGACTGACATTCATTTGCATACTTTCCAAACCGAGTTTGTTGGCCCAGGCTATGCCGATGGCAGTAAGCTGTTTTTTATGACCAGCCCAGAATTCCATATGAAGCGCCTTTTGGCTGCGGGCAGCGGTTGTATTTATCAAATCAACAAAGCATTTCGTAATGAAGAGAATGGTCGCTACCACAACCCTGAATTCACGATGTTGGAGTGGTATCGCGTTGGCTTTGACCATCATAAATTGATGGATGAAATGGATGACCTGTTGCAGCTGGTATTGAAGTGTGGCGCAGCGCAGCGCATGACGTATCAGCAAGCCTTCATTGATGTGTTGGGTATGTGTCCACTGGAAGGCTCGATGACTGAGCTGAAAGCGGCGGCAAGCAAGCTGGGTTTGAGTGACATTGCTGAGCCAGAAGAAGATCGCGATACGCTGCTGCAACTACTATTTAGCGTGGGAGTAGAAAACAAAATTGGTCAGGACGTGCCGGCTTTTGTGTACGATTTCCCTGCATCACAGGCGGCGCTTGCGAAAATCAATCCTCAAGATCATCGCGTCGCGGATCGTTTTGAAGTGTACTTTAAGGGGATAGAGCTGGCGAACGGATTTCATGAACTGGATAACCCGAAAGAGCAATTAGCGCGCTTTGAACAAGATAACGCAAAGCGTATCGAAATGGGTTTAAAACCACAGCCGATCGATTATCATCTGATCTCTGCACTGGAAGCAGGGTTGCCAGACTGTGCAGGGGTCGCGTTGGGTATCGATCGTTTGATCATGCTGGCGCTAGGCTGTGACCACATTGATCAAGTGACGGCCTTTCCATTTCCAATTGCATAAGGACGTCCAATGAACCTGACGGCTGCACGTTTCGCCATCTTTAGCTACGCCATATTGATCGCTTTTTTATCTCTGAGTTCAGGTGAACTGCAAGACTGGGGCAATATCGTGTATCTCGACAAAATGCAGCACGCTATGGCGTACAGCGGCTTTGCGTTTTTAGGTTGTTTTTGTGTGTGGCGTTGGCGTCAACGTTGGGCGGTGGCGATTGGTATTTTGCTATTCAGCGCCGTTATTGAGTGGTTGCAAGGGTATGTAGGGCGACAAACTTCTTGGTTAGACCTTGTCGCCAACTCAACTGGCATCTTAACTGGTCTGTTATGTTACCGTATTTGGAGCCTCTATCGACCTAGGTTGGTGAAGTCGCTATACTCGATTCGTTAATGAAGAGGGAACACGATAACAATGAAAACGCGCGACAAAATCGTCTACGCGGCACTGGAGTTGTTCAACCAACATGGTGAGCGCAACATCACCACCAATCACATTGCCGATCACATCGAAATTAGCCCTGGTAATCTGTATTACCACTTCCGCAATAAGCAAGAAATCGTTCGTGAGATCTTTGCGCTTTATTCAGCAGAACTTTTAGAAAGATTTACCCCTATTCAAGGTTCGCAAGAGAGCCTGACTATGCTGAAGAGCTACCTAGACTCTATTTTTACCTTGATGTGGAAATACCGCTTTTTCTACGCAAACTTACCAGAAATCTTGTCACGAGATGAACAGCTACACGAACAGTACATCGATGTGCAAGAGAAGCTGCAAGCGAACCTCATTGCTATTATGCAAGAGTTCGTAACGATGAAGCTGTTGAATGTCGATCAACAACAGTTGAAGTCATTGGTATGTACATTGCACTTGATTGCGTGTAGTTGGTTGGCGTATCAATCCGCGATGGCTTCAAAAACCAACATTACCGAGCAAATGGTGAAGCAAGGGATGTTGCAGATGCTTAATGTCGTTAAGCCATTAGCAACTGAGCAGGGCTTAGAGCAGCTACTGTTATTAGAAGATGCGGTTAGCAATTTACACAGTTAAACGTCAAACTGCTTAATATTTCGAGAGTCACTCTCATTTTCGAGTCGTGGCTCGAGTTGACTTGTCAAATATGCCACGCACAATAATCCCATACGCTAAAAACCCTTGCAGGGATAAGATTCTCGATAAAGGAACTATCGCCCCATGAATTACGACATTTTTAATGGTGATGCTGATGGCATCATTGCTCTTCTACAATTACGTTTGGCTGATCCTGTCGATGCCCAGTTAATAACCGGTGTAAAGCGCGACATCAAGCTGGTGGAAAAAGTAGACGTGCAAGCGGGTGATGAGCTGACTGTGTTAGACATTTCGATGGAAAAGAACATGGCAGGTCTAGAGCAAGCTTTGGCTCAAGGCGCGCACGTCTTTTACGCCGATCATCACAAAGCGGGCGACATTCCTCAGCATGGTAATTTGGATGCGCACATCGATCTCGATGCCAACATGTGCACGGCGTTGATTGTCGATAAGTTGCTCGATGGACGTTTTCATGACTGGGCGATTACGGCGGCTTATGGCGATAACATGATTGCTAAAGCCGATGAGTTAGCGAATAACGCGGGCTTGTCGCAGCAACAGAAAGAGCAGCTAAAAGAGCTGGGTACTTTAATTAACTACAACGGCTACGGCTCGAAAGTCGAAGATTTACACTTTCATCCTGCGGAGCTGTACCGAGCTTTGCTGAAGTACATGTCACCATTTGAAGCTATTGAAGATACGGCCTCGCCATACTACCAATTGCAATCGGCTTACCAACAAGACATGGAGGCGGCTCTCGCAGTGCCTGCCATGCATGAGAGCGGTAAGCTGAAGTTGTTTGAGTTACCAAACACGGCGGCATCACGCCGAATCAGTGGTGTTTATGGCAACTGGCTGGCAAACCAAAACCCTGACTCTGCGCATGCGGTACTTACTGAAAATGCAGATGGGACTTATACGGTTTCACTCCGTGCCCCGTTAAACAATAAACAAGGTGCCGTGGCCGTGTGTGGTCAGTTCCCGACAGGTGGGGGGCGAGAGGCGGCGGCAGGAATCAACGCGTTAAGCAAAGATGATGTGAATGCTTTTATTGATGCGGTAGAAACCTACTACGCATAGTATTTTCCAAAATATGAATACAAAAAAGGAGCCGAGTGGCTCCTTTTTTATGACAAGTCAATAAGTCAGATAATTAGCGCTTTAACCAAGATTTCGGATTCTGCGCTTCACTATTACGACGAATTTCGAAGTACAGCGATGGCCTGTCTTGACCGCCCGTATCACCCGCGAGAGCAATCACTTCGCCGGCGGTGACTCGGTCGCCTTCTTTTTTAGTTAAGGCTTGGTTGTAACCATAGAGGGTCATGTCACCTTTGCCGTGGTCGAGCAGTACCACTAAACCGTATCCGCGCAGATACTCCGCAAATACGACAGTACCAGGATAAACGGCTTTCACTTGTTGACCATAGTTGGCAGACAGCACCATGCCCTTCCAGTTTACCTGCCCGGTTTGTCGCGTACCAAAGTTGTGTAACACACTGCCTTTTAGTGGCCAAGGCAACTTACCGCGCTGTTTGCCGAGTCCGTCCATTGGCACCGCATTACGCTTCGCTGCTTTGGCGATCTCTGCTTTTAAACGGGTTTCGTTGCGTTGCAGCTCTGCTAAGTAGCGTTTGTCATTCTTGATACTGCTCTGAATTTTATTCAGGGTTTGCTTACGCTTGGATTGTGTACTCGCTAGCGCTGTACGTTTTTCGGATTGCTGCTTGAGCAGAGTCTCGATTTGCTCTTTTTCTAGCTCGAGCTGGTTTTTGTTGTGCGCTAATTCTTGGGTTATTTTGGTGATCGCATCAATCACTTCAGCACGTGCTTTAGCTAAATGCTGGAAGTATTGGCTCATGCGGTCTTCTTCCACACCTTGATTTAACAAGTGACCATTGGCTTTCGCTCGCTCGGTTACGTAATACGTTTGCAGCAGCTGTTTGAGTTCTTCTTCTTGCTCTTGACGCTGTGCTTCTTGCAAGGCAATTTTCTCTTCCAGGTTTTCTATGTTTTTGTCTGCTTGTGCGAGGTTAGACTTGGTTTGTCGTATTTCACGCTCAAGCTTAGAAATACCAAGCTCTTGATCTTTTAGTGATTTCTGTAACTCATTGAGCTGCTTTTCTTGGGAAGAGAGCGATTTGCGCTGACGGCTTATCTCACTGGATACGCCTTTGAGCTCTTGCTGACTCACAGCAGAGGAGGTAATGGGATAAGTGGCAGATAAAGCACAAGTTAATAAAATAGCCGAGCGTAGAACAGGGTGATTTTGTTTTCGCACTTGAGAGTTACCTACCACGTTGTTGTCAAAAAGGTTTGTTGACGATTAAATACCATCTCCATGGATAAAGCTTTGCGACTTGCCGTTAAAGCCTTGATCCATATCGAGAGAGGGTTTGTCCGTTTTTGGACGTCCGACGATTTTTGCAGGCACGCCAGCCACCGTTGTGTGAGGAGGCACGGCTTGCAATACCACAGAGCAAGATCCGATTTTCGCGCCTTCACCGACTTCGATATTGCCAAGAATCTTTGCACCAGCTCCGATCATCACACCCTCGCGAATTTTCGGGTGACGATCACCGCATTCTTTACCAGTACCACCAAGGGTGACATCTTGCAGTATAGACACGTCGTTTTCGACCACGGCAGTTTCACCAATCACGATGCCTGTTGCATGGTCGAGCATGATACCACTACCAATGCGCGCTGCAGGGTGGATATCGACCTGACATGCTACCGAAATCTGATTTTGTAGGTAAGTCGCAAGAGCGTGACGACCTTGCTTCCACAGCCAGTTTGCTACTCGGTAGCCTTGCAGTGCGTGATAGCCTTTTAGGTACAGCAATGGCATTGAGTACATTGAAACAGCAGGGTCGCGATTGACCGTGGCACAAATATCACAAGCCGCGCCGTCAGTGATGGTTGGATCAGCCGCAAAGGCTTCTTCAACCACTTCACGCACAGCCATCGCTGGCATGGAAGCGGTGTTCAATTTGTTAGCCAGAATATAACTCAGAGCGGCACACAAACTTTCATGCTTGATAATGGTGGCATGATAGAAGCTCGCCAGCATAGGCTCTTGTTCTGACATTTCACGGGCTTCTGAGACAATTTTGTTCCAGACTTTTTGTTTTTCGCAGTGTTTCATTCTCAATATCCAGAGTGGTTCTTCCGTGACCCGACAACTTCAATTTTTCTCAGATGAGCTGCAAAGGGCGGTAGATTGCTACTTTCCTTCGGCTTTTTTGTCACGAGCAAGTAAATCTTGCGCTGCTAAGCGCGCATCTTTTCCTTGATACAATACTTGATAAATTTGATCAACTATCGGCATCTCAACACCCATACGTTGAGAAAGTAGCCATACTTCTTTTGTATTGCGGTAACCTTCAACCACTTGACCAATTTCTTCTTGAGCCGTATCAACGTCTTTACCTTGGCCTAATGCCAAGCCAAAGCGTCGGTTACGTGATTGGTTATCGGTACATGTCAGGACAAGATCGCCTAAACCCGCCATGCCCATAAAGGTTTCTGGCTGTGCACCCAGCGCAGCGCCAAGGCGACTCATTTCAGCCAAGCCACGAGTAATTAATGCAGTACGGGCATTGGCGCCAAAACCGATACCATCAGACATACCCGCACCAATCGCAATAACGTTTTTCACAGCGCCACCCAATTGCATACCAATAAAGTCACTATTGGCATATACGCGGAAGGTTTTGCTACAGTGGATTTTTTCTTGTAGATCCGCAACAAATTCAGAATCTGGAGACGCAACAGAGATTGCAGTCGGCATACCCATTGCGAGCTCTTTCGCAAACGTTGGGCCAGACAATACTGCTAGTGAGTAGTTTTCACCGATAATGTCATAAGCGACGTCTTTCAGCAGGCGCCCCGTTTCAGGTTCAAGCCCTTTGGTTGCCCAACAGATGCGAGAGTCTTCGCGCAAGAATGGTTTACAGCTGTTTAGCACGATGCCAAAGACATGGCTTGGAACCACAACCAACAAATCTCGGCTTGCTTGAACGGCTTTTTCTAAATCCGATTCAATGATCAAGCTTTCAGGGAAATCAACACCTGGTAAAAAGGCATGGTTAGCTCGGTCTGCTTCTAGGCGAGCCATGTGCTCTGGCTCGTGTCCCCAAAGGACAACGTTCGCGCCGTTACGAGCGAGTGAGATTGCCAAAGAGGTGCCGTATGAGCCTGCGCCAATCACAGTCATTGCGATGTCTTTACCGTAAGCATTGTTTGTATTTGCTTGTGTCATGCTACCGCCTAATTGTCTTGCTACTAGTAGAATCTAGTTCCTAATCGTCAAATTTTACGCCTTCTGGCGATTAGGAACTAGGAACTTTTGTCAGAAATAAAAAATGCACATTGCATCGAATGGTAGACGCTCTGTGCATTTTATTTGAGTCGGTGACGTCAGCACTGTGGCTATTCGTCACTTATAAAACGTGAATTACGCTTCAGCTTCGCCTTGTTGAGCTTGCTGTTGTAGGTAGTTCATGAATAGCGCGTCAAAGTTTACTGGCGCTAGGTTCAGTTGAGGGAACGTACCTTTAACGACTAGGCTTGAGATAGTTTCACGAGCGTATGGGAATAGGATGTTCGGGCAGAATGCGCCTAGGCAATGTGCAAGTTGACCAGCTTCCATTTGTTCAGCAGTGAAGATACCACCTTGTTGAACTTCACATAGGAACGCAGTCTCTTCTTCGTTCTTCACAGTAACGGTTAGGCGTAGAACAACTTCGTAAACGCCTTCACCAAGCTCACGGCTTTGAGTGTCTAGGTCTAGTTTAACGTCTGGGTTCCACTCTTTCTGGAAAATTACTGGAGAGTTCGGCGCTTCAAAAGAAACGTCTTTTAGGAAGATGCGTTGAATTGCGAAGTTTTGTTGTGCGTCTTGAGGTGCTGCTTCAGCCATTTTTTAATCCTTAAATCAATATTTGTTGAGCCTAGAAACGTCTAAGCTCAGAAAACTGGTATGTCCTGAGACTAACTGAGCCAATCTACCTTGACTAGATGAAGCGTGTATTACGTGCAAAGCGTCACAACTTAGTGCTCCAACTGCTTTCAATTTGCTCAGTTTTTTGTCCGCGAGGCTTGGTAAAAGCGCGTTTAAACGCGAACTTTCGTTCTTGCCACGTTCCTACTTCTTACCGCGAACTAACGGCAGGTTCGCTTCGTTCCACGCAATCAAACCATTTTTTAGTAGGCTCACGTTTTCGAAGCCAGCTTTTACTAGTAGGTTTGCGCTTTCTTGAGCGGTCTGTCCTGTCTTACATACAACAATGATTGGGTCTGATTTGTGGTTTTCAAGGCTACCCAAGTTACCCGCTTTGATGTCTGACGGTAAAATGTGAAGTGAGTCGGTGATATGACCTTTTTTGAACTCGTCTTTGGTACGGATATCCACTACAACGCCGTTTTCACGGTTCATAAGATGAGTCAGTTGGTTTACGTTGATTTCTTTGTATGCGGCTGTCGCTGATTTCACGATGTTCATGATAAAGGCGACAAGAAGACCTACCCAAACCAAAGATAGAATCATGTTCTGTTGGAAAAATTCAATGTACTCTTGCATGTCTTGAGCTCTTACGCTGTTGGCGGAAAAATAAAGCAGGAGTATAGCGAGGTTACGGCTCTTAGGCGAGAGGGTTAAAATTTTCTAACGAATAATTGAGATCTCTATAAACCCTTTATGCCCTTACTATCCGTACATTTTGCTCTGGTAGCTTGATTGCTTTTGCCTATTGGACTTATCGGTTTAAGTGACTTCTGTTTTACTGAGAAAAGAGAACAATAGGTATTAACCCATCTTGTTTGATGTTGCTTTAAATTAGCGCTGTTTCAAGTGCAAAAATAAGAATGAGAAGCGTAAGAAAACCGAACTTAGACTGGGGTGTACAAAGCGTATTAGAAATGACTATGCTTGTGGAACACGATTGTCGGCACTGACTCGTTGTTCGCTTAACTTGTAAGATAGCAACAATAAATCGCAAACATTATTTGATCTTAACCTACAGTTTTGGTTAAAAAGTGTAGTAAAATTACGCTAGTTTTGTTTCAAGGTTAGATAGGGCAGCGAGGCCCTACGCCAAAAGTTACTTAAATTTGATGAGGTCATCACTATGTCAGCTAAGAAGCCATTGGCTCTAGTTATCCTTGACGGTTACGGTTACCGTGAAGACACAGCAAGTAACGCAATTGCGAATGCGAAAACACCAGTAATGGATGCTCTGATTGCGAATAACCCACACACATTAATCTCTGCTTCAGGCATGGATGTTGGCCTTCCTGATGGTCAAATGGGTAACTCTGAAGTTGGTCACACTAACATTGGTGCAGGCCGCGTTGTATACCAAGACCTGACTCGTATCACTAAATCAATTGCTGATGGTGAGTTCGAACAAACGCCTGCGCTAGTTGAAGCAATCGACTCTGCTGTGAAAGCTGAAAAAGCAGTACACATCATGGGCCTGATGTCTCCAGGCGGTGTTCACTCTCACGAAGACCACATTTACGCAGCAGTTGAAATGGCAGCGGCGCGTGGCGCAGAGAAAATCTACCTACACTGCTTCCTAGACGGCCGTGACACACCACCACGTAGTGCTGAAAACTCACTACAACGTTTCCAAGACCTATTTGCGAAACTAGGTAAAGGCCGCGTTGCTTCTCTAGTAGGTCGTTACTACGCAATGGACCGTGACAACAACTGGGATCGCGTCCAAGTTGCTTACGATCTTCTAACTCAAGCTAAAGCTGAGTTCACAGCAGAAACGGCAGTTGCAGGTCTAGAAGCGGCTTACGCTCGTGAAGAAAACGACGAATTCGTTAAAGCAACAGCTATCAAAGCAGAAGGTCAAGAAGACGCAATCATGCAAGATGGTGATGCGGTTATCTTCATGAACTACCGTGCTGACCGTGCACGTCAAATCACTCGTGCATTCGTTCCTGCATTTGACGGCTTTGAGCGTGCAGTATTCCCAGCAATCAACTTTGTGATGCTGACTCAATACGCGGCTGATATCCCTCTAGCTATCGCATTCCCACCTGCGTCTCTAGAAAACACTTACGGTGAGTGGCTATCTAAACAAGGTCAAACTCAGCTACGTATCTCTGAAACAGAGAAATACGCACACGTGACTTTCTTCTTCAACGGTGGTGTTGAGAACGAATTCGAAGGCGAAGAGCGTCAATTGGTTGCTTCACCAAAAGTTGCAACGTACGACATGCAGCCTGAAATGAGCTCTCCAGAACTAACAGATAAGATGGTTGCGGCTATCAAGTCTGGTAAGTTCGATACCATCATCTGTAACTACCCGAACGCAGATATGGTTGGTCACACTGGCGTTTATGAAGCGGCTGAGAAAGCAATCGAAGCTCTAGATGAAAGTGTGGGTAAAGTGGTTGAAGCAATCAAAGAAGTTGGCGGTCAACTATTGATCACTGCGGACCACGGTAATGCAGAAATGATGATCGACCCTGAAACTGGCGGCATCCACACTGCTCATACTAACCTACCAGTACCTCTAATCTATGTAGGTGACAAAGCGGTTGAATTCAAAGAAGGCGGTAAACTGTCTGACCTTGCACCAACCATGCTTTCTCTAGCTGGTCTAGAAATCCCAGCAGAAATGACGGGTGAAGTACTAGTTAAATAATTAACTAACGGCTCCGAATGACAAAAGCCCGAGTTTAAACTCGGGCTTTTTTGTATCTGGCAGTAAGGGCTGGTCTGTAAGGTTACTGAACCAAAATGCCAGCACCAATCACAGCTAGGGCTGCGCCCAACCATGCAAATCGGTTTGGTCGGCGTTTAGTGTAAATCCAGAGCAGTGGTAGCAACATAATTGGCGTGGTTGAAGATAGAAGTGCAACCATACCTACATTTCCTTCTTGCAGTGCGTATAAGATTAGCGTCATGCCGACGGCCATCGCCAAGAAACCATTAAGGGCAGTAATACCAAATACGCGCCAAGTAATGTGTTGCGTCGAGCGAGCGACTTTGACCCCTAGAACTAACAACATGCTGTGGGCGAAAAAGGCACTGATCATTCGAATAGCAGAAGCCGCAACTGGGTCAATACTGGTTTGCATTACTGGCTTGGCGATAATGCCTCCCAATGCTTGGCACATTGCTGCGGTTAAGCCAAGTCCAATACCTACCCAGATGTTACCTTTAATGTCTTCCAAGACGTTATTCACTTGACCTCTTCGGCCAAAGAATATCGCCATCACCACGCCGCTAAATACCAATGATGCGCCCAGTAGTTCTATTGTGGTCATGACTTCGCTAAATAAGAAGTAGCCCAAGATGGCAGAGAACACGGCGTGGCAAGAGAAGAGTAACCCGGCTTGTCTTGGCCCCATACGATTCAAACACGCGAATAGAGCGGTATCGCCAATAAAAATACCAATCAGTCCTGAGGCCATCATTGGCGTTACATGTTCCCAAGAAACCGTTAACCAGCCGCCAGTTATCCAGGCCATTGTTGATAAGATCACGGCTGTGCAGCCCATACGCCAGCGGCTGTAAGAAAATGCGCCTAGGTGTTGTGCAGGAATGACCGAAATTAGGCTAGAAACTGCCCACAGAAAAGCGGCGCATAAAGCAAGCCATTCGTAACCCATGATGTGTCGACGTCCTTGTAGAGTAGAGGAGTCTTAATATGCACGAAATTTATGGGATGTAAAAGCCGCTCTGTAAGGGCAGTAGCTGGAGAGCAGCTCCATGACAACACGCTTTTTCATGGAGCTCTTCGATTAAAACAGTACCAAAACTGCGCCATACACGATAATTAGACCAATCAAACCGAGAATCAGGCCTACTTTCGCCATGTCTTTGCTCTCGATGAGGCCTGTTGAATAAGCCAAAGAGTTTGGTGGTGTGGAAACCGGTAAGATCATGCCAAGTGATGCGGAGAAGGCGACGACAACCAGTAAACCTTGTAGGCCACCAACCGCAATAAGGCTTGGCATTGATGTACCAATAGCGGCAGCAATAGGCATCAATAAGTTTGCTGTTGCGGTATTAGACATAAAGTTCGCCATTAACCAACACACTACTGATAGGGCTAAAACAACGGCAAATGGTGATAGCAGGCTGTAATCAATGGCGTGCGCTAATGCTTCGGCTAAGCCCGTTTTGTCTAAGGCAATACCAATTGCTATACCACCGGCAACCAGCCATAAAACATCCCAGTTAATCAGCTTGAGCTCTTCTTTTCCCATAATGCCCGTTAACGTGAACACTGCTAGTGGGATAATCGCGACAACGTATGTATTCATGCCATGCACTTTCGTTGTCATCCAAAGCACAATGGTTAGTGCAAAAGTGATGTAGACGACGATCGCACGCCAGCTCCTTTTGAATGTACCATCTAGCTTTAGTTTCATTTCTGGTTCGCTAGACGGAAACAGCTTTTGCAACAAGAACCAAGCTACAGTGAGTTGTACCAACACAAATGGTAGACCCATTGTCATCCACGATAGGAAGTCTATCGCGTTTTCTCCAGTGAGATATTGAAGCGCTATCGCATTAGGTGGCGTGCCTATCGGAGTCGCAATGCCGCCTGTATTCGCGGCAATTGGAATACACAACACCAGTGCTTTAATCCCTAAATCCCCTTTAGGTGCTGAAGCGACGATGGGGCCAAGCAGGGCTAGCATCATCACGGTCGTGGCAGTATTGGACATAAACATTGAAAAAACGGCGGTAATTAACATCAAGCCCAGCATGATGAACTTAGGTTGTGTGCCGAATGGTTTTAGTAGCACTCGGGCGAGGTTGTTGTCGAGCTCGTATTTGGAAGCCGCAATCGCGAGAGCAAAACCACCCATAAAAAGAATAATGATCGGTGAAGAGAAGGCCGAGAAAATATCGGTGTAAGCAATTAACTCTCCTAAATCATGCCCCGCTGGTGGATTGCGAAATAGATGCAAACCTTTATCCGATATCATGATCAGTTCAAGAGCGATAATAAGAATGGACGTAGCAAAAACGGGAACCGGCTCGAGAACCCAAAGTAGGGCAGCAAGAAGAAAAATAGCCAACAGGCGATGCTGAATTAAAGTGAGATCGTCAATAGGAATAGCATCGATCGGCATCATCAAAACACCGAGCGGAATTAAAAAGCACACCAGCAATTTCGCCAACGTGTTTACACTCATCTTTGGCATTGGCTGCCCCTCTAAATATTCATTCTAAGCGCAGGATAATTGATTGTGGAATGAGGGTCTTAGAGGCAGGTATGAGTTTGAGAAATAGAGGCTAAATTTCGAACGGAGTTTTGCTTTTTATCAATAAAAAGAGCCCTTAATAAAGGGCTCTTTAACGGTGTTTTACTTATTTTTTCAAGGCGTAAGGTGTGCCCATAACGGTTGGCTTACCGTTTTCCATGCTTGCGTCAAACTCAATCGCGTCTTTGGCAAACAGGTTAATAACAGTAGAACCCAGTTTGAAGCGGCCCATCTCTTCGCCTTTTTTCAAGATCACGGCCTTGTCACCCTCTGCTGGGTAATCCCATTTGTAGACAGTGTTTCCACGAGGCGGAGTGATCGTGCCAGCCCATACTTGCTCAATGCTGCCAACAATTGTCGCACCAACAAGCACCTGTGCCATTGGACCAAACTCAGTATCGAAGATACACACCACACGCTCGTTACGTGCAAATAGGTTCGGTACGTTTTCTGCTGTCAGAGGGTTTACTGAGAACAGGTCACCTGGTACGTAAATCATTTGGCGCAGAGTGCCGTCACATGGCATGTGTACACGGTGGTAATCGCGCGGAGATAGATACAATGTGGCAAAAGAACCATCTTTAAATTCGTCCGCTAAATTCGCGTCACCGCCCAGCAATTCTTGTGCTGAGAAGTGATGACCTTTTGCTTGGATAAGTTGACCATCTTCAATAGGGCCAAATTGGCTAACACAAGCGTCGGCTGGATGAGTGATGACGTTTTCGCCTTCAGAAATTGGGCGTGCGCCCTCTTTTAGCTCACGAACGAAAAACTCGTTGAACGTTTTAAAATGCTTAGGATCTGAGTGCTTCGCCTCATCCATGTTCACATTGTATTGTTTGATAAACCAACGAATAACTGCTGTTGTTAGACCGCCAGCTTTTGCTGAAGCCAGTTTACCCATTAGGCGAGTGAGGCCGTGTTGTGGGATCCAGTACTGCAGTCCAACTTTAAACTTGTCCATCTTTAATTCCGATACTTCTGTTAGATTCGCGCTTTAGGGCGCGTGATGTTACTGAAATTTAATTTGCTTGTCAGTATTAGGTGAAGACTTTTTACACAGTTACAGCCTTAACTCAATTACAGATCGGCTTTTTTATTACGTGAATACTGACGATTTGCTTTGTTTTCAACCATGCTTTCCAAAATACGATGATAGTTTTCAAAGCGAGTTTCGTTAATTTCCCCGTTCTCGACAGCTTCGCGTAGAAGGCAGCCTGGGTCATCATTGTGTTTACAATCTCGGAACTTGCAACCGCCTAAATATGGTCGAAATTCAACGAATGCTTTTGTTACTTCTTCTGCTTCCAAATGCCAAAGACCAAATTCACGTACTCCAGGTGAGTCGATCAAATCGCCACCCGTTGGAATGTGGTATAAACGTGCAGCCGTCGTGGTGTGTTGGCCCAAGCCAGAGTTCTCAGAGACTTCGCCTTCTTCCACTTCGCTCTCTAGTTCCGGCATTAACGCGTTGACTAAGCTGGATTTCCCTACGCCTGATTGACCAACAAAGATATTAATTCGGTCACGCAGCAGGGTTTCTAGTTCAGCAATGCCTTCTCCAGACTTCTTGCTGACCAGAAGCACTTTATAGCCAATGCGTTCATATTCTTTGAGCCATTCTTCATACATTGCACGATCATCGGCTTCTAGAAGGTCGACTTTATTTAAGACCAACAATGGCGCAATATTCAGTGTTTCTGATGCAACGAGATAGCGGTCAATAATATTTAGCGATAGCTCTGGTAATACCGAAGAGACAATGACCATTTGATCAATATTGGCTGCAACGGGTTTTAGGCCATCGTAATAATCTGGACGAGTGAGCACTGAAGAGCGAGGTTCTACCGCTTCAACAACACCAGAGATGCCCGCCATAGACTCCAATCCTTCGCGCCATAAAACACGATCGCCAGATACTAGAGACTCAATACCACGGCGGAGGTTACAGCGTTGAATTTCGCCTGTTTCAAGGTCTTCAATGTCCGCGTGCTGACCAAAACGAGTGATCACGAGACCTTGCTTGCTGGCGCCTAGCATGTTTTCATCCCACTGGATGGAATCTTCTTGCTTCTTCAAACGCTTTTGTTGGTTGCTACGTACGCGTCGCACCTGACCTTTGGTTAACTTTTTCTTCTTTGCCACAATTCTGTACTTTATGTGAATTTACTCAAATGGTTGAGCCGTACTCTTGGCTCCGTGTATGAGTATCGTGTTTCTCGTATTTTGAGGTATAGTACCTCTTTTATCGATAAACAAATAGGCGGCGTAACCATGTCCTTTAGCGATCAAAACCTAATTTGGGTTGATTTAGAGATGACAGGGCTTGATCCTGAAACGCACAAAATCATCGAAATTGCTTCTATTGTCACGGATAGCGAACTAAATATTTTGGCTGAAGGTCCAGTGTTAGCGATTCATCAGCCGGAAGAAGAACTGGCGAAAATGGACGACTGGTGTACTAATACGCATACGGCAAGCGGTTTGGTGGAGCGCGTTCGAAACAGTCAAATCTCAGAACAAGACGCAGTCGCACAAACCATTGAATTTTTAGAAAAATGGGTGCCAAAAGGGGCGTCGCCAATATGTGGTAACAGCATTGGGCAGGATCGTCGCTTTTTATACAAGCATATGCCTGAGTTGGAAGAGTTCTTCCATTACCGATATGTTGACGTTAGTACTCTTAAAGAACTAGCACGTCGCTGGCAACCTGAGGTGCTAAATGGGTTCACAAAACAGGGAACACATTTGGCCTTGGACGACATTCGTGAGTCCATCGCAGAACTTAAGTACTATCGAGGTACTATTTTCAAGATTTAACTGTTAAGGTTGCGATCCAAATTGTTGTAATTTATATCGCTTTTGATTGCTTTTTCGTCGTTCAGTAAAAAAATAAAGTTTTTTTGAAGGAAGGACTTGCATCACAAAAAAATGCTCTTATAATTCGCAGCCCTAAACAGCGGAAACGTTGTTGATGCGACACTAGCTCAGTTGGTAGAGCGCAACCTTGCCAAGGTTGAGGTCACGAGTTCGAACCTCGTGTGTCGCTCC
>NZ_JAWOTA010000043.1:0-25641 GCF_033338635.1 Vibrio sp. Vb1755 | reverse complement strand
GTTGTTAACCAAGTGGGCGGTATGTTCGGCTTCTTCTTCACTGACCAAGAAAAAGTAACTTGCTACGAAGACGTAACGAAGTGCGATGTAGAACGCTTCAAGCGTTTCTTCCACTTAATGCTAAAACACGGTGTCTACCTTGCGCCATCTGCGTTTGAAGCGAGCTTTACTTCACTCGCTCATGGTTCAAAAGAGATTGATGCCACACTAGAAGCTGCTGACCGCTGTTTTGCTGTTCTTGCAGAAGAAGCGAAATAATCGCTAAAAACGGCGATAACGCATTTAGAAAAGGACCGTAACGGTCCTTTTTTATTGCCAATTCAAAATAACCAATATCGCTAATACCCCAACGACAATGCCAAACCACGGTATTCGCTTAGCTTTTTTCTCGGTTTGACACTTTTTATCACCGTTGCAACAACCCATAGCTCATCTCTTGATTGATAACCGACTGATTTGTAGTCATTATAGCAAGGTACATCGCCCTGCTCTAATTCGGCATTGTCATAAGCTTGAAAGAGTTAAGAGTGCAAAGTAATAAAGGTTACACGCCATCATTGAAGGCATAAACCGTAAACGTCACCTGTAAGTTGGACTAATACCATGCCAAATAATGTAAAAATAACGTCGAGTCACCGAGTACTAATGGTTGCTTTACTCGCCGCTGCTTTTGCTTGCTACTTATTGGTTGAGCCATATATCAATTCCATTGTGATGGCTTTTATCATTTCTTTGCTCATGTTTCCGATACACGAATGGTTTGAGCAGAAAATTCCCAAGCACCCCAATATGGCGGCACTGCTGTCATGTGTCGTCTTGACGTTTATTATTGTTATCCCGCTTTTATTTGTGTTTGCCGCCATTGTTCAGCAAGGCTCTGTTTTCTCACAAAATACATATAATTGGGTTACCAATGGTGGTATCCAAGATATATTCCAACATCCTTTCGTTATCAAAGGCTTAGCGATTGTTAATGAGTACTTACCTTTTGATAAAATCGAGCCCAAAGCCATCGCTGAGAAAATTGGGCAATTTGCCACATCGTTTGGCTCTAACTTAGTTGCTATTAGCGCAAAGATTTTAGGAGACGCAACCAACTTCCTAATGAACTTCTTCCTAATGCTGTTTGTGTTGTTTTTTCTGCTTCGTGACCACGACAAAATTATCTCTGCGATTCGTCATATTCTGCCACTTTCACGTAGCCAAGAAGACCGAATATTGACAGAGATAGAGCAAGTTTCTAAATCAGCCGTAATGGGCTCATTCATGACGGCGATTGCTCAAGGTTTGGCTGGCGGCATCGGTATGTGGCTCGCCGGCTTCCCTGGGCTATTTTGGGGAACGATGATGGGCTTTGCATCATTCATTCCAGTGGTAGGAACCGCGCTAATCTGGATTCCTGCAGCAGCGTACTTGTTCTTAACAGGCGATATGACTTGGGCTATCTTTTTGACGGTGTGGAGTGTAGTTGTCGTTGGCTCTATAGATAACCTATTGCGCCCGTTGCTAATGCAAGGCAGCGCCGGCATGAATACCCTTATGATTTTCTTCTCATTACTGGGTGGTCTGCATCTGTTTGGTTTGATTGGTCTTATCTACGGCCCACTTATTTTTGCCGTGACCATGGTACTGTTTAATATCTACGAGGAAGAATTCAAAGACTTCCTTAACCAACAAGACAACAGCTAGTCACCGCTTAATCACTTCAAGCTTGGGGCAGATTGTGCGAAAATCTGCCCCAAATTATTTCTGATGAACCAAATTTATGTCTGCTTATATCGCTCCTAGCCAAATAGCTCAGCGCCAACTTGAATACTTCAACGGAAAACACGTTTTAGTCGCTGGTGAAGTTGAAGACCTATTTCCTCTTGAGTTAGTAGCTCATTGTGAGTCTGTTGAAGTGTTTACTTCCAACTATAGCTACTACCGCCAAATTCAAACCTCTGACAAAGTGAAAAGTCATTTTGGCTCTGTGTTTGATGTTGAAACAAAAGCAGACATGGTCCTTTTATACTGGCCAAAAGCAAAAGCCGAAGCAGAATACTTGCTGGCGATGTTGATGGCGAAACTGGGCATTAACACCGAAATCGTCATCGTTGGTGAAAACCGCTCCGGCATCAAGAGCATCGAGAAGATGTTCCAAGAATACGGCCCTGTGAACAAGTACGACTCTGCTCGTCGCTGCTCATTTTACTGGGGTAATTGCCTCAATGAACCCAAACCTTTCAACCAAACAGATTGGTTTAAGTCTTACACTGTTACACTCGGTGAGCAGTCGCTAGCGGTTAAGAGCCTACCTGGCGTATTCAGCCATGGCGAATTCGACTTAGGTAGCCGATTGCTGCTTGAAACCTTACCTAAGCTTTCGGGCAAAGTGCTAGACTTTGGTTGTGGTGCAGGTGTGCTCGGTGCGTTTATGGCGAAAGCGAATCCAGAAATCGCGATTGAGATGTGTGACATTAATGCTTATGCGATCACTTCTAGCCAAGCCACATTAGAAGCGAATGGTTTATCCGGACGCGTATTTGCATCAGATATATACTCGGATACCGCAAAAGACTACCGCTTTATTATCAGCAACCCGCCATTCCACAGTGGTCTAGACACAAATTACAACGCAGCGGAAACCTTGTTGGGTCAGGCACCACAATATTTAACCAAAGACGGCGAAATGGTGATTGTCGCGAATAGCTTCTTAAAATACCCACCAATTATCGAGCGGGCGTTTAATAATTGCGAGACGCTAAATAAGACCAATAAATTTTCTATCTACTACGCGAAAAAATCATAACTTCCCCCCGCGCGGGCACAAACCTGCGCGATTTTTTCTCATAAATTCAACACTCATAAGAAAAACTGCGTCACCCTGCACGCTTTACAACTAACTTTCTTGTCAAAGAAAAAAAACTCGTTAATTTTGTTAATTCTATCTAGTTGAACATCTTATCCGTTTTTAACGAGAACCTCGGCAGCGAAGTATGTTTTAGAACTGCCCATTATGAGTTGTAATCTTATCCATGTTTAAATTCTACAAAAAACAGAAATTTAAGCGCCTTCAGAGTACACTGATGACCGCATTTCTGGTGCTCAGTATCACACCTCTTACCATTACTGCGATCTTTTTCTTGCAGTCCCACAGTAAAGATCTGCAAGAACAAAGCACCTCGCACTTACTGTCTGTTCGAGATACAAAACAGCAGCAAATCATCGACTACTTTGAGGCACGAGAAACCGAAGTCATGGGCTTTGTGCGCTCAGAGTTGGCTTACGCCAGTGGTGGCCGATTCTACGGTCTCGTCAATGCTTTTAGTCGTTTAGGCAATGATATTGAAGAGTCTCGTAAAAACGCCCAACAGCGCTACATCGAGGGCAGCGGAGACCAAATCAAAACCTCAACGTTACCCGAGTCATCCAACTATGTAGGAAGTGAACGTTACAGACTTTTGCACAAACGCTATCATTGGGCCTACTTGGAGCTCCTCAAGCGCTCTGATTTTAATGACATTTTGCTGGTCGACATCAATGGTAACGTCACCTACTCGATCAACAAAGACGATAACTACGGAACGAACTTGTTATCAGGCCCCTACAAAGACTCGGCACTTGGCAAAACTTTCAAGCGTCTCGCCGATGATGTGACTGAACGTCGAAAAGTAAACGAAGACTATACTCCTGTGATTGTGTCTGACTTCGAGCTGGAAGGGGGTAAATCAGTCGCTTGGCTAGGTGCACCAATTGTTCAGCAAGGTTATCTACACAGCTATGCCATGTTCCGCTTGCCAAATAATGGCATCACTAAGTTAGCCGCAGACGCTAATCGAGAGTCATCCATTAACACCCTGCTGGTTGGAAATGATCACCAACCTCGCACAATTAACACGAAACAAGACGACATTAAGAACAGTTTAGAAGTGATCGATAAAGCACTCTCTGGTGCGTTTGGTGTCGGCACTTACACGAACGGCTTAGGTGAAGAAATCATCGCGGCTTATGCACCGATTGAAACTCGTGGTGTGATTTGGGCGCTCGTCGTACAGTTACCAGAAAACGAAGCTTTCGCTCGTATCCATCAACTCGAAAAACTATTCGTTATCGCTATGTTGATCGCCATTATCCTTGTGGTGATAGCTTCTCACTATTTATCAAACTTTATCACTTCTCCGTTGCTGAAATTGACTTGGGTTGCCGAAAAGGTCTCTGCAGGGGATCTTGATGACACGTCTTTTAATACGGTTCGTAAAGATGAAATTGGTCGGCTTGCGTTAAGCTTTGAACGAATGCAACGCTCTATTCGAGAGAAGATTCAAACCATTAAGAAGCAAAATGAAGAACTAGAAAGCAACATACAGATCATTCAAAAACAGAATGAAGAACTGCAATTGGCCGATAAATTAAAAGATGAATTCTTAGCCACGACTTCTCATGAACTTCGTACACCGTTACACGGCATGGTCGGGATTGCTGAAACCTTAGCGTCCGGCGCCAATGGTGCGATCCCCGCTAGCCAGAAATATCAGCTTGATATCATCATTAAAAGTGGTCAGCGTCTCGCTAATCTAGTCGATGACTTGTTGGATTATCATAAAATGCGTTATGGAAGCATGGATATCCAGAAATCAGCAGTGAGTTTGGGCAGTGCAACACGATTGGTTTTAGAGCTTTCTAGCCATTTACTCGGAAGTAAAACCATCCGCATCATCAACCAAGTCCCAGCGGATTTAAAAGCAGTGTCAGCTGACCCGCAACGCCTTGAACAAGTGCTATATAACCTGATTGGCAATGCGATTAAATACACCTCAGAAGGTAAAATTGTTATCTCCGCTAATGTGGTAGATGATCATGTACGCGTACAAGTTGTGGATACTGGACAAGGAATTCCCGCAGAACAACTTGAACATATTTTTGAACCACTCATCCAAGCAGGGCAAGACGCGAGCCGTTATCGTCAAGGTGCAGGACTTGGGCTCTCCATTAGCCGTCAATTGATCGAATTAATGGGAGGCTCGTTATACGTCAGTAGCCAACCAATGGTCGGAACTACCTTCAGTTTCACTTTACCGCTCGCCAGTGAAGAAGAAATCCAAGCAACCCAGACTCTAGCTGCGCACGGACACTTCCAAATCCCTGAAGTTAATGTAGAGAACCGCGAAGACTTATCACTTCCAGAGAACCCAGACGGCCCGTTACTGTATGTTGCTGACGATGAACCAGTAAACTTACGCGTGCTTGAAAGCTTTTTACGTTTAGAGGGCTATCGTGTGCGTACCGTCTCCGATGGGCCAGAAACGTTAGCGCTCGTCGAGCAAGAGAAGCCGGAACTTCTGTTATTGGATATCATGATGCCAGGCATGAGCGGCTACCAAGTTTGTAGTGAACTACGTGAAACCTATGATCATGCCGAGTTGCCAATCATTATGCTCACCGCACTCAGTCAAACAGAAGATCGTGTAAGAGGTTTTGAAGCAGGAGCCAACGACTATTTATCGAAACCATTTAATAAACAAGAGTTGGCGGCACGTATCCAAGCGCATTTAACGGCAAGTAAAGCAGAAATGCGCCATATGGAAAACAAAGTGCTAGAGTCTGAACTTAGACAGCGAGCAGTCGTTGAAGCAAGCTTACTTGAGACTCAAGGTCGTTTGTTGGAACAGCTAGAATCGGCTCCTGAAGCTATCATCTGTCTACGTGAAGACAAGCGTATTCGCTTTGCTAACGAAGCTGCTTGTAAGCTATTCAAGCGCAGCTTAGAACAGCTAAAGCGCTCATCTGCTGATGAGCTGATTGCCCCTAAATATCTAACCGTCAAACAACCTCATTACTGTGGCAAGATTGATATCTATATTGAAGATATTCGTCAGAACATCGAAGCAGACATTCTTAAGCTCCCTGAAGGTTCAGGGTTAGATATCATGTACATCTTTAATGTCGGCGGTGGAGCCAGTGCCGCTCGCATACATAATCTAGAAACCGCCGTAGAAGTGCTTTCAAGTTATGCATTTGATGGTGACAAAGACCAATTGCAAAAGCTAAAAGAGCTTGGCGGAGAATTTACGCGCCTTGCAGACAAAGCACTCGGTAATAAAAAGGACAAGCAAGAACTTATGCGGGAAGTTCTAGTCGACGCAATGACACATGCTTTAGAGTATTGGGAATCTGTAACGGGTGAAAGTAAATTCGCATTTGCAGAGCAAAGTGGCTTGTGGCGCGTTTATCTAGACCGAAGTACTTTACAAACACGCACCTTAGATAAATACATGCGTATAGAAACATTACCCAAAACACCACGTTGGAGAACGGTGCTAAGCTCGATAGAGTTCATTCTCGAACACTGCAAAGAACAGAGCCCCGAGAGAGCATACATAGAAGCACAACGAGATAAACTACAGCGACTATTGACCAGCTAATATTTATCAAAAAAACTAGCCCAGCGTGCATGCTGGGCTTTTTTGTTATTCGAGTATTCCCTTCCTAGAGATAAAAGAGACCGCCTCTTCCTACCCCATTACCATATTTCCAATAACGAACATTCGGTTAGACAACGCTATCTATTGTTGGTCTTCAAAACGTACGACCTTATCCATTTAACTTGTCTTAACTAGGTAAGTTCGAGCAACCGAAAAAACTTCATTCATATAATAAAAAAAGGACAACAAACGGAAGAAAACTGTCGATAAAAAAGGCCATTTTTCAGATAACAAGCGGATTTTGACGAACTATTGATAGAGATTGCGAACTTAATCACAACAGAACGGCAGATTAATTTTTAGCTGATTAATTAACACCATTTCTGCATGTGAGCGAGATCTCCGAACCTAGAAAACAAGCAGGAAACGTATATTTAAAAAGGACCAGCAGGTTAGTAATCACCAACACTTATTATTAACAAGGATATAAACTGCGACGCATATCAACGTTTATTTTTTGGCCCAATGCTGGTTAAAATTAGCCAAAATAACGTTTATAACGGAGAGCTCAGAGATTTTAACGTTTTTAACGGGAATCAAGTTTGATTATTTTATGGATAAGGTGTTTTCTTACTCCTACCTAAGGCCTACAGGCCACTCTTGGCGAAACTCAATGTTGTAATGAGTAAGGCATGTACAAGAGGTAGGTCTTAGAGAGTGTTTATCAATTGATGACATTCAATTCCATTTAGTGAAATGAAAGCAAATAGTAAGGAACAGCTATGCTTGCCAATATTAAAAAAACAGCACTAGCAACAGCAATTATTGCAACGGCTACTACAGGTTTTGCATCGGTAGCTACTGCGGCTGAACGCAGTGAACTGACTATCCACCCTAAAGAGTTTACAACTTTCGTTCGTAACTTTAACCCTTTCTTGGGTGCAACTAACCTGCACACAACAACCGACTTTATTTACGAGCCGCTCGTTGTTTTTAACGAAATGCACGGTAACACGCCTGTATTTCGTCTAGCAGAAAACTTTACCATGGCTGATGACCTGATGAGCGTAACCTTCGATATCCGTAAGGGCGTAAAATGGTCTGATGGCAAAGCGTTTACCGCTGATGATGTTGTTTATTCTTTCAACCTAGTTAAAGAGAAGCCAGAGCTAGACCAATCTGGTATCAACTCTTGGGTGACTGGCGTAGAAAAAGTTAACGACTACCAAGTTAAATTCCGTCTAAGCGAAGCAAACTCAAACGTTCCTTACGAAATTGCGAAAGTACCAGTCGTACCTAAGCACGTATGGAGCAAAGTAAAAGATCCAGCAACATTCACAAACGAAAATCCAGTAGGCAGTGGTCCATTTACTGAAATCGACACTTTCACACCGCAGCTATATATCCAGTGTGAGAACCCGAATTATTGGGATGCTGACAACCTAGATGTAGATTGTCTGCGTGTGCCACAAATCGCGAACAACGACCAATTCTTGGGCAAAATCGTTAACGGCGAAATGGACTGGACGTCTTCATTCGTACCAGACATCGACCGTACGTACGCTGCAGCAAGTCCGAATCACCACTACTGGTACCCACCAGCGGGTACTCAAGCATTTGTAGTGAACTTCAAAAACCCAGACGCTGCGAAAAACGAAGCACTAACTAACGTTGACTTCCGTCGTGCGTTCTCTATGGCGCTAGACCGTCAAACTATCATTGATATCGCTTTCTACGGCGGCGGTACAGTGAACGACTTCGCATCTGGCCTTGGCTACGCATTCGAAGCTTGGTCTGATGAAGAGACGCACAACAAGTACAAAGGCTACAACACATACAACGCGGAAGGTGCGAAAAAGCTTCTAGCTAAAGCTGGCTTCAAAGATGTAAACAAAGATGGCTTTGTGGATACACCATCTGGCAAGTCTTTCGAGCTTCTAATTCAATCACCAAACGGTTGGACTGACTTCAACAACACGGTACAACTAGCCGTTGAGCAACTAGCAGAAGTGGGCATTAAAGCTCGTGCTCGTACACCGGACTTCTCGGTATACAACCAAGCTATGCTAGAAGGTACTTACGACGTTGCTTACACCAACTACTTCCACGGTGCAGATCCACACTTGTACTGGGATAGTGGCTACAACTCGAAGCTACAAGCTGGTGACGGCATGCCTCGCTTTGCAATGCACTTCTACAAGAACGATAAGCTAGACGGTCTTCTTAACAGCTTCTACAAGACAGCAGATAAGCAAGAACAACTAGAGATCGCTCATGGCATTCAGAAGATCATTGCTCAGGACCAAGTAACTATTCCTGTGCTATCTGGCGCGTACATGTACCAATACAACACAACTCGCTTCACTGGTTGGTGGAACGAAGAAAACCCTAAGGGCCGTCCAAACATTTGGGCAGGTATCCCAGAGCGTCTACTTCACGTACTGGACCTAAAACCAGTTAAATAAGTAGAAGTTCATTTCAAGCGGCATACATCCCGTGTGCCGCCTATAAAAATCCCTTGTTAACGAAACCAATATGTGGCGCTCGTCGTCAGGGGATTTTTCGCTCTAAATTTCGCTAGGAGCGACCTGAAACCAGAAACAGGGAAAAAATCTGGGTGAGTAAGGTGTGAGTTATGGGTTATTTTTTAAGACGTTTGTCGTTCTATCTTGTCGCGCTCTTAGTTGCAGCGACGTTAAACTTTATTATTCCGCGAGCAATGCCTGGTGACCCAGTTACCATGATGTTTGCTAATGCTTCAGTACAGGTGACTCCAGAACGAATCGCAGCAATGAAAGAACTGCTCGGTTTCGTTGATGGGCCAATTTACATTCAGTACTTCTCGTACATTAAAAACATTCTAAGTTGGGAATTGGGCACCTCAATCCAGTTCTACCCACTTTCAGTTAATTCTTTACTAGGTAGTGCATTTGGCTGGTCACTATTTCTAGCTGGTACTGCGGTTGTACTTTCTTTCTCCATCGCTTCTGTCCTTGGTATTTTTGCCGCCTGGAAGCGCGGTAGTAAGTACGATGCATTCGTAACGCCTGGCACATTGATCATTCAAGCTATTCCACAAATGGTTATCGCAATGTTAGCGCTGTTTACCTTTGCGATTGGCCTGAAATGGTTCCCATCTGGCTATGCTTACACGCCAGGTACTATTCCTGATTGGACAAGCTGGGAGTTCATCAAGAACGTGGGTTACCACGCTGTACTACCTCTATTCTGTGCAACCATCGTTCAAATTGGTGGCTTCTTAGTTAACATGCGTAACAACATGATCAACCTTCTCGCCGAAGACTATATCACGATGGCTAAAGGTAAAGGGCTGAGTGAAAACCGCGTCGTCTTTAATTACGCCGCACGTAACGCACTACTTCCAAGTGTTACCGCACTGTCTATGTCTTTAGGTATGGCCATTGGAGGTCAATTAATCATCGAGATGATTTTCAACTACCCAGGCCTAGGTACTGTTCTATTGAACGCAATTCACGCTCGTGACTACCAAGTACTTCAAGGTCAGTTAATTATCATGACGATGTTCATGCTGTGCTTCAACTTAATGGCTGACATGCTGTACATGATTCTAGACCCTCGCCTACGTACGGGAGGCAAATAATCATGAAAGAACTATTCAAACTTATTTTAGGTAACGCATTTGCTCGCATTGGTCTTGGCATTGTTACGCTGTTCGTGTTCGTTGCGATTGCCGCTCCTTTACTTACAAAGCATGCGCCAGACAAGCGAACCGGTAACCCACACGAATACCCAAGCTTTGTTGTAAAACAGGCACAAAACAATCCTGATGGTTGGGTCGCTAAAAACCTGGCAGACGATCGTCGTACGCTGATTATGTCTAAAAAGGCCGACCACGTATTAGGTACTAGCCGAATGGGTCGCGATATCTGGTCGCAAGTGGCTTACGGTGCACGAGTATCACTGGGTGTAGGCTTTGGCGCTGGCATCATCGTGTGCTTCTTAGCAACAGTCATTGGTATATCGGCAGGTTACTTCGGCGGTAAAGTGGATGACATATTGAGTGCCGCAATGAACATCATGTTAGTAATTCCGCAGTATCCATTGCTATTCGTGCTGGCGGCCTTTATCGGTGAAGCAGGCCCACTCACCATTGCCTTGATTATCGCTGGTACTTCTTGGGCATGGGGTGCACGTGTTGTCCGCTCTCAAACTATGGCACTACGCGAGAAAGAGTTCGTTAAAGCTGCCGAAGTATTGGGAGAGTCTTCATTCCGTATCATCTTCGTTGAGATTTTACCAAACCTTATCCCGATTGTCGGTGCGAGCTTCATTGGCTCAGTAATGCTGGCGATCAACACTGAAGCGGTCATTTCGTTCCTAGGTTTGGGTGATGCCAACACGATCAGTTGGGGCATCATGCTTTACAACGTGCAAACCTCATCAGCCATGCTGATTGGCGCATGGTGGGAAGTACTAGCACCTTGTATTGCCCTAACACTACTGGTTACTGGTCTTGCTCTGTTGAACTTTGCCGTTGACGAAATTGCGAACCCTCAACTTCGTTCTCACAAAGGCATGAAACGCTGGAAAAAACTAGCAGCAAAAGACAAGAAAGAACGTGAGCCTGAACTGGCACCACAAAATGCACTATGGAGCGGAGATAAATAATCATGACTGCACCACTAATTTCCATCCGTAACCTATGCGTAGACTACATCACAGACGCGGGCGATGTCCGCGCCTGTAACAACGTGAGCTTCGACATTGCACCAGGTGAAGTATTCGGTCTGGCTGGTGAATCTGGCTGTGGCAAATCCACTGTTGCCTTCTCACTAATGCGCCTTCATAAGCCGCCAGCGTTTATCACAGGTGGTGAGGTGATCTTCAACGGTGAAGATATCCTTCAGTACAGCGATGATCGCATGCAAGCGTTCCGCTGGAGTGAAATGTCGATGGTATTCCAGAGTGCGATGAACGCTTTGAACCCTGTTCTAACCATGGAAGAGCAGTTCTGTGACGTCATCATGCGTCATACCAATATGACTCGCGCTCAAGCAAAAACACGCGCTGAAGGTCTGCTGGAAATCGTTGATATCCACCCTAGCCGATTGAGTGATTACCCGCACCAGTTCTCTGGTGGTATGCGTCAACGTCTAGTAATCGCAATCGCTTTGGCTCTGAACCCAAAAATGATCATCATGGACGAACCGACTACCGCATTGGATGTAGTGGTTCAACGTGAAATTCTACAAAAAATTTACGCGCTTAAAGAAGAGTTTGGTTTCTCAATTCTGTTCATCACACATGACTTGTCATTGATGGTCGAGTTCTCGGATCGTATCGGCATCATGTACTCAGGTGAGTTGATTGAAGTCGCGCCTTCTAAGCAAATTCTGGAAAGTCCTTACCACCCTTACACCAAAGGTTTGGGTAGCTCTTTCCCTCCACTAACTGGACCAAAGACCAAATTGACTGGTATTCCAGGTAACCCGTTGAACTTGCTAGAAGTACCACGGGGCTGCCGCTTCCAAGCTCGTTGCGATCGCGTACATGAAGCATGTACACGTGTACCAACCCAATTACGTCAAATTGAACCAGGTCGCCTCTCAAATTGCCATTTGTACGGCGACACCATTGCTCAAGCTAAGGTTTAACAACAAAAAAACGCTAGCTAAGAACAAAAATTACACTGGAGAGAATTATGAGCAAACAATTCGGCGAACTGCTGATTGAGGGTAAAAATGTCGTTAAGGACTTCCCTTTAAACAGTAACTCAATCAAACAATCTAAGATGCGCGCAATCAACGACGTCTCTTTCAAAATGTACAAGAGCCGCGGCTTGTCAGTGGTAGGTGAATCTGGTTCAGGTAAGTCTACTACTGCAAAAATGATTGCAAAAATGTACGCACCAACCGATGGCATCATTGAGTACAAAGGTCGTGATATCCAAGACATCACCTCTCGTCACGATTTAATGACCTACCGTGAAGGTGTACAAATGGTGTGGCAAGACCCGTTTGGCTCGCTAAACCCAACGCACAATATCTTCCACCATATTGCTCGACCACTGCTAATCCACAAAAAGGTCTCACCTAGCAACAAGAAAGAACTGGAAGAGCGTGTGTACGACCTACTTGAACAAGTTGGTCTTATTCCCCCAAAAGAAACGGCGCAAAAGTTCCCGCACCAGCTATCTGGCGGTCAGCGTCAGCGTGTCAACCTGGCTCGTAACATTGCGGTTGGAGCTGAAGTAGTCTTGGCGGATGAGCCAACATCCATGCTCGATGTATCGATCCGCGCTGGCGTTTTGAACTTGATGGAAGAGATGAAGTTCGAGAAACAAATGTCTCTGCTCTACATCACTCACGACATCGCAACAGCGCGTTACATTGCTGAAGATCTTGCGGTCATGTACGTAGGTCACATGGTTGAATGGGGCGATACTGAAGAAATCATTCACGACCCTCAACACCCATATACGCAACTGTTGGTATCTGCGGTTCCAGATCCATCGAAGTCTATTCACGAGAAACTGAAAGGCAACAAAGGGGAAATCCCACTTTGGACACCAGAATCTGTCGGCTGTCCATTTGCTGGACGTTGTGTACACGCTACCGACAAATGTCGTGAACGACTACCAGGCGTCACTCAACTGTCCGACAACCACTTTGTCCGCTGTTACTTATTTGAAGATTAATCATAACGAGGGTCAGGTTCAGCCTGACCCATTCCTGTTTTTATCGTTTCCCGGAGACATTGAATGCTGCTACTGACTAACCACATTGGTTATGAACGTCTGGGCCCAAAGAAAGCCATTATCCAGACCGAACAACCACACTTGTCTTCTTACACTGCTCAATTGATTTGTGCCACTAGCGAGCAAACCGTGGCAACTTTTGCGGTTGAAGAACAAGGTAAAGTGGCGAACTGGCATCAGGGCTATTTCTACCTCATCGACTTTTCCTCTTTCACAACGTCAGGTGACTATTTCTTGCAAGTAGAAGATACGCGCTCTTCCTCTTTCATCGTTGGCGAACACATTCTGTTGGATCAAACTTTGTCAGATGTGATCCACTACTTCAAATCGCAACGTTGCGGCGGGATCTTCGATCAACAAGATCGACAACTTCCAGTACTAAACTCCAATAAAAAGGTTGATGTACACGGCGGCTGGTACGACGCATCAGGAGACGTTAGCAAGTATTTAAGTCACCTTTCATACGCGAATTATTTGAATCCTCAACAAACCCCAATGGTGGTTTGGAACATCCTAAAAGGGGTTTCGTTGCTTGAAGGAAGCGAAGACATTGCAGCTTTCACACGTACACGTCTGATTGAAGAAGCCCTGTTCGGTGCAGACTTTCTTGTGCGTATGCAAAACGAAAAAGGCTTTTTCTACATGACGGTCTTTGACAAGTGGAGCAAAGATACTGCGCAACGCGAGATTTGCGCGTACGAAACTCAACTTGGTCACAAATTTGACGACTATCAAGCAGGCTTTCGACAAGGTGGCGGTGTCGCCATTGCAGCGCTAGCGGCAGCGTCGCGTTTAAGTGTTCACGGTGAATACGATCAACAAAAATACCGCAACGCTGCCGAAAATGGTTACTGGCACTTAAAAGAGCACAATACGCAGTACCTCAATGATGGGGAAGAAAACATTATCGACGAATACTGTGCGCTACTGGCTTGTGTAGAACTGTTTAAAGCAACCAAAGAAACTCGCTACTTGGAAGAGAGCCGTTTGTGGGCGCAACGTTTAGTTGCACGCCAAATGAGCGACGAGCAGATTCAACACTTTTGGTCAGCAAACCAAGACGGCAGCCGTCCATACTTTCACGCAGCCGAAGCTGGTCTACCAGTTATTGCCCTATGCGAATATCTATCTATTGAAGACGACTCAGCACGAGCGGAATCAGTAAAACGTATCGTCAACCTAGCGTGTGAGTTTGAGATCACAATATCGAATAAAGTGATCAACCCATTCGGTTACCCTCGCCAATATGTTAAAGGCGTAAATGAGTCAAAACGCGAGGCATTTTTTGTCGCACACAACAATGAATCCGGCTATTGGTGGCAAGGCGAGAATGCTCGACTTGGCTCACTCGCGACCATGGCGTACCTTGCTCAACCGCATATAGCGTCGCAAGAAGTACAGCAACAACTTTCTGTGTTTGCTCAAGATGCATTGAACTGGGTTGTAGGCTTAAACCCATACGACATGTGCATGCTAGATGGCCATGGTCGTAACAACCCTGATTACCTCCCTCAATATGGTTTCTTCAACGCAAAAGGTGGCGTGTGTAACGGAATCACTGGCGGCTTTGAAGACGAGGAAGACATTGCATTTAACCCACCAGCACAAAAAGAAGACGTGTTACAAAACTGGCGCTGGGGCGAACAATGGATCCCGCATGGCGCTTGGTACTTACTCGCGATAATCAGTCAAGCTCAGCATGTTTCTCAGTTGGCGACCTCTAAAAATATGAAGGAAGAATAATCATGGGAATGTATTTTGTCGGTATCGATGGTGGCGGCACGTCATGTCGAGCCAGGATTAAAGATTCACAAGGTAATTTTCTTGGCGAGGCCAAAAGCGGCAGTGCCAACATCATGCTAGGTGCTGAAATAGCAATGGCTTCGATTCTTGAATCCATCACTTCGGCTACCGAGCAAGGCGGTCTAACACAACAAGATTTCGCGTCGATGCACGTCGGCTTAGCCCTTGCTGGCGCAGAGCACAAAGCATCTTGGCAAGCCTTCATGTCTCGTCCTCATCCATTTGCCAGTATAACTCTGAATACCGATGCTTACGGTGCGTGCGTTGGTGCGCACAATGGCGAAGATGGCGCAATCATGATTGCGGGAACCGGTTCTTGTGGCATCTACCTTAAAGGATTGGAGCAACACGTTGTCGGTGGTCGTGAGTTCCCTATTTCGGATCAAGGTGGCGGCGCAGTGATGGGGCTACGCCTAGTTCAGCAAGTTTTGTTAGCTGAAGATGGCATCAGAGAAAAAACGCCCCTAGCACAACACGTTATGACGCATTTCGGAAATGAGGTCGACAACGTGGTGGCGTGGTCAAAACAGGCGCTTCCTCGTGATTATGGGCAGTTTTCTCCGGCTATTTTCCAACATGCGGAACAAGGCGATGCACTGGCCATTGAAATGCTGAAGCAAACCGCAGCGGATATAGAAATGTTTCTCGTGGCATTAAACAAGCGCGGCGCAACACGTATTTGTTTAATGGGCAGCATAGCTGAACGCATTGTACGTTGGCTTTCACCACCAGTTCAGCAATGGATTGTTGAGCCACAGTTTGACGCGATTGAAGGCGCAATTATGTTTGCTGGCAAACCAGAACATAACCTTTACTCGCTCAGTGCGGCGTAGGAGTAGATATGGAATATCGTGTTGATCTCGTAGTCCTTTCTGAGCAGAAACAAAACTGCCGCTTTGGCCTCACCTTTCATAACTTGAGCGACCAAGACCTAAACAGCTGGAGCTTAACTTTCGCTTTCGATCGTTACATTCTTCCAGACAGCGTTTCAAATGGTCAACTGACTCAAATTGGTAGTTTTTGCACACTTAAGCCAGAAGGGCTGGTACTGGCTGCCAACCATCACTATTACTGTGAATTCAGTATTGGTTCGAACCCATTCCGTTATTACTCGGATGGCTTTAACGAAGCGATGATCAACTTTGTCGTTGATGGAAACCCACAGCGCGCACAAGTGGATGTCACGCCTATCGTATTAGCTTCACCATACCGTGAACGCAGTGAGATTCCTGCAAGTTTAACCCATGCACAACCCTTGCTGCCAAAACCAAACCATATTGAGGTCAGCGATCACTATTTTAGCTTTGATCATCATGCTGGCGTCGCGGTTTATTCAAGCCTGGCCAATTCAGCTAAAGAATGGCTACTTGAAGAGCTTAAGCGCATTCACCAATTTGAGTTCACATCAGACAATGGCAGTCAGATCATCTTCAAAGGCAACCCAACCTTGGATGAAGGCGCTTACAAACTGAAAGTAGCCGAAGAGTCAATCAAAATTGAAGCAGGATCTTCGTCTGGTTTTATCCATGCTTGTGCAACGTTATTACAACTAATCGAAGTTGGCGATCAACCTAACTCAATGGAAGTAGTTTGCTGTTCACTCAAGGACAGGCCACGTTTTCGTTACCGCGGTATGATGCTGGATTGTGCTCGTCATTTTCACTCCGTTGAGCAAGTCAAACGCTTGATCAACCAACTGGCTCATTACAAGTTCAATACGTTCCATTGGCATCTCACCGACGATGAGGGTTGGCGAATTGAAATCAAATCACTGCCTCAACTGACCGATATTGGTGCTTGGCGCGGATTGGATGAGATCAATGAACCACAGTACACGCACTTTGATGAACGTTACGGCGGCTTCTACACACAAGAAGACATCAAAGACGTTATCGAATTTGCATCGCAACGCGGCATCACCATCATTCCTGAAATTGATGTACCTGGTCATTGCCGAGCCGCCATCAAGTCGTTACCACACCTATTGGTAGAAGCGGAAGATACCACCGAATACCGCAGTATTCAGCATTACAACGACAACGTCATTAACCCAGCTCTGCCGGGGAGCTATGAATTTATCGACAAAGTGCTAGAAGAAGTCTCTGCGCTTTTTCCTGCGCCTTACGTTCATATTGGTGCCGACGAAGTACCTAACGGCGTATGGTCAAAAAGCCCAGCATGCCAAGCACTAATGGAACAACTGGGTTACAGCGACTACAAAGATTTGCAAGGACACTTCTTGCGTTATGCCGAAGACAAACTCCGTAAATTGGGCAAACGCATGCTGGGCTGGGAAGAAGCTCAACACGGCGACAAAGTCAGTAAAGATACGGTGATCTACTCATGGCTAAGCGAAGAAGCGGCATTGAACTGTGCTCGCCAAGGCTTTGATGTGGTGCTGCAACCAGCACAAACCACTTACCTAGATATGACCCAAGACTACGCACCTGAAGAACCGGGCGTGGACTGGGCAAACCCACTGCCACTAGAAAAAGCTTACAACTACGAGCCGCTCGCTGAAGTGCCTGCTGACGACCCAATACGTAAGCGCATTTGGGGCATTCAAACAGCATTATGGTGCGAAATTATCAATAACCAACCTCGCATGGACTACATGATCTTCCCTCGTTTAACTGCAATGGCAGAAGCATGTTGGACAGACAAACAACACCGAGATTGGACCGACTATTTATCACGCTTGAAAGGCCATCTACCTCTGCTTGATTTGCAGGGAGTGAATTACCGTAAACCGTGGAAGTAATACAAAACTGATGTCGAAACATCACGCTTGAAGAGTTTTTAAATTTTGGCTGCTGATGCAGCTTCGTAAAAAGGAAAGACACAAATGAAATACGGCTATTTCGATAACGAGAATCGCGAATACGTCATCACTCGCCCTGACGTACCAGCACCATGGACCAACTACCTAGGTACTGAGAAGTTCTGTACGGTTATCTCGCACAACGCGGGTGGCTACTCGTTCTACAACTCTCCAGAATACAACCGTGTTACTAAATTCCGTCCAAATGCGACATTCGATCGCCCAGGACACTACGTTTACTTGCGTGATGATGAGACAGGTGATTACTGGTCAATCTCTTGGCAACCAGTTGCGAAGAGCCTAGACGAAGCAAACTACGAAGTTCGTCACGGCTTGTCTTACTCTAAGTTCAAATGTGAATACAGCGGTATTACCGCAACAAAAACTCTGTTCGTGCCAAAAGGCGAAGACGCTGAAATCTGGGATGTAGTGATTAAAAACACCTCAGACAAACCACGTACGATCAGTGCATTCTCATTTGTTGAGTTCTCATTCAGCCACATTCAATCTGATAACCAGAACCATCAGATGTCTCTGTATTCTGCAGGTACGTCATACAACGAAGGCGTGATTGAGTACGACCTGTACTACAACACCAACGATTTCGAAGGCTTCTACTACCTAGCTTCAACATTTGACCCTGATTCATACGACGGCCAACGTGATAGCTTCCTAGGCCTATACCGTGACGAAGCAAACCCGTTAGCGGTAGAACAAGGTAAGTGTTTCAATACAGCGCAAACTTGTTACAACCACTGTGGCTCTTTGCATAAGCAATTTACTATTCAGCCGGGTGAAGAAGTTCGCTTTGCTTACATTCTAGGTATTGGTAAAGGCAACGGTGAGCGTCTACGTGCTAAGTACCAAGACCTTGCAGAAGTCGACAACGCATTTGCGGTTATCAAAACACACTGGGATGAGCGCTGTGGCAAGTTCCAAGTGAAATCACCAAACGAAGGTCTAGATACCATGATCAACGCTTGGACGTTATACCAAGCGGAAACTTGTGTGGTGTGGTCTCGCTTTGCTTCATTCATCGAGGTGGGAGGCCGTACTGGTCTTGGTTACCGCGATACAGCGCAAGATGCAATCTCAGTTCCTCACGCTAACCCAGCAATGACGCGCAAACGTATCGTTGACCTACTGCGCGGCCAAGTAAAAGCGGGCTACGGTCTACACCTATTCGATCCAGATTGGTTTGATCCAGAAAAAGCTGATGTTAAACCATCTAAATCTCCAACCGTAGTTCCAACACCTTCTGATGAAGACAAAATTCACGGCATCGAAGACACTTGTTCTGATGATCACCTATGGCTAGTTCCAACCATCTGTAAGTACGTGATGGAAACCGGTGAGCACAGCTTCTTTGACGAAGTGATCCCTTACGCTGACGGTGGCGATGCAACCGTTTATGACCACATGAAAGCCGCGCTAGACTTCTCGGCTGAATACGTCGGTCAAACCGGTATCTGTAAAGGCCTGCGTGCCGACTGGAATGACTGTCTGAACCTAGGTGGCGGCGAATCTTCAATGGTATCGTTCCTACATTTCTGGGCACTGCAAGAGTTCATCGACCTAGCGAAATACCTAGGTAAAGAAGCTGACGTTGAGAAATACACGGTGATGGCAGCAAACGTTCGTGAAGCGTGTGAAACACACCTTTGGGATGACGAAGGCGGTTGGTACATCCGTGGTCTGACGAAAAATGGCGACAAGATCGGTACTGCGCAACAAGCGGAAGGCCGAGTACACCTAGAGTCAAACACACTTGCGGTACTTTCTGGTGCGGTATCTCAAGAGCGCGGCGAAAAAGCGATGGACGCTGTCGATGAGAACCTGTTCTCTGAATACGGCCTTCACCTAAACTCACCATCTTTTGCAACACCGAATGATGATATCGGCTTCGTAACTCGTGTTTACCAAGGCGTAAAAGAGAACGGTGCGATATTCTCGCATCCAAACCCATGGGCTTGGGTAGCTGAAGCGAAACTGGGTCGTGGTGATCGTGCAATGAAGTTCTACGATGCGCTAAACCCATACAACCAGAACGACATCATCGAAAAACGTATTGCAGAACCATACTCATACGTACAGTTCATCATGGGTCGTGACCACCAAGACCACGGTCGTGCAAACCACCCATGGTTAACAGGTACGTCAGGCTGGGCTTACTTCGCTGTTACCAACTTTATCCTTGGTGTGCGTACAGGCTTCGATGGCCTAACTATCGATCCATGTATCCCAACGAACTGGCCTGGTTTCGAAGTGACTCGTCAATGGCTAGGTGCAACGTACAACATCAAAGTCGTTAACCCAGACTCAGTAAGCAAAGGCGTTAAGTCGATTACTGTGAACGGTGAAGCAGTGAATGGTGCCTCTGTACCAGTTCAAGCGGAAGGTTCAGTAAACGAAGTTATCGTTACTCTAGGTTAATCATCTTTTGGGGGAGAGCTTTTCCCCTTTTGATTTATCCGATGCACTTGAGTTTGAGAAGTGCATCGGTTCGCTAGCAAAGATTTAAGAGGCGGTGGGATGCCGCTCTTATCGAGGATCGAATCATGATCAAATTTGGTACAGGCGGTTGGCGTGCATTTATCGGTGAGGAGTTCACCAAAGATAATGTACGTTTGGTCGCTCAAGCAGTTGCAAACATCACGAATAACGAATCGGTTGCTGATCGCGGTTTTGTGATTGGCTATGACCGTCGTTTTCTTTCCGATAAAGCAGGTCGTTGGTTCGCTGAAGTTCTAGCAGCAAACGGCATTGTGGTTAGCTTTATCGACAAATTTGTCCCAACACCTATCGTAATGTTTAAAGCGAAAGAAATGGGCTGCGCATACTCGGCATGTATTACCGCATCACACAACCCTGCCGATTACAACGGCATTAAAGTCTTCATTGAAGGCGGTCGTGACGCAGATGAAATCATCACCCAAAAAATCGAATCACAAATAGACGCGCTCACTGTGCAAGATGTAAAAAGCGTCGACTTTGAACAAGCGGTTGAAGATAAGCTGATTGAAATCATCAACCCGATGAACGAATTCGTTGACTCAATCATCGACTTTATCGACATCGAAGCGATCAAGAAGGCGAATCTACGTGTTTTGATCGACCCAATGTTTGGTGTCGCGAAAAACGCACTGCAAACCGTATTAATCAACGGCCGCTGTGACGTTGATGTGATTAACGATGGCAAAAACCCAGACTTCGGTGGGTTAATGCCTTCGCCAAGCGCTGCAACACTCTACCGTTTGATGCACCTAGTAAAAGAGCAAGGTTACGATATTGGCATCGGTACTGATGGCGATGCGGACCGTCTTGGCATTATCGACGAAAAAGGTAACTTCATTCATCCAAATGAAGTGCTACTGCTGCTTTACTACTACCTACTTGAATACAAAGGCTGGAAAGGCTCCGTGGTACGTAACATCGCAACCACACACCTTCTCGATAAAGTCGCCGAAGATCATGGCGAAAAATGCTTTGAGGTTCCTGTAGGCTTTAAGCACATCAGTTCCAAAATGGAAGCGGATGACTCACTGATTGGCGGGGAAAGCTCTGGCGGCCTAACCATTCGCGGCCACATCAAAGGTAAAGACGGCGTATTCGCATCAAGTCTATTGGTAGAAATGATTTCAGTAACCGGCAAGAAGCTGTCTGAGTTGCTGGATGAAATCTACAGCAAGTACGGCTATGCCTACATGGCAGAAGGCGATTGTAAGTTCAAACCAGCGCAAAAGGACATTCTGTTCAACAAAATTTATGTTGAAAAACAGTTGCCTGAGTTTGAGTTTGAAATCGAAAAAGTCAGCTATGAAGATGGTGCGAAAGTCTACTTCAAAAACGGCGGTTGGATCATCGCTCGCTTCTCTGGCACTGAGCCACTGCTACGAATTTTTGCAGAGATGCAAGATAAGGACACTGCGGAACGTGTTCTTCAACAGTTTAAAGACTTCTTGTCTTTATAACTGAACCTTGTGCCCGCTTCGAGCACTATGATGAGAGTCAACACTGTCTGAAAAGGCGCTCATCAACAGGAGAAGAGCACTTGCCCGGCCCCACTGCCGGGCTTTTTTATTGTATGTTGGAAAGTCGTAAACGAGATAGCAAAGATACTCAGGAGCGTTAAGCAAATGCCAGGACGCCTTGCGTTTCAATTTTCACCGCGACGGACTCACCTATATTTAATGCTTGCGAAGCTGTAGCTAACAAACGGTCACCATTCGCGTTAATCACATAACGGCAGTGATCACCCATAAAATGCTGTTCCAATACGGTTACCGAACTATCTTCATCGGATTGAATTTGCACATGCTGCGGTCTTAGCAGTAAAGAGCACTCCGCCTGTACTGGAATATCTTGTTGAGCCGTGGCTTCAACCACGCCCAAGTGGGTTTCATATTCTGAATTCGAAACCCGTTTAGCAGCAAGGTAACTGCCACCACCTAAGAAATCAGCGACAAACTTACTTGAAGGCTGGTAGTAAAGCTCAGATGCTGTGCCATATTGCTCGATGACTCCATTGTTCATCACTGCCATTTTATCGGCGAAAGCAAAAGCCTCTTCACGGCTATGCGTAACAAAAATGGCAGTCACGCCTTGCGCCTTAAAAATCTTACGGATCTCACTTATCAACTCATGGCGAACTTGCGTATCAATATTAGAAAACGGTTCATCCAGTAACAGTAAGTCTGGGCTGTAAGCTAATGAGCGAGCAATCGCAACACGCTGCTGCTGACCGCCAGACAATTGGTGAGGATAACGATCGCCATAACCTTGAAGATGCACGAGTTCTAACATTTCTTGAACTTTGGCATTTTTCTCTTTTGTCGAGCACTGCTTTAAGCCAAAGGCAATGTTTTGCTCCACCGTCAAGTGAGGAAAAAGTGCGTAATCTTGGAAAATCATCCCTATATTACGCTGTTCTGGCGGCAACCAGTTTTCCCCATCATCAATTGTGACGCAATTTAGACTCATTTCGCCTGAGGTTAACGGCAATAATCCCGCAACGGCCTTTAATAGTGTTGTTTTCCCACAACCACTTGCTCCTAGCAAACAGACAATCTGCCCTTGTTCTACCTCAAGAGACAATGATTCGAGTACGGTTTGATCGTCATATTGGCACGTTAGGTTTTTAATTGATAATGCACAGCTCATCAGTGATTTTGCTCCAGTGAACGGTTAACAACAACAAGCGGGATCAACCCAACAAGAACCAACAGAACCGCTGGCAAAGCGGCCAATTCTAAATGCTCATCCGAGGCGAAGTTATAAACGTATGTGGCTAGTGTTTCAAAGTTAAACGGACGAAGTAACAAAGCCGCATTAAGCTCTTTCATCGACTCGATAAACACTAATAAAGCCGCAATCAGTGCACCGCGCTTAACCAGCGGAAAGTGCACGCGCCACAGCATGGCATTGGGCTTACAACCCATAGTGCGCGATGCCATATCTAACGACGGAGAAATTTTATTTAAATTACTTTCGATACTACCAATCGCTACCGCGGAAAAGCGCACAACCATGGCAAATACTAGTGCGAACATGGAACCAGAAAAGATAAGTCCCGGCCTTCCCCACTCCATGGCTTTAGCAACATCGTTGACACGATGATCCATAAACAGCACAGCGACCATCACACCGATGGCTAGTACCGTTCCTGGTACTGCATAGCCCATAGAAGAAAGACGCATAAATGCCAAGCTTTCTCGTTTACCACTGACTCGATGGGTAAAGTTAACGATCAGTGCGACAGCAACACCAATAATCGCAGCAATAACAGACACAACTAAGCTATTCCATGCGTATTCACGAAACTCTGAGGTCCAACTCTGCGCAAAATAAGTGATCGCATAATCAATCAGCTGTAGTAGCGGCAAAATAAACGCGACCGAAACCAAGCCCCAGCACCAAACTAGTGCGGTCCACTTTTTCCAGCCCGTCAACTCGTAACGAAAATCTTCGTGACTGTTAAATTGGCTTTGAAAAAGCTTTTGTTTACGGCGGCTGTATCGTTCGGCACTAAGAAGCAGTACTACAATGACGAGCATCATGGCAGAAATCTTGGCTGCCGCATTAAGATTAGAGTACCCCAACCAAGTATCGTAGACCGCTGTGGTTAACGTATTCACCGCGAAGTAACTTACCGTACCAAAGTCACCAATGGTCTCCATTGCGACCAATGATAAACCCACTGCGATAGAGGGTCTTACTAACGGCATCGAGATGCGCCAAAAACTTTCCCATGGAGAGCACTTGAGCAAACGCGCGCTTTGCAATAAAGAGACATTTTGCTCCATAAACGCAGCCCGGCACAATAAATACACGTAAGGATACAACACCAAAGCCAACACAAAGGTCGCACCAGGCAACGTACGAATGTCAGGGAACCAATACTCGCCAGGTCCCCATCCGGTTACATCACGCAAAAAGATCTGAATCGGGCCTGCAAAATCAAACCAATCAGTAAAAATATAACCAATGATATAACCTGGCATTGCAAGAGGTAGTACCAATGCCCACTGCAACCATTTTTCGGTCGGCAGTTTACACATGGCCATTATCCAAGCGCTTGGAATACCAAGAATTAAGGACAGCACCATTACGCCAACAGTTAGCGCAACCGTGTTAAAAATATAAGTCGGCATGACCGTTGCCATTAAATGAGCAAACAAATCATCCGTTTCACCAATCGCGGTGTAGAAGATCGCTAAGATCGGCAAAACCAGTAGCAGAGTTATTACCCCACTACTGGTTTTCCATAAAGAGTGTTTATCTTTCATCGCCTAATTACTGCAAGGCTGTATGAAATACAAATGCTGTTGCAAATACATCTCATATCCTTTAATCAAATGGGGGTACTGTTATACCCCCACAAGGAATTAAAGGTCAAATTTCACTTCGTCTAATAGCTTAATTGCCGCTTCGTGGTTGGCTGCAATATCGTCTAGAGAAAGCTTGTCTGCTTTAAAGTCACCCCAAGATTCCACAAGCTCAGAACGCTTCACGCCTTCTTTAACTGGGTACTCATAGTTAACTTCTGCGTACATTTGCTGCGCTTTGTCACCCGTTAGGAATTCCATTAGCTTCACAGCATTGTCTTTGTTTGGAGAGTACTTCGCCATCGCCATACCAGAGATATTCACGTGAGTGCCTGTAGTCTCTTGGTTAGGGAAGTTGATGTAAACTGCATCAGCCCAAGCTTTTTGCTCTTTGTCGTTAACCATTTTACCTAGGTAGTAGCTGTTACCTAGAGAAACATCACATAGGCCTTCTTTGATCGCTTTAACTTGTGCACGGTCGTTGCCTTGTGGTTTGCGAGCAAGGTTTGCTTTCACGCCTTCCAACCACTCTTTGGTTTCTGCTTCGCCATTGTGAGCAATCATTGCTGAAACTAGAGAAACGTTGTACGGGTGCTTACCGCTACGAGTACAAATTTTACCTTTGAACTCTGGCTTAGCTAAGTCTGCGTAGTTGAAATCTGCGCCTAGTTTACCTACGCGATCACGTGATGAATAAACGCTACGAGAACGTAGAGTTAGAGCAAACCACTCATTCTCTTTATCTTGGTATTGAGCAGGTACGTTTTCTTCAATGATTTTGCTATCGACTTTCTGAACTAAACCTTTGTTTGTCAGTTCAGCTAGACGGCTGATGTCTGTCGTAAGAATAACGTCAGCAGGGCTGTACTCACCTTCTTGAGCTAGCTTTTCTGCTAAGCCTTTTTTAGCAAATTTTACGTTTACTTTGATGCCAGTTTCTTTAGTGAACTCATTGAACATAGGTTCAACTAGGAAAGGTTGACGGTAAGAGTAGACGTTCACTTCTTCAGCAGCCATTGCTGTTGGAGCTAGAGTAGCGCAAGTTAGTGC